>NZ_JBQFOY010000009.1:0-154695 GCF_056533985.1 Ruegeria sp. E8
CGTCTTCACCTCGTCAGGCTCATAACCTGAAGGTCAGAGGGTCAAAGCCTAACACCAAAACCAAACTTCTAGATCGGATATCAAACACTTAGCGCCCCAAGAGGCGCTTTCTGCGTTTGAGATGCTCGCGCCCGGTGCTACTGCGGTGCTACGCCAGAGAGCAAAGAACAGCAGCGTTAGCCCGGCGAATCCGGCGCTCCCTAAACCCGAATCTCTCCCCACAAATAAATCCACCACACCTTCACCGTCTGTGCTGTCAGCACCGTTAGCCAATTATACCGTGAGCGTTCGTTTGGCGTTCGGTTTGGCCGAGCCTTCGTTGCTGGTTCCATCGCAGTATAAAAAAGCGTTTTGTGCAGGAATGATAGTTATACTGGACGTGCGAGAATTCACGCTAGATCCAAATTAATATATTATTATCAATATAATAAAGATAATTCGTGGAGATATACCATGCGCCAAATTATGATTTTCACAGTCATTACAGCCCATTTTGTCACAACGGCTAATGCTGAAATGTCTAAAAGTGATCGTGATGAGCTTTTTGACCGCGTGGAGCAAATGTGCTCGAACGCTGACGCTGAGGTTACGCGATACGTAAAATTTGAGGGCGAGGCTGGCGCTCAAGGCATTGTTAAACTGGTAGGCGCTGAAATTTCCGGAGCTGCAACAGTCGAACAGTATGAGAACTTGGAGCAACAACTAAACGACTTCCGAACAAACCCGACGATATGTCAGTTTGAAGCGTTCGAGCTTTTAGCGCCAATCTTCGGTGGGGCGCTCAGCGACGAACAAGGAGCGCTACCAGTGGAGGAACAGTTTATTTGCGATTTTCCAGAAGACCGGCGACACGTTCTTTTTCCGGGTGAAGGCGACACTCCCGATGTACCAGCAGGATTTACTCGAGTTGAGACAAGCGGCAACGATCAAGTACTGGATCTGGAAGACTTGGTTCAAAGAGGGCAGTATGGATTCGCTATTTCGATAACAGCTAACGAGTTTAGGCACGCTGTTAAGAAGTTCGGCAAATACTCAAAGCAAGCATACTATCAAGCTGATAGGTTTTCTTTCGTTCTGAGATCGTTAGGAGATTCCGACGGCCAAGACGTGCAATACGTTCAAGGGTTTTCTGCAGAAAATGAGCTTGAAATGCTCTTGAAGGAATACGGTTCTGAAATCGGGAAGTTCAACTGTATTTCAAGCCAAGAGCCAGCATAGGTGGATTTATTCACCTAAAATAGCAATTCCGCCTTGGATCGTTACCAAAGTGCCTCACATGGACGCTTCGCCGGTTTGATCGCAAGAAATGACCGTCACTTGGTATGGCGAAGTTCGTCAGAGTTTGATGCCCAATATTCTCTCACGAAAACACTGCTTAGGACATCGGATGCGCGTGAAAAGCGAAACAACGCCGGAACTAACGATCCGAGCGCTGTCGCACCATTCACTGTGTTAGACTTCACCGAACGCTCAATTCAATCACCCGCATTCCGGCCTTCCCTTCCCGGCTGAACGCGATGTTTACCCCCTGACGCCGCAACACGGGCTGAACACGGCGCAACGCCGCCCCAAACCGCGCCTCGGACCGGGGAAAGCTCTGGCTGTCCTCTGTCAGCGCTGGAAAGCGAACCCGCAAGGTTTGCTTCAACTCGGTTGCAGTGCCGCTCCAACGCTGACGCCCATCCATCAATGACAGGATTGCCAGTGCAACCGGGTTGGCCTCAACAGCGGCTTGGTCGCTGCGGGCGCGATTGGCCGTGTAGGAGTCCAGAAACGCTCCCTGAGTCCATCTAAGGGTATCTTCGGCGGCAACCACCCATTTTGCGAAATCCGCCATCCTAGGGGCCTCTGAGAGGCTCACCGAGTCTATTCACAGTTCAGGAATGAACCCCATGACAGTTATGAGCAGGCACAACTGAAGGGTCGATGTTTCCAATTCACCGAACGCATAGGTAGAAACTTCGTGTCTCAAAGTGACAGTCGTTGGCAAGGATTTCTGACGAAGAGCGCAAAATTCTGATTCACATTGGCAACATTCTTGTGATTGCTGCAGTTCTGTCTCTTTTCCGCCGAAATTCACGCTGATAAGTGTGAGATTATGTATTGGGGTGGTAGTAAGTGCGAGTGGGCAGATGAGAGCCGGAACAAACGGTCAAATAGCTATTTCGTGGTGTCAGACAGAAATTGACGGGCTTGAGGATGCACCTCTTTCCTGTTTGGCGATCGGAGCAGCATGGTCATGGCGCGGACAGGCAATTGTCCTGAATGCCGTGGCAGAACAAAGCGTCGGGCAAATGGGCAATGCACGGGGTATTGCAACGCATACTAACAGCCACTTCCCGATTATCCGCGAGGTTTCCGGTGAAGTGACCGGTTCCGTTACCTTCACCAACGGGGCGCAGAAGTTTTCGGCCAACCTTGTTGTTGATGGTAAGGATGCCACGCCGACACTCGTGTTCGACGGCGCTTGCCCTCCGCGGGATGAAGAGTTCTGGGTCGTTGACGTGACTACGCTTGTGATGATCCAAAATCCGGCTGCAGAAAGCGGTGCGACCGTCATTTCTTTCCCGACCTGAATCCCAAGCGGCGAAGCGCTGTTAAGCGGCTTCCGATCCGTGCGGCCCCCTGTCTGCGTATCCTGACCGATATTCTGAATAGTGTTGTTTGCCGTGTTGACTCTGCCGGTTTTGCAGATATAAGCGCGGCTTCATTGGTGTTGGTGGCCCCCGCAAGGGGATGCCTGTCATGGGGGAAACCTCAAGAGGACAACGCCCTTCATAGTGGCCCGCAGGGCCTCGACCTAAACGAAGGAGATCAGCCGTGACCAAACGCACGTCTGCCAAGTACAAAATCGACCGCCGGATGGGCGAAAACATCTGGGGTCGTCCGAAATCCCCGATCAACCGTCGTGAATATGGCCCCGGCCAGCATGGTCAGCGCCGCAAGGGCAAACTGTCGGACTTCGGCCTGCAGCTGCGCGCCAAGCAGAAGCTGAAAGGCTACTACGGCGACCTGACCGAGAAGCAGTTCCGCCGCATCTATGCCGAAGCCGTGCGTGTGAACGGCGATACCGGTGAAAACCTGATCGGCCTGCTGGAACGCCGCCTGGATGCTGTCGTCTATCGCGCCAAGTTTGTTGCGACCGTGTTCGCTGCACGTCAGTTCGTGAACCATGGCCATGTCACAGTGAACGGCAAGCGGGTCAACATCCCCAGCTACCGTGTCAAAGAAGGCGACGTGATCGAAGTGCGCGACAAATCCAAGCAACTGGCTGTTGTTCTGGAAGCCGCCGCGCTGGCAGAACGTGATGTGCCTGACTACATCGACGCAGACCACTCGAAAATGACTGCGACCTTCGTACGCGCACCGGGCCTGAGCGATGTGCCGTACCCGGTCGTCATGGAACCGAACCTGGTCGTCGAATTCTACGCGAAGAACTAATCTTCGCCGACAAACAGATTTACGAGGCCGCGCAATCTGCGCGGTCTTTTTCGTTCAGGCCGCGCTCTGTGGTCCGATATCCTGCCGCGGAGACACACCGAATTTGCGCGAATACTCGCGGCTGAACTGGGTCGGGCTTTCATATCCCACATCAAAGGCCGCTTGCGACACGCTGAGCGTGCCGTGGGACAGAAGCCGACGCGCTTCGAGCAACCTGAGATCCTTTTGATATTGCAGCGGCGACTTTGCGGTCACTGATTTAAAATGCGCATGGAAGGCGGAAACGCTCATACCCGCGGTCTGTGCCAAATCGGATACGGGCAGTGGCGTTCGGAAATCAGCTCGTATCAAATCAATCACCCGCGCGATCCGGCTGGCCGCGCTGTCGCGCCACAGCATTTGCCGCAACATTCCACCGTGATCGGCTTGCAACAGTCGATAATGGACCTCGCGGCTGATCATCGGGGCCAAAACCTTTGCGTCCATCGGGTTCTGGCTGGCGCGAAACAGGCGGGTCATGGCATCGATCAGATCGGGCGCGGCCTTGGATACGGCCAGGCTCTGCGCCGCCTCTGTTTCCCCAGGTGCAGATCCAACCTCATCATAGAGGCCCCGCAGGATCGACAGGTCGAGCGAGAATACAAGGCCGACATATGGTTTCTGGCGGCTCGCTTCGGTGACTGCGGCCAGAACCGGAAGCGAATGGCTGACGATCAACGAGTCGCCCGCGCCGAAATGTACCAAGCGATTGCCGATACGTGTTTCTTTCTTCCCTTGTAGAACCAGGCAGACAACAGGTTCATAAACCTGAGCTTCAATGGACTTGGTTTTGACGTCGTGCAAAAGGCCGAACCCCTCCAGCGCAGTTGGGTAAAAAGCCGCATCTTCTGGCTGTCCGCGTACAGATTCGCAAATCTCTGTAATCAGGTCGAACTGTGTCATATCGGGCCTCTTCCTCCCGTACAGCATATTTCGTGGGGGGTGACACTGCCAGTGAAAGTCCCGAACTTCGGAGGATCAGGCAGATCTTGCAGAGAATTCGGCAAGCATGTCGCCGCGCGAGGGACTATCTGACTGTCAGGCTTTTCATAGCGGAGAAAGACTATGGCACAGACCATCCTCATCACCGGCGCGTCGTCGGGTATCGGCAAAGTCACGGCAGAGCTGTTTCAGAAACAAGGTTGGAACGTCATTGCCACCATGCGCAGTCCGGAAAAGGAAACCGAGCTATCGCAGTTGGAAAACGTTCTGGTAACGCGCCTGGACGTGACCGACGAAGCCTCGATCACGGCAGCTGTGGCTGAAGGGATTGAGCGGTTCGGCCAGATCGATGTTCTGTTGAACAATGCGGGGTATGGGGCCTATGGGCCGTTGGAGGCGTTCCCGATGGACCGCATTCGCCGTCAGTTCGACACCAACGTCATTGGTCTGTTGGCCGTGACCAAAGCCGTATTGCCACATATGCGGGCCAATGGGTCGGGCTGCATCGTCAACATCTCTTCCATTGGTGGGCAGATCACATTCCCTCTTGGGGCGCTGTATCACGGCACGAAATTCGCGGTCGAAGGAATTTCGGAATCGCTGCACTACGAACTCGCCGCGGCTGGCATCAAGGTCAAGATTGTTGAACCCGGGCTGATCGCCACTGACTTTGGCGGCCGCTCGTTCGATTTTGTCAACGATGAAAGCATGACCGAATATCAACCCGTGGTTCAGGCCCTGTTCAACACCTGGGGCTCAGAAGAGATGGCGTCCCGCACCTCGCCGCCAAGCGTTGTTGCCGACGTGATCTGGGCTGCCGTGACGGATGGCACCAACGCTTTGCGGTATCGCGCGGGCGCGGATGCGGTTGAGTATCTCGACAATCGCAAAGCTTTGGATGACGCTACCTTTATCGGTGGTATGAAAACGATGCTCGGGCTGGCCTGAGGTCTAAATCGGCAGCGGTCGCCCTTCGGCGATCGCTTCCATCGCGAAATACGACGTGACGCTGTCAAGTTCGACTTTTTCGATCAACCGCTGATAGACCTTGTCATATGACGCCATATCCTGCGTTACGACTTTCAGCTGATAGTCGTAATCCCCGCCGATCCGGTGAAAATCCACAACTTCGGGGATCGTCAGAACATGGCTTCGAAACGCCTGAAGCCACTCGGCCGAATGATGCCGTGTACGCAGCATGACAAAGACCACAAGGCTCAATCCCAGCTTCTCGCGTGCGATACGGGCCGTTGACCCAATCAGAACGCCGTCTTCATTCAAGGCCTTCAAACGCCGCCAGCACGCATTTTGCGACAAGCCGACACGATCCGCCAATTCCCGTTGGGACAGGGTGGCATCCTTTTGCAGTTCTTTCAGAATGCGCGTGTCGATTTGATCTAACTTAGAAGCCATATCTGATCATATGACACAAAAATTCTAAAATCCACGCAAAGATAGGTGAAGTTTCCGCGCTCCAGAAATATCACATTGGTAGGGCAGTTAGGAGCCAATGCCATGACCCTGTCCAAATTTCGTGCGGAACTCTGTTCCACCACTCACAATTCAAACCTGCGCGATGGGCTGATCGGAGAGAATGTTCTGATCCCGGGTCTGCATGGGGACGTGCCGCTTGTCTATGCGGATTACGTTGCCTCGGGCCGCGCCTTGCGGCAGGTCGAAGACTTTGTGGCGCAACATGTTTTGCCGTTTTATGCAAACAGCCACACCGAAGCCTCCTATTGCGGATCTTACATGACACGTCTGCGCCGCGAGGCGCGCGAAGAGATAGCCCGCCTTGTTGGCGCGAGGGGAGAAGACGCGGTGATCTTTACCGGGTCCGGTGCCACGGCGGGGCTCAACCGGTTGGTCAGTTTGTTGGGAGTGGAAGAGGCTGACCAGCCGGTTGTTTTAATCGGACCATACGAGCATCATTCAAACATTCTGCCCTGGCGTGAGAGCAAGGCGCAGGTGATAGAAATCCCCGAAGCCGAGGACGGAGGCGTCGATCTGCACGCGCTGGAAACCGCGCTTAAGGCACATGCGGATGCCGATTTGCTGATCGGTTCATTCTCGGCGGCGTCCAACGTGACCGGTATTATCACCGACCCTGATCCGGTGACTCGATTGCTCAAGTCGCACGGTGCGTTGGCCGTTTGGGATTACGCCGGGGGCGGGCCGTACTTGCCGATGGATATGGGCCCTGCGGATGCGCGCAAGGATGCCATCGTGGTGTCCCCGCACAAGTTTCCCGGTGGTCCGGGCGCGTCGGGAGTGTTGATCGTGAACCAGTTTGCCGTGCAGCGGGAATGCCCCAGCTGGCCGGGTGGCGGCACCGTCAGTTTCGTCTCGCCCTGGCGGCATGACTACAGCGCCGATCTGGCCACTCGGGAGGAGGCGGGAACGCCCAACGTGATCGGAGACATTCGCGCCGCGCTGGCCTTCATCGTCAAGGATGTTGTCGGCACGGACGAAATCGCCCGGCGCGAGGCGCAATTCAACCAGATGGCTCTGGAGGGTTTGAAAGACAACCCGAACCTGACTTTGCTTGGGGTCGATAACCCGCACCGCTTGCCGATCTATTCCTTCCTTGTCCGCGACAATTCCGGTCAGCCCGTGCATCAGCAGTTGTTTACCCGGATGCTCAGCGACATCTACGGCATTCAGGTGCGGGGCGGTTGTGCCTGCGCGGGACCTTACGCGCACCGTCTGCTGGGGATCGACCGCGCCGCGTCCGAGGCGCTTCACACAGCCCTGTCGGCTGGGGAAGAGATGAAAAAGCCCGGCTGGGTGCGGCTGAACTTCTCGTATCTGATGAGCGAGGAAACGGTTCAATTCATCATCGACAGTGTCAATGACCTGTCCCGCCGGACCGAGGAATTCGCGCCCTTCTACGATGCCGACCCGGCGACAGCACGCTTCAAAGCCGCGTGATGGAATTGCCGCTTTTCTCAACCCGTTGAGACAGGTATGAGAGGCCCATTCAACGGAGCCTCTCATGACCAAGATCACCCCACAACCCGGCATTATGGACATCGCGCTCTATCAGGGCGGCCAGTCGCATGTGGCCGGGGTGGAGCATGTGATCAAGCTGAGCTCGAACGAAAACCCGTTCGGGCCAAGCCCCAAGGCGATTGAGGCGGTGCGCAACAGTGCCGCTACTTTGCATCGTTATCCCAGCACGGATCATGCAAGCCTGCGCGCGGCCATCGGCGCGCGTCACGGTCTGGACCCGGCGCGGATCATCTGTGGTGTCGGTAGCGACGAGGTACTGCAATTCATCGCTCAGGCCTATGCGGGTCCGGGGGATGAGGTGATCTATACCGAGCACGGGTTCTCCATGTACCCGATCATCGCCCGCATGGCCGGTGCGACGCCGGTCATGGTGGCCGAGCGGGATCGCAAAGTGGATGTGGATGCCATTCTGGCCGCTGTGACGGGGCAGACGCGGATTGTCTTCGTCACCAACCCCGGCAACCCGACCTCGACCATGATCTCAAATGACGAGTTGGAACGTCTGGCTCAGGGCCTGCCTGACACCTGCCTGATGGTTCTGGACGGTGCCTATGCCGAGTTTGTGGATGGATTCGACGGCGGTGCATCGCTGGTTGATGCCCATGAGAACGTGATCATGACCCGGACCTTTTCGAAAGTGTACGGGTTGGGAGGTATGCGGGTCGGCTGGGGTTATGCGCATCAATCGATCATCGACGTGCTGAACCGGGTGCGCCAGCCGTTCAACCTGTCACTCACCGCCTTGGCCGCGGCTGAGGCTGCGGTAAACGATGTCGACTTCCTGTCCTTCTGCCAATCCGAAAACGCGCGGCTGCGTGTGTGGCTGGCCGAGGAACTGGCGAAAATCGGTGTGCCTTCGGATCCGTCCTGCACCAACTTCATCCTCGCGCGGTTTGCCGATCAGGCCGAGGCCGAGGCTTGCGATGACTACCTGAAAACGCAGGGTTTGATTGTCCGCCGGGTTGCGGGCTACAACCTGCCGAACGCCTTGCGGATTACCGTGGGCGACGAAGAAGCCTGCCGCCGTGTGGTTGCGGCAATCACTGCATTCAAAGAGGGCGCAGCATGAGCCAGATTTACGACCGGGTTGCACTGATCGGGCTGGGCCTGATCGCCTCGTCCATGTTCTGGGCGATCAAACGTGCAGGTCTGGCCGGGGAAGTGACAGGCTATGCCCGGTCCGAGGCGACCCGCGAAACGGCACGCAGGATCGGATTGTGCGATCGTGTGTGCGACACGGCCGGTGAGGCCGTCGAAGGTGCCGACCTCGTCGTCCTCTGCGTCCCCGTGGGGGCCATGGGGCCAGTCGCGGCAGAGATCGCCCCGATGTTGAAGCCCGGCGCAACCGTTTCGGATGTAGGCTCGGTCAAGCGGCACGTGATTCAGGCGGTACAACCGCACATCCCCGAAGGCGTACATTTCATTCCTGCGCACCCTCTGGCAGGGACCGAGCATTCCGGTCCGGAATCGGGTTTTGCCGAGCTGTTCGACAATCGCTGGTGTCTTGTGGTGCCGGTCGAGGGCACCGACCCGGATGCCATCGCCCGTCTGCGCGCGCTGTGGGAAGGCATGGGGTCAAACGTCGATGAAATGGACGCGGACCACCATGATCTGGTTCTGGCCGTGACCTCTCATGCGCCGCATTTGATCGCCTATACGATGGTTGGTGTGGCCGACGACCTGCGGCGGGTGACAGATACCGAGGTGATCAAATACTCGGCCGCCGGTTTCCGGGATTTCACCCGTATCGCCGCATCCGATCCGACCATGTGGCGCGATGTCTTCCTGTCCAACAAGGACGCGACGCTGGAAATCCTGGGCCGCTTCACCGAAGAGCTTTTTGCCCTGCAACGCGCGATCCGCACCGGCGATGGTGAGCATTTGTTTGACTACTTCACCCGAACCCGTGCTATTCGTCGCGGCATCATCGATGCCGGGCAGGACACGGACGCACCGGATTTTGGACGGGGACAGGCAAGTTCATGAGATTGCGCTGGGGGCATTTTCTGATCGGGGTCATGGCTTTCAGCGCCGTGACAACGCAGGCAGCACCCCTGGATCAGTCTCTGGTGCCACTTCCTCGCCCGTCGCTTTCTGAGGATGCCGGAGGCACATCTGTCGTTTCGGACATTGCCAGGCTGCGCCCCCTTTCGCGCCCCGTTTCGCCGCAGGTAACAGCCGCAGCCGCGCGCCCATCGGCATTGCCGTTGCTTGGGCCCGATACTTCGCTGATGCCGTATAAACGGCCCAAGGCTTTGGAGCAGGAGGTGCTGTTCAAAAAGCGCAGGCTGCGTAAGGGATCGGTCTGCGGCGATATCGCCATTCAGGGCAAAGCTGTAGGCAACGTGGGCAGCAAAAACTCGGCCTGTGGCGTCAAGGATGCGGTGCAAATCACGTCGGTTTCGGGCGTGGTACTCAGCCGCCCATCGACGATGGATTGTGGCACGGCCATTGCGCTGAACAAATGGGTCGACAAAACCGTCAAACCCACCTTCAAGCGTCGCGGTCCTGTGGTCGAACTGAAGGTGGCGGCGCATTATGCCTGCCGAACCCGCAACAATCGCAAGGGCGCGCGAATATCCGAGCATGGCAAGGGCCGTGCCATCGATATCTCGGGCTTCAAAATGGCCGATGGTGAGGTGGTGACGGTTCTGAATGGGTGGCGCAAGAACCCGTCCCAGAAGCAGTTGAAAAAGATCTGGCGCGGGGCATGCGGTCCGTTCGGCACCGTTCTCGGCCCAAATTCAGACCGCTACCACCGCGATCATTTCCACTTGGATACGGCCCGCTATCGCAGCGGCACATACTGCCGTTAACGCAGGATCAGGCGCGGGGCAGGGCCCAGAGGCAACGGACCAAGCGCCACAAACCCATCCCGGAAATTCAGTTGCAGGTCCAGCGCGTTGGGGTTTCCGCCCAGCCCTGCCAGAAAGTTCAGTGCACGGGTGACGGGATCTACGGCCTGATCGGGCAGGGCGCCCGCCGCATTTGCCATCGCGATCATGTCGCGCCAATTCTCGGCCTTGACGGCAATCTCTCCGGTCGGGATGCCTTGGGCGTCCACCTCCAGATCGCCGGTCGCAAACAGGCGCAACTCACCCCATTTGATTTCGGCCAGACGCAGGTCGACGGCCACGGGCTGCGGTCGGCTGTCTTCCAGCGCGGAGCGGTCCCAAACCTTGTCGAAGGTGGTAACCATATCCAGTTCCAGCGTTTCAAAGCTTTGCGGCAACGAGGTCGCTGAATGCATCAGCGCCCGCAACTTGTCCCCCGGCGTGAAACCATCCGCGCGGGCAGTGATGGCATAGGCCTCGGGCTGCGGTGTCTGTTCCATGATCAGGCTCAGCGTGTCGCCGGACGCTAAGGCGGTGGTGCTCTCGGTGACCGACCAAGCCCCGGCCGTCAAAGCCATCTTCTCGAGCACAAGCGAAACACCCGGCTGCAACTGCAATTCTGCAAGCAGCTCATCAGCCACAATTGTCGATGTCTGATCGAAGTAAGACAGGCGTTGCGGCGTATCAGCAAACCGCAGCACCTGACGACCGGGCCAGATGGCGGGGCTTTTGAATTCAATCCAATCCGCGCTCCACGCCGTGCCGTTTACCGGATCAGCCAGCGCCGGATTGTTCAGCCGGGTCATGTGGTGGGTCGGATACCCTGCCGTTGCCACATCCGAGAAATCTGCCTGCCAGCCGCGCGCCTCCTGCTGGTCGAACCAACTGGTGATCGCAGTGCGCAGGCCATAGCCGGCCACGAACCAATATGCGCTCCATGCAAGGGTAACAAAAATGAGTACTCGTATCAGACGCATCTGAAATGGCCCTTTTTCCTGCCTCGGAATTGATGTTTATAGGCCCAAACAGGCAAGGACCAGTGCAATGACGATGTGGGTTTTCGGATATGGATCGCTGCTGTGGAACCCGGGCTTTCCGGTGGCACGCAGTGAACGTGCAACGTTGCATGGCTATGCCCGATCCTTCTGCATGAGCTCGATCCACCACCGCGGGACCGAGGAAAAGCCGGGTCTGGTGCTGGCGCTGGATGAACAGGCAACCGCAATCTGCACCGGTCTGGCCCTGGCGGTTGAAGCAGGCCATGAAGACCGCACCCTGCACGAGTTGCGCGAACGTGAGTTGATTTCCTCGGCCTATGTCGAACGCATGCTGGATGTGCATCTGGAAAACGGCGACATCGTCAATGCCGTGACCTATGTGATCGACGCCGACCATGTCCAGTATTGCGGCGGGATGCCGTTAGAGGATCAGGCCCAGATCATCGCCCATGCAGTCGGCGGGCGCGGTCCCAACGACGAATACCTCTACAATACAGCCGAACATCTGGCCGAGATCGGCCTGCGTGATCACGATCTTGAGTGGTTGGCGCAACGGGTGCGCAGTATCACCGCATAAACTCTTGGCGTCACGGGCGGAATTTCGCTAGATTCGCTGCAGAGCAGGCAAATACCGGGAACCACGCGCATGGCGCAGGCACATCAGGGCGCGAGACCCCATTTCTCGCATCCAACGCGACAGATTTTGTTGATGTTGATGGCGATCGGCCTGTCCGGGCTGGGGGTGTTTCTGGCGCTGCCATATGTGATGCCGGTTTTCTTCGCCAATCCGTATTTGAACGGGTTCATCCTGCTGGTGTTCGTGATCGGTGTTCTGGCCTGTTTCTATCAGGTGACGCAGCTGATCGGCTCCGTGCGCTGGATCGAGGCCTTTGTGGGCGGCGTTGTTCGCGAAGACGCCCGTACGCCGCAACTGCTTGCACCGTTGGCCTCATTGTTGCGCGAACGGGGTGCCCGGTCGCAGATCAGTTCGACCTCAACCCGGTCCATTCTGGATTCCGTGGCCGAGCGGGTCGAGGAAGAACGGGAAATCACCCGCTATATTACCAACGTGCTGATCTATCTGGGCCTTTTGGGCACGTTCTTTGGTCTGGCGACAACCGTTCCGGCCATTGTCGACACCATCCGCAGTCTGAACCCGCAGGAAGGTGAAGAAGGGCTCGCCGTTTTCAACCGCCTGATGACCGGGCTCGAGGCGCAGTTGCAGGGGATGGGTGTTGCGTTCGGATCGTCCCTGCTTGGTCTGGCGGGATCGCTGATTGTCGGCCTGCTGGAAGTTTTTGCGGGGCATGGCCAAAACCGGTTTTATCGCGAGCTTGAGGAATGGCTGTCCTCGATCACCCGCGTGGGTTTTGCGGGCGGCGAAGAGGGCGGCGCGGAAATCGCCGTACTGACCCCTGTGCTGGATGCCATGTCTGAACAGATGGATGCATTGCAGAATCTGTTTTCGGCGCAGGAAAGCGAGCGGGCTGAGGTATCGGCCAAACTGGGGCAACTGGTCGATGTGATTGGCGAGATGAACAATCGTCAGGCCAATACCGAAAGCGTCACCTCGGCTTTGGAACGTGTGGCTCTTGGACAGGACGCGCTGCTGGATCACATGCGTGATCACGGTGCGGGTGAGGGCATCGACGCCGAAAGCCGGATGCGCCTGCGCTCGATGGACGTTCAGCTGCTGCGCATTCTCGAAGAGATTTCGGCCGGTCGACAGGAAAGCATGAACGAATTCCGCAAGGATATCGAACTGTTGGTCAAGGCCCTGACCCTACCGCGCGGCGCAGTGCGCACCACGCCGGAAGGAGAGTAACTCATGGCGCTGTCCCGCCGCACCGGTCAACGATTCCAGGGCTCGGTCTGGCCCGGATTCGTGGATGCGATGACGGGGCTTTTGATGGTGCTGACCTTCGTTCTGACCATCTTCATGGTGATCCAATTTGTGCTGCGCGAAACCATCTCGGGGCAGGAAGACGAACTGACAACGCTGGCGGACGAAGTTGCGGCGCTTGCCGGTGCGCTGGGTTTGGAAGAGCGTGAGAACAGCCGGTTGCAGGCGCGCCTCGGGGCATTGAACACAACCTTGTCAGCGGCTGAGGACGATCTGGCACAAGCACAATCACTGATTGCTTCGCTGACCACCGAACGCGACCGTCAGGCCGCCGCGCTGGATCAGGCGCAGACACGGATCACCAATTTCGAAGCGCAGGTTGCGGCTCTGTTGGCAGAACAGGAACAGGCGCTGGGCGATATCACGGCGCTTGAAACGCAGCGCGAACAATTGCTGACCGAGCAGGAGGCGCTGAACCTTGCTCTGGCCCAAAGCCGTGAAGAAATTGATGCGCAGACCGAAGCCGCCCGTTTGGCCGCCGCACGCCGCGAAGCGCTGGAAGCACTGGTGGCCGATCTGGAGCAAAGCGGTGAGGATCGGGCGGCGGAAATCACCGCCCTTGAACAGCAACTGAGTGACGAAGAGGCGGCTCGTCTTGCAGAAGCCGCCGCTGCCGAGGCATTGCGCAACCGTCTTCAGGACGCCGATGCTGAACTGACGGCGATGACATTGGCGTTGGAAGCCCAGCGCAAAGAGGCCGAAGATACGCTGACCCTTTTGGCTGCCGCCCAAGCCGCGCGGGCCGAGCTTGAGCGTCAGTTCGGTGACGTTAACCCTGATGAGTTGCGGGAGCAGCTTGAAGCCGCGTTGCAGGCGCAGACACAAGCGCAGGCAGATGCCGAGGAGCAACGCACTTTGGCTGAACAGCGCGAGGCTCTGCTGGCCCTTGCCGAGATAACGCTGTCGGATGAGAAAGAAATATCTGCCGAGGCACAGCGCGAAGCTGCGCTGTTGAATCAGCAAATCGCCGCCCTGCGCGGGCAGTTGGGATCGTTGCAGGCGCTGCTGGATGATTTTGAGGAACGCAACGAAGCCGCCGAGATTCAAATCCAGACTTTGGGTCAGGACCTGAATGCCGCGCTGGCTCGCGCCGCCTCGGAAGAACGCCGCCGCCGCTTGCTGGAAGAAGCCGAACGCCTGCGTCTTGAGGCCGAAGCCGAAGCACTGGCCGGTCAGAATGAGGAACTGGCGGCGCAGGCAGAAGACCTGCAACGCTATCGCTCGGAATTCTTTGGGCGTCTGCGGGATGTGCTGGGTGATCAGGAAGGCGTGCGGATTGAAGGCGACCGGTTCGTGTTCTCTTCCGAAGTCCTGTTCCCGACAGGTTCCGCCGTTCTGTCCGCGGAAGGTCGGCAAGAGGTCGCCAAGGTCGCCAGCATCCTGCGCAGCGTTGCGGCTGAGATCCCAAGCGGTCTGAACTGGGTGATCCGGGTCGACGGTCACACCGACAACGTCCCGCTGGCCGGAAGTGGCCGGTATCGCGACAACTGGGAACTCAGCCAGGGCCGCGCGCTGTCGGTCGTGCGCTATATGGTCGACGCGCTGGGCATCCCGCCCAACCGCCTTGCGGCCAACGGGTTTGGTGAGTTCCAGCCGGTCAATCCGGCCGACACACCAGAGGCCCGGGCGCAAAACCGCCGGATTGAGCTGAAACTGACCGAGCGGTGATCCTACAATCTGTGATCTAAGCGGTTTTGTTTTAACGGATTTTAATGTTCTGCCTGATGAAATGCAGCAGCCGAACCCTATGTCATAACCATAGGTTGATTGGAGCTGTGCGTGAGAGACAGGACAACGGAAGTAAAGATTGCAGTCGATAACGCTCTGCAAGCACCGCACCAGCGTGTTACGTTGTGCCAGACCGGGCAAGGAGACAGGTTTTGGCTGAAACGTGTCGAACGTTTCGCGCCCCATCTCTGGTTGGTGAAGGGCAAGCCGGAACACGCGTTTGAACGTGAACGATCATCTAACCGTTTTCTGTGGAGTTACGGCGCGCCGGTCCCCAGAATTGTGGCAGAAGGCAAAGAGTATATCGCCATCGAAGACGCCGGGGTCAGCCTGACCAGATTATGCGCAGACAAATCCGTCTCCATGGCGGAAAAGCTCAGGGCGTGCCGTACAGCTGGCCAAGCGCTGGCGCGGTTTCATGCGATGGATCTGGCCCACGGACGCCCGGCGTTTCGGGATATGTGCTGGGATGGACGCCAGATTCGGTTCATCGATTTTGAGTATTTCGTGCCCAAGAAAGCTGGGCGACGTCGCAAGGCACGCGATCTGACCATTGCGATCCTGTCCGCACTGTCTCAGGGCGGTTCCGGACCTCGTTTTGCCTATCGCATTCTGTCCTCCTACTATGCGGCGTGGGGCAGGAAACCAAAGGTCCTGCCGGTGCCATACGCCGTGAGAGTGCGGAAGAGCTAACCTCGTTTCCAACAAAAGAAATAAGAGAACGCGTTGCACACGCGTAAACACACCAAAGGTCCAATCAGCTTAGCGCCTGCCAAATCGAAAACTCTGATCCGGAGTTCCCATGAAACATCGGGGCACCACAGGGTAATCCTCGGTCAGGAAATAGGCATAGGTTCCAGCGGGATACTCGGCTGAAACGGTGAAGGCGCCGTTGCATTGGTCCAGATTGCCGTGACCCTGCACATATGCGTAGTCCTCGTTGAATGTCCCGTCATGCCGCCCGTTCGGTGCGCTGCCACCCGGGCGGTTCCCGGATTTCAAACGAAAAGAGGACGTCATTTCAGTGACTTTGCCGTCTACTACGCCCGTCATCGCGTAGATCGGAAAGCCATCTGCGGCGTACCCGATCAGCGGTGAATGATCAGTCGGGGACCACCCCAGCAACTCGATCAAACCTGTCGGTACACCGTGGTAGTGATACTTCCCGTTGGGCTGCACATGGGCAAAATTGGCATCCAACCCCAGAGAAATAGCCCCACCCAACGCATTGTAGGACCACCCGGATTCTGGATCACCGTGCCAGAACTCGGCAGCCAGCGGGTCAAACACAACCCCGTTGAGAGACACGCCAAAGTTCCAACCCATGCTAAGCGGCGTGATTGCGCCAGTGGCAACGGGTTTCGCGGATACTTTCAGCTTCACCTTCTGCCGTTCGATCTGATGCGGGTTGCCGCGATTGGGAAACTGCCCGACCAGATGATCGGGAATACCATTACCCGTGACCCTGATTGTGCGGCCCTTTTCCTTTACCGAGGCGCGGCTCTTCCCGGGGTCCACGGTAGCGGGCACCAGCTTCAGAGGTTCTGTGGTCGTTTCGTCGTGATAGCGGAACCTGTGCTGCGCCGTTGCAACCGCTGCGATGGTCGAAAGGGCGAAAGTTGCGCCCCAGATGATTGAAATCTTGCTCACGTTCCAGTCCTTGTCCTGTGTTCATCATTGAAGATTACACGCGGCTGAAACCGGGTTCCGTCGCAATTACCCGTATCAGAACTGGAAAAGCCCGACGATGGGGATCGCCGGGCTTTGAAAATATACTGTTTCCAGATCAGTCCGCTGTCAACAACGGAGGCTTGTCGCCCGGAATGCGACGTTGATCCGGACCCAGAATTTCAAGGTCCAGCTCGCCCTTCTTGACCGAGACACGGACCACACCGCCCTTGGCCAGTTTGCCGAACAGCAACTCCTCGGCCAGAGGTTTCTTGATGTGCTCCTGAATGACACGGCCCAGCGGACGCGCACCCATCTTGTCGTCATAGCCTTTATCGGCCAGCCACTCGGCGGCTTTGGGCGTCAGATCGATGGTCACGCCGCGATCCAGCAGTTGTGCTTCAAGCTGCAGAACGAATTTCTCGACCACTTGCAGGATGACCTCCTTCGGCAGCGGCGCGAAGGAAATCACAGCATCCAGACGGTTGCGGAATTCCGGAGTGAACATACGTTCAATCGCGGCGGTGTCCTCACCTTCACGACGGTCGCGGGCAAAGCCGATGGCGGCCTTGGCCTGTTCCTGCGCGCCCGCGTTCGAGGTCATGATCAGCACCACGTTGCGGAAGTTTACTGTGCGGCCGTTGTGATCGGTCAGTTCCCCGTGATCCATCACCTGCAACAGAATGTTGAACACGTCCGGGTGGGCCTTTTCGATCTCGTCCAGCAGCAACACACAATGCGGATGCTGGTCGACACCGTCGGTCAGCAAACCACCCTGGTCAAACCCGACATAACCCGGAGGCGCGCCGATCAGACGGGAAACCGCGTGTTTCTCCATGTATTCCGACATGTCAAAGCGCAGCAGTTCCACGCCCAGCGTATCCGCCAGCTGTTTCGCCACCTCGGTCTTGCCTACACCGGTCGGACCGGCGAACAGGTAGTTGCCGATGGGCTTTTCAGGCTCACGCAGACCGGCACGGGCCAGTTTGATCGCGCTGGACAGCGCCTCGATGGCCAGATTTTGACCAAACACCACCCGTTTCAGCGAGGCCTCGAGGTCTTTCAACACCTCGGCATCGTCCTTGGTGACGTTCTTGGGCGGGATGCGGGCGATCTTGGCGACAACGGCCTCGATCTCTTTCACGCCGATGGTCTTGCGCCGCTTGCTTTCCGCGACCAGATGCTGCGCCGCGCCGGCCTCATCGATCACGTCGATGGCCTTGTCGGGCAGTTTGCGGTCGTTGATATAGCGCGCCGAAAGTTCAACGGCGGTCTTGATCGCATCGGCGGTGTATTTGATGTCGTGATGCTCTTCGAAATAGGGCTTCAAACCACGCAGGATTTTCACGCTGTCCTCGACCGAAGGTTCATTCACGTCGATCTTCTGGAACCGGCGGCTCAGCGCGCGGTCCTTCTCGAAATGCTGACGGAATTCTTTGTAAGTGGTCGAACCCATTGTACGCAGCTTGCCACCCTGAAGTGCAGGCTTCAGCAGGTTCGAGGCGTCCATCGCCCCGCCCGAGGTCGCACCGGCACCGATCACGGTGTGAATCTCGTCGATGAACAGCACCGCGTCGGGGTGATCTTCCAGCTCGGTCACAACCGCTTTCAGGCGCTCTTCGAAATCACCGCGATAGCGGGTTCCGGCCAGCAGTGCGCCCATGTCCAGCGAATAGATCGTGGTGTTGGCCAGCACATCGGGGGCCTCGCCGCCGACGATCTTATGCGCCAGACCTTCTGCGATGGCAGTTTTGCCCACGCCCGGATCACCCACCAACAGCGGGTTGTTCTTGCGGCGGCGGCACAGCACCTGAATGCAGCGCTCCACCTCGTCCGAACGCCCGATCAGCGGATCAACATCGCCCGCGCGCGATTTCGCGTTCAGATCGATGCAATATTTTCCAAGCGCGCTTTCCTTCTGTTCGGCTTCGCCAGACGTGGTCTGGGCGTCTTCTTCCACCTGATCCGCGCCCGAAACCGAGCGGCTCTCGCCATAAGCCGGGTCCTTGGCCACGCCATGGGCGATGAAATTGACCGCGTCGTAACGGGTCATGTCCTGTTCCTGCAGGAAATAGGCGGCATTGCTTTCGCGTTCGGCGAAAATTGCGACCAGTACGTTGGCGCCGGTCACTTCGGTCCGGCCCGAGCTTTGTACGTGGATCGCGGCGCGCTGAATGACGCGCTGGAACGCGGCCGTTGGAACGGCTTCGGACCCGTCGATATCCGTGACCAGGTTCGAAAGATCCTCGTCGATGAATTCCACCAGAGTGCTGCGCAGTTCGTCCAGATCGACACTGCACGCTTTCATGACGCGCACCGCATCGGGTTCTTCCAGAAGTGCCAGCAGCAAATGCTCCAGCGTTGCGAATTCATGGCGCCGTTCATTCGCAGCCGCCAGGGCCGCGTGGATGGCTTGTTCCAATGTGCTCGAGAATGAAGGCACGCGGGTGCTCCTCTGTCTTGGGTCAGAAGGGGGCGGGCTTTCGGCCGGATCCCCATCCCAACCATGTCCTCATACTATTAGAGTTTGGTTGATCGTGGCCCGGCTTCAAGGGTTTTCTTTCACTTGACAGTCACATTTGTTGTAACCGTGTCCGTGAAGAGGGGCAAATAAGCATCAGAACCGGTCTTTTCTAGCCCGAATTTCGGCAAAAACGGCCACGGGTTCTGCGCCTGTCATGTCAAGATGTGCCTGAATCGCGGGGTCCGTGGCCCTCAGGAACGGGTTTGTGGCCTTTTCGAGGGCCAGAGTCGACGGAACGGTGGCTTTTCCAGCGGCGCGCGCGCGCTCGATATCAGCCATGCGATCTTTCAGGGCCTGGTTGTCAGGATCGACGGTAATGGCGAATTTGGCGTTGGATTGTGTATATTCATGGCCGGAACAGACCAATGTGTCGTCCGGCAGAGCGGTCAGTTTGTTCAAAGACCCCCACATTTGCGCCGGAGTGCCCTCGAACAGACGCCCGCAACCAAGCGCCATCAGACTGTCGGCGGTGAACACGGCGGCGCTCTGCGGCATGTAAAAGGCAATATGCCCGTCCGTGTGCCCCGAGACGTCCAGAACCTGAACAGGCTCGCCGCCGATTTCAAAACTGTCGCCCTCTTTGACTTGCTGATCCAATGGCGGCAGGCGATGCGCGTCTGCGGCGGCCCCGATGACTTTCGCCGGGTGTTTGGCCAGTATGTCCGCCAAGCCGTCCACGTGATCCCAGTGATGGTGGGTCAGCAGCACGTGCGACAATGTCCATCCCCTATCGTCCAGCGCTTTCAGAATCGGCGCAGCCTCGGGCGCGTCGATCAGGGCGGTCTGGCCATTGACGGCGTCATGCGCCAGAAAGGCGTAATTGTCGCTGAGGCATGGGATTGTAACGATTTCAAGAGGCATGGCCTTTTGCCCTTTCATTGCTAGACTGCGCCCAGCTAAGCCGATTGACCGGATGTCCGCAATGCATCTTGATGTGCAGGATCTGAGGAATTTCTACTACCGCAGCACCCTGGGGCGTGCCGCGCAAGCGGCTATTCGCGGGCGTCTGACCGAGCTTTGGCCCGAAGCAAAGGGCCAGACGGTCGCGGGATTCGGTTTCGCCGTACCTTTGCTGCGCCCTTACCTGTCAGATGCGCGCCGGGTCATCGGGCTGATGCCGGGCCCGCAAGGCGTGATGCCATGGCCAGCGGGGATGCCCAATGTTTCGGTTCTGACCGAAGAAACTCTTTGGCCGATTGAAACCGGTCACGTGGACAAGCTTGTGGTGATGCACGGTCTGGAAACGTCGGAACGGCCGGCACAGTTGCTGGATGAGTGCTGGCGGGTGCTGGGGCCGGGCGGACGGGCCGTTTTCGTTGTCCCCAACCGCGCGGGTCTTTGGTCGCGCTCGGACAAAACGCCGTTTGGATTCGGCCGCCCGTATTCTGCCACTCAGCTGGAAAACCAGCTCAAGGCGCATCATTTCCTGCCCGAGACACATTGTTCGGCGTTGTACATGCCACCGTCATTTCGGCGGTTCTGGCTGAAATCCGGCAGTCTGATCGAAAAAACCGGGCAGCGGATGCCGACCGTCATGGCGGGCGGTGTGCTGATGGTCGAAGTCAGCAAACATATCCAACCGCCCAGCGGCAGCGTGACCAAGGATGCGGTCAAAAAACCAATCAAGGCGCTGGATGGTTTGTTGAAGCCTGCATGACAATCACGTGCATTCTCATGCGGTATAAATGCGGGAAATAAGTCACAGGAATCGCAAAAACCTGCATATTCGTAACATTTTTCAACCGGGTCGATGGGTTCAAACCGTCGCACTTGTCGTAAGTGTATGAAAACGCACACTTTGTGGATAATTCTGTTACCGCTATAGCGTATTGCTTGGTTGGAACACCTCTGCTACATCCCCGGTGATTTTGATCCCCGCCCTAAATGGACGGGGTTTCCTCACGCCCCAAGGTAGCGGCCGCTACTCAAAATCGGGGCCTCAAATATCGGAAGGGTGGACGTGTCCGAACCAGCTTCGATTTCCACAGGCATCGCCGAGCGCTATGCCACCGCGATCTTCGAGATCGCCAAAGAGAATAATGACCTTGCAGGTCTGGAATCCGGCATCAACGATCTGGCAGCCGCACTGGGCGACAGTGCCGAGCTGCGCGACCTGATCGCATCTCCGCTGGTTTCGCGCGCCGAACAGGAAGGCGCGATCACTGCGATTGCCGACAAGATGGGCCTGAACGCCATCCTGCGCAACACGCTGGGTCTGATGGCGCAAAAACGCCGCTTGTTCGTCGTGCCGCAGCTGGTGCAGGTTCTGCGCGACATGCTGGCAGATGAGCGCGGCGAAGTGACTGCCGATGTCGCGTCGGCCAAGGCGCTGACCAAGACCCAGATGGAAAAACTGTCCAAAACGCTGTCCGAGCGTGTGGGCAAGACCGTGACAATCAATGCGACCGTTGATGAAAGCCTCATCGGCGGTCTTGTCGTTAAAGTGGGCTCGAAAATGATCGATAGCTCGATCCGTTCGAAGCTCAACTCCCTACAGAATGCAATGAAAGAGGTCGGATAAATGGGAATCCAAGCCGCAGAGATTTCTGCAATCCTGAAGGACCAGATCAAGAATTTTGGTCAGGAAGCCGAAGTGGCCGAGATCGGCCGCGTGCTGAGCGTCGGTGACGGGATTGCCCGTGTATACGGCCTGGACAACGTGCAAGCGGGTGAGATGGTCGAATTCCCCGGTGGCATCATGGGCATGGCGCTGAACCTGGAAAGCGACAACGTCGGTGTCGTTATCTTCGGTTCCGACCGTGACATCAAAGAAGGTGACACCGTCAAGCGCACCAACTCGATCGTGGACGTTCCGATCGGTGACGAACTGCTGGGCCGCGTTGTTGACGGTCTGGGCAACCCGCTGGACGGCAAAGGTCCGATCAACGCAACCAAGCGTGGCGTTGCAGACGTTAAAGCACCGGGCATCATTCCGCGTAAATCGGTTCACGAACCGATGGCAACCGGCCTGAAGTCGGTTGACGCGATGATCCCGATCGGCCGTGGCCAGCGTGAGCTGATCATTGGTGACCGTCAGACCGGTAAAACCGCCGTTGCTCTGGACACCATCCTGAACCAGAAAGTTTACAACGACGCAGCAGGCGACGACGAGTCGAAGAAACTGTACTGCGTCTACGTTGCGGTTGGCCAAAAGCGTTCGACCGTTGCGCAGCTGGTGAAGAAACTGGAAGAGTCCGGCGCGATTGACTACTCGATCGTTGTTGCTGCGACCGCGTCCGACCCGGCGCCGATGCAGTTCCTGGCACCCTACGCCGCGACCGCGATGGCCGAGTACTTCCGTGACAACGGCCGCCACGCTCTGATCATCTATGATGACCTGTCGAAGCAGGCTGTTTCGTATCGTCAGATGTCGCTGCTGCTGCGCCGTCCGCCGGGCCGCGAAGCGTATCCGGGTGAC
The DNA here is from genome assembly GCF_056533985.1 of Ruegeria sp. E8. NCBI lineage: Bacteria > Pseudomonadati > Pseudomonadota > Alphaproteobacteria > Rhodobacterales > Roseobacteraceae > Ruegeria > Ruegeria sp. E8. The sequence continues at coordinate 22,508 of NZ_JBQFOY010000009.1, forward strand.
GTTTTCTACCTCCACTCCCGTCTGCTGGAACGTTCGGCGAAGCTGAACGAAGATTTCGGTGCAGGCTCGCTGACCGCTCTGCCGGTTATCGAAACTCAGGGTGGTGACGTTTCGGCGTTTATTCCGACCAACGTGATCTCGATCACCGACGGTCAGATCTTCCTGGAAACCGAACTGTTCTATCAGGGCATCCGTCCTGCCGTGAACACCGGTCTGTCGGTTTCGCGTGTGGGCTCCTCGGCTCAGACCAACGCGATGAAATCGGTTGCCGGTCCGGTGAAACTAGAACTGGCTCAGTACCGCGAAATGGCTGCGTTTGCGCAGTTCGGTTCAGACCTCGACGCCGCGACCCAGCAGCTGCTGAACCGTGGTGCCCGTCTGACCGAGCTGATGAAACAGCCGCAGTACTCGCCGCTGACCAACGCGGAAATCGTCTGCGTCATCTTCGCGGGTACCAACGGCTACCTCGACAAGATCGACGTATCGGATGTTGGCCGCTATGAGGCCGGTCTGCTGGCGCACTTGCGTGGCAAACACGCGGACTTGCTGAAGTGGCTCACCGACGAAGATCCGAAGATCAAAGGTGAAGCGTCCGACAAGATCAAGGCAGCGATCGACGAATACGCCGCGACCTTCGCTTGATAGGAGGTTCCGATGCCTAGTCTGAAGGACCTTAAAAACAGGATCGAGTCGGTCAAATCGACCCGCAAGATCACCAAGGCCATGCAGATGGTCGCGGCCGCAAAACTGCGCCGCGCCCAGGAATCTGCCGAAGCCTCGCGCCCCTATGCCGAACGGTTCAATGCCGTGATGGCGGGGCTGGCGGCTTCGGTCGGGGGCAGCGACAGCGCCCCCAAGCTGCTCCGTGGTACGGGCAGTGATGATGTCCATCTGCTGGTTGTCATGACAGCTGAACGCGGCCTCTGCGGCGGCTTCAACTCGAACATCGCAAAGCTGGCCCGTCAAAAGGCGGAAGAGCTGCGCGGCAAGGGCAAGACGGTCAAGGTTCTGACCGTTGGCAAGAAAGGCCGCGACGCGCTCAAGCGCGATTTGGGCGATCTGTTCGTCGGGCATGTTGACCTGAGCGAAGTCAAACGCATTGGTTACACCAACGCGCAAGATATCGCGAAGGACATCCTGTCTCGCTTCGACGGGGGCGAGTTCGACGTTGCAACGATCTTCTACTCGAAGTTCGTCAACGTTGTGACTCAGGTCCCGACGGCACAGCAGATCATTCCTGCCTCGTTCGAGGACGAAGCAGCGGGTGACGACAGCGGTGCCATTTTCGACTACGAGCCCAGCGAAGAAGCCATTCTGGCCGACCTGCTGCCTAAGGGGGTTGCGACTGCGATCTTCTCGGCTCTGCTCGAAAACGGAGCGTCTGAACAGGGTGCACGGATGTCCGCGATGGACAACGCGACACGCAACGCGGGTGAGATGATCGACAAGCTGACGATCCAGTTCAACCGCTCACGTCAGGCCGTGATCACCAACGAGCTGATTGAAATTATTTCCGGCGCCGAAGCGCTGTAAGAAAACCGGAGACGAAACATGGCGAATGCAAAAGGCAAAGTCACACAGATCATCGGGGCCGTCGTTGACGTGCAGTTCGAAGATCAGCTGCCTGAAATTCTGAACGCGCTGGAAACCACCAACAACGGCAAGCGCCTGGTGTTGGAAGTTGCTCAGCACCTGGGAGAAAACACTGTCCGCACCATCGCGATGGACGCGACCGAAGGTCTGGTCCGTGGCGAGGTTGTAACCGACACCGGCGCACCGATCTCGGTTCCGGTTGGTAACGCAACTCTGGGCCGCATCCTGAACGTTGTTGGCGAGCCGATCGACGAAAAAGGCCCGGTTGAAGCAACCGAAGCCCGCGCGATCCACCAGCCCGCACCCGAGTTCGACGAACAGTCGACCGAGTCGGAAATCCTGGTGACCGGCATCAAGGTTGTTGACCTGCTGGCCCCCTACGCCAAAGGCGGTAAGATCGGTCTGTTCGGCGGCGCCGGCGTTGGTAAAACCGTTCTGATCATGGAACTGATCAACAACATCGCAAAAGTGCACTCGGGCTTCTCGGTGTTCGCGGGTGTTGGTGAACGGACCCGTGAAGGCAACGACCTGTACCACGAGATGATCGAATCGAACGTTATTAAGCCTGACAACCTGTCTGAATCGCAGGTTGCGCTGGTTTACGGTCAGATGAACGAACCTCCGGGTGCGCGTGCGCGTGTTGCTCTGACCGGTCTGACCCTGGCCGAGCAGTTCCGCGACCAGTCCGGTACCGACGTTCTGTTCTTCGTCGACAACATCTTCCGCTTTACGCAGGCGGGTTCCGAGGTTTCGGCTCTGCTGGGTCGTATTCCGTCAGCCGTGGGCTACCAGCCGACACTGGCCACCGACATGGGCGCCTTGCAGGAACGCATCACCTCGACCAAGTCGGGCTCGATCACATCCGTGCAGGCGATCTACGTGCCTGCGGACGACCTTACCGACCCCGCGCCGGCAACATCGTTTGCTCACCTGGATGCGACCACCGTTCTTAACCGTGCGATCTCGGAAAAGGGTATCTACCCTGCGGTTGACCCGCTCGACTCGTCGTCGCGTCTGCTGGACCCGGCCATCGTCGGTGAAGAGCACTACGGCGTTGCAACCGACGTTCAGCAGATCCTCCAGCGCTACAAGTCGCTGCAGGACATCATCGCCATCCTCGGCATGGACGAACTGTCGGAAGAAGACAAACTGACCGTGGCCCGTGCCCGTAAGATCGAGCGCTTCCTGTCGCAGCCGTTCGACGTTGCCGAAGTCTTCACCGGTTCGCCGGGCGTTCAGGTTCCTCTGGACGTGACCATCGCATCGTTCAAGGCCGTTGTGGCTGGCGAATACGATCACCTGCCCGAAGCGGCCTTCCTGATGGTTGGCGGCATCGACGAAGTGATCGCCAAAGCGGAGAAGATGGCCGCAGAAGCCGCCTAAGGAGTATCCCTGATGGCAAACACGATGCAATTCGACCTCGTCAGCCCCGAGCGGAGCCTTGCTTCGCTCAGCGCGACAGCGGTCCAGATTCCCGGCGCGGACGGGGACATGACGGCAATGCCTGATCATGCCCCCACCATCACCACGCTGCGCCCGGGCATCCTGAAGGTCGAGGCACCCGAAGGGTCCAGCGAATACCTGGTCACCGGCGGGTTTGCCCAGATCAACGGCGATGGCCTGTCGGTTCTGGCCGAAAAGGCCATTCCGGTGGCGGAAGTGACCCGGTCGCATCTGGACGACCTGATCGCCGAGGCTCGCGCCTCGCACGAGGCCGCCAAGGCCGGTGACGATCAGACCATCGTCGACGATGCCGCCAAGCTGCTGGCCGACATGGAAGCCCTTGGAACGCATATGAGCCTGTAACCGGCTTATCGACGAAAGATTTGAACGGCCTCGCATTTGCGGGGCCGTTTTTTTTTGTCGTGCTTTTGCCGGCAAGCCGGGATAAGTTGCGGGAATTGAAGAATAATGATGATAAAATGAAAAAGTTCCTAACCCATCCGATTGGAATCGATCAGGGCGAAGATGTGCTGTTTTCGGAATTTGCCGAAGGCGGAGAGATGTGGACAGGGCAGGGCCCGCGCGAACGTCGCACCCCCATCCGGTTCAAAGAACCGTTTCGCACCCCTCCAATGGTTCAGATCGGAATATCGCTCTGGGATGTCGACACATCCTCGGCGCTGCGGGCCGAAGTGCAGGCCGAAAACATCACCACCGAAGGGTTCGACGCGGTGTTTCGCACATGGTCCGACACGCGGATCGCCCGCATCCGGGCAAGCTGGACCGCGATAGGAGAGGTGGCGCATACGGATGATTGGAATATTTCCTGATCCGGGTTGAACGCTTCCGGCTCTGAAGAAGCGGAGCCTTTAGTTGTCCTGCGCTTCGATCATATCCACCCGCGTGGCGTGGCGGCCGCCTTCGAACTCGGCGCCCAGAAACGCGTCCACGATATCCAGCGCCTGACCTTCACCGACAACGCGCGCGCCGATGGACAGCATGTTGGCGTCGTTGTGCTGGCGGATCATGCGGGCCGAGAACGCGTCTGAGCAAACGCCGCAGCGAATGCCCGGCACTTTGTTTGCCGCCATCATGATACCCTGACCGGTGCCGCACAGGATGATGCCCAAACCGCAATCGCCCGAGGCGACAGCCTGCGCCGCAGCCTTGCCGTGCTTGGGGTAATGGGTGCTCTCAGGCGTTGTCGGGCCAATATCCACCACGTCCCAGCCCTGCTGGGCAATGTGTTTGGCCACGGCCTGACGCAGCTCGATCGCGGCGTGGTCACTGGACAGAACAATGCGTTTGTTTGCGGTCATTGAGGTCGTTCCCCTCTTTCGCGGATCCACGCGCAGGCCGTTAAGAGGCAATCAGCGCGGATCGGTGGTTCGAAACGTAAAAGGGCGGCTTGTTTGGCCGCCCTGACAAACTCAGTCCATCTGGTACATGGATTCGTAGATCGGCGTCAGCGTCTTGTCTTCGAACAGCGACGACACGCTGGTGCCGTTCCAGATGTTCAGGATCGCCTGGGTAAAGATCGGCGCGGTTGGCACGATGCGGATGTTCTTGGCGTTCAGAATCTCTTTGGTCGGCTGGATCGTATCGGTCAGAACCAACGACTTCATCACCGAGTTCGTGACGCGCTCAACCGCAGGGCCGCTCATGACGCCATGCGTGATGTAGGAATGAACCTCTTTCGCGCCGTTATCCAGCAGAACCTGCGCCGCCTTGCACAGCGTTCCGGCGGTGTCGCACATATCGTCCACGATCAGGCAGATCTTGTCTTTGACGTCACCGATCACGGTCATCTCGGCCACTTCGCCCGCTTTTTCGCGGCGTTTGTCGACGATCGAAAGCGGGGCGTTGATGCGTTTGGCCAGCTCGCGCGCACGGGCCACGCCGCCCACGTCGGGCGACACCACCATGATCTCATCCAGATTGTCCTTGAACTGGTTTTTCACATCCAGCGCAAAGATCGGCGAGGCATAGAGGTTGTCTACCGGGATATCGAAAAAGCCCTGAATCTGGGCTGCGTGCAGGTCCATGGTCAGAACCCGCTCGATCCCGGCGCCGGTCAGCATATTGGCCACCAGTTTTGCAGAGATCGGCGTGCGCGCCTTGGTGCGGCGGTCCTGACGGGCATAGCCGAAATAGGGGATCACAGCGGTGATCCGCTGGGCCGAAGACCGGCGCAGCGCGTCGGCGATGATCAGAAGTTCCATCAGGTTGTCATTGGCCGGATTCGAGGTCGGCTGGACAATGAACATATCCTCACCGCGGACATTTTCGAACACTTCGACAAAGATCTCGCCGTCATTGAACCGTTCGACCCGCGCATCGACCAGACCCTGGTCAACGCCGCGATACAGGCTCATGCGGCGAGAGATGGCTTCGGCTAGCGGACGGTTGGCGTTCCCAGCGATGAGCTTGGGTTCGTGGAGTGTTGGCATCGGCTGATTATCCCCGGGCAGCAATGGCAATGTGACAGATTCGTGATGTTGACACCGCTTAGCATGGCCTTACCGTCCCGCAAAGATAACGCAGCGGAGAAAGTGAACATGACCCAGATTGACTACTATTTTGCGACAATTTCGCCTTACAGCTATCTGGCTGGCACCCGGTTGGAGGAGGTCGCCGCGAAACACGGCGCAACGATCAACTACAAGCCGCTGGACATTATGGCACTGTTCGCGCGCACCGGGGGAACCCCGCCGAAGGATCGCCACATCTCGCGCATTGAATACCGCGCTCAGGAACTGTTGCGCCAATCCAAAAATCTGGGGATGGAGTTCAATCTGCAGCCCGCGCATTGGCCCACCAACATGGCCCCTTCCTCTTACGCTGTCATTGCTGCGATCAAGGATGGTTCGGGTGATGTTGGCAAGCTGAGCCATTCCATTCTGCGTGCCTGCTGGGCCGAAGAAAAGGATGTGGCACAGGACGATGTAATCCGCGACTGTCTGGCCAATGCCGGGTTTGATCCCGATCTGGCCAACAGCGGCCTGCTGGTCGGGGCGGAAACCTATGCCGCCAATCTGGAAGAGGCCGTGGATCGCGGCGTGTTCGGCGCGCCGTTCTACATCACGCCTGACGGTCAGAGGTTCTGGGGGCAGGACAGGCTGGACGATCTGGACCGCCATCTGGCGGCGATGAACGGGTGACTGCTTTGGCTGCCACACCGCAATCCGCCTTCGTCAGACGGTTGGCAGAGGGTGGGCGCAAACTGCTCGCCCTTCACTGCACGATTGCGCATTCCGGGGCGTGGTCTGGTCTGGCCACGGCGCTGGAGGGCCGCGCGTCTCTTGTCGCCCCGGACATGCTTTCGCATGGGCGCAGCCCGGATTGGGACGGGCAGAGCGATTTCTTCGACGCGGTGACAGGGCAGGCGGCGGCCCAGTTGACCGAACCAATGGACCTGATCGGTCATTCCTTTGGGGCGATTGTCGCGCTCAGGCTCGCCATTGAGACCCCGGAACGCGTACGCAGTCTGACCCTGATCGAGCCTGTTTTCCTTGCTGTTGCAAAACAGGATGCGCCCCAGGTGTTCGATCGGCACCTACAAGAGACCCAACCGATTGACGCTGCCTTTAACGCAGGTGACACGGCCTTGGCCGCGCGACTGTTCAACCGGATGTGGAGCACTGGCATCAGCCCGAAATGGCCCGATTTGCCCGAACGGACCCGCACCAGCATGGTGCGGGGGATACATGTGGTACCTGCGTCGCATCCCGTGCTGTACGCTGACAGGGCCGGGCTTCTTGACCCCGCGAAGCTCAAACGCGTGTCGATGCCAACCCTGTTGCTGAGCGGATCAGAAACCAACCCGACGGTACCGGTTATTTGCCAGGGCTTACAACGCCGCTTGCCATGCGCGTGGCATGAAGTGGTGCGCGGCGCGGGGCACATGCTGCCCATTTCGCACCCCGACGAAACCAGCGCGCTGCTTCAGGAGTTCTGGAAAGCCAACCCCGCGACGGGCATCACAACAGGTTGAGGAACTGATCGATTTCAGCCGCGCCGATGGACCAGTCGCAGACCAGCCGGCAGGCAAGGTTCTCGTTGTCATCCTCGCCTTCCAGTTCAGCGCCCCAGAGGTGATAGATCGCCCCGGCCTCATGCAGTTGCTTGTGCTTGGCGCGCGAGAACGAGGCAAAGATCATATTGGCCTGCGGCTCATGCAGGAACTCCGCACCCTTGTCGCGCAAACCATCGGCCAGCCGGGCACAGTTGTCGTTCGCCTGACGCGCCAATCGCAGCCACAGATCGTCTTCCAGATACGCAGCCATCTGCGCGGACAGATAGCGGTGCTTGGAAAACAGATGCGCCCCGCGTTTGCGCCGCAGCTCGAATTCCCAGGCTTTGCTTTCGTCAAAGAACACCACCGCCTCAACGCCCATCAGGCCGTTCTTAGTGCCGCCAAAGCTGACAGCATCCACGCCCGCTTTCCACGTCATGTCAGCCGGAGAGCAATTCAACGCAACCAGCGCATTGGTGAACCGTGCTCCGTCCAAATGCACAGGCAGGTCAAATTCCTTGGCCACGCCACACAGTGCCTGCAACTCTTCCAGAGAATAGACCGACCCGCGCTCGGTGACCTGAGTGATCGACACCGGCCCGCGCTGCGGCCCATGCACCCCGCGGGTTTCTTCACCCAGGATTGATCCGCGCAAAGCCTTGGGGGTCATCTTGTCGCCGCCGGGCACCAAAGTCAGCTTGGCACCGCTGTAGAACTCGGGCGCATTGCATTCATCCTCGTGGATATGCGCGACCGGAGAACAGAAGATCGTCTCCCAAGGGTTCGACAGCGTCGCAAGTGCCAGCGAATTCGCCGCCGTCCCCGTCGCCACCAGATAGACCGCCGCGCCCGGTGCCTCAAAGATGCTGCGGATACGGTCGCGCACCTCGTTCATCAACGTGTCGGCACCATAGGCCATCTGATAGCCCTGATTGGCCTCGGCCAGCTTGGCCATCACCTGCGGGTGCACCGGCCCGGAATTGTCAGAGGCGAAATACATCAGCTTGGCTCCTCGATAATGTAGTCTTCCCACTCTTCCATGGGGGTTTCGAACTCGGACACCGTGCGCCCCTGAATTGACACACCTGCCGCGTGCACGCTGTTCGGCGTACCGGATATCAACGGATGCCAGTCGTAAAGGGGTTTGCCTTCCCACAACAGACGATAGGCGCAGGTTTGCGGCAGCCAATAGGCATGTTCGTCAATGTTATCGGGGGTCATGACGATGCATTCAGGCACGAATTGGTGCCGAATGTCGTATTGCGTGCAGCGGCAGCTTTCATCGTCCAGCAAGCGGCAGGCAACGCAGGTCAGGGCAACCTCGCCCGAGTCTTCGTCTTCCAGCTTGTTCAGGCAGCATTTGCCGCAACCGTCGCACAACGCCTCCCACTCGCGCTGGTTCATCTTGCGCAGGGGTTTACGTTCCCAAAACCGGGCGGGCAGGCCGGTGCGTTCAATCGGGTCAGCGCTCATAGTGCGGCCAGAATGCCTCGGGCTTTTTCGCAATCGGCATCCATCTGTGCGATCAGACCGCCCAGCCCGTCAAATGTCAGTTCCGGGCGCAGGAAATCGATCAGGCCCACCGACAGGGTCGCGCCGTAAAGGTCGCCGGAAAAATCGAACAGGAAGGTTTCAATATTTGGCACTTCGCCCTGGAACATCGGGCGCACCCCGACCGAGGCCGCGCCATGGTAACTGCCCTTATGTGGCCCATCCAGCACGTCGACCAGAACGGCATAGACCCCGAACTTGGGCGGGTGCAGCCCTTCGATGGACATGTTCGCGGTCGGAAAGCCCAGTTCCCGCCCGCGCTGCTCGCCGCCGACCACTTCGCCTTCGATTCTGTGCCAATGGCCCAGCATCGCCGCGGCGTCCCGGGGGCGGCCCTCGCTCAATGCGGTTCGGATGGCGGTGGAAGAAACCACATTCTCGGACCGTTCCATCAAAGGTGCAATTGTCACGCCAAACCCCATTTCCTGCCCGAACCGAACCAGATCGTCGGCGGTTCCGCTGCGGCCTTTGCCAAAACAGAAATCGGCCCCCACCACAATATGCGACAGGCCCAACCCGTCACAGATCACATTGCGCGCAAACTCTTCCGGGGAAAGTCCGGCCAGCCCCGCGTTGAACGGCAGCTCATACAGTTTCTCTACGCCCAGCTTTTCCAGCCGATGCGCCCGCGCATTCCCCCGCATCAGCCGGAACGGAGGGGACTCCGGCGCAAAATACTCACGTGGATGCGGCTCGAATGTCATAACACCCAGCGGCGCGTCGGGCGCTGCCTTGCAGGCCAGTTCGATGACCGACTGGTGCCCGACATGGACGCCGTCAAAATTCCCGATCGCCACGCTGGCGCCGCGATCTTCTGGCTCGACAAACTGGAAATCCCGGATGATGTGCATAGGCGATTGCGTAGCGTTGCGCCGCGATTTGTTCAAGCCGCAGTTTGAAGCCCGCGACCGTGCCCCTCTGATTTAGCCCGAAATCGATCACGAGGCGTCAAAAACACGCAAGACCCTCCACCGCATATCACGTCGCGCACAGCCAACCGCTTGATTCAAAAAAAATCCTGAGTGTAGACTGAACATCCGGCCCTCAGGACTTACTGCGAACCGGATGACGGCCCGGTCAGGTTCAAATGAACCCAGCACAGGAGGCAGACCCATGTATCGATTGCGACTGTTCGCGATTCGTCATGCCCGCACGTTCGAATGGATATACAAATGTGTCGAACGCGGCATGGTCGCGATGGACCCTGTCTTTGCAAAGATCGGTTACAACCGCGTCGAACGCCCCATCGCACTGGTCGAAAAAGGCGTCAAAACCCTGTTGTTCGACTGCAAGATGTGCGGGCAATGCGTGTTGTCATCGACCGGCATGTCCTGCCCGATGAACTGCCCGAAACAGCTGCGCAACGGTCCGTGTGGCGGTGTGCGCCCCGGCGAGTTCTGCGAGGTGAAGCCTGACATGAAATGTGTCTGGGCTCTGGCCTGGAACGGAGCCAGCCGTATGAAGCACGGGGGTGACAAGATAAAAGAGGTTCTGCCGCCGGTGGAACACACGTTGAAAGGATCGTCCTCCTGGCTGCGGGTCAGCCGCGAGATCGCCACGCAGGAACGCGAGGCCCGCGACGCCGCCCGCGCAACTTTGGCAGAGGCCTTCCCGGAGGCGCGCGAAAATGAACCCTCGGCGGCACCCCTTGCTGCCGAGCCCCCCAACGCGGTCAACCGGGAACTGAAGAAATGAACGATGCTCATCGTAACGAGGTCGAGCCGATCGGCTATGTTCCGGTTCGCGAAGGGTACGTGTCGCACAGCCGGTTAGAGAGGGTGTTACGCTCGGGCCGTTTTGCCGTGACGGCCGAGTTGAACCCGCCAGACAGCGCCGACCCCGAGGATGTTTTTCAGGCCGCGCAGCCGCTGGGTGAAGTGGCGGATGCGATCAACGCAACTGATGCGTCGGGCGCGAATTGCCATATGTCCTCGATCGGAATCTGTGCCCTGCTGACCCGCGCGGGATATTCGCCCGTCTATCAGATCTCGTGCAGAGACCGGAACCGGATCGCCATTCAGGGCGATGTTTTGGGGGCTGCGGCGCTGGGCGTCAGCAATGTGCTGTGCCTGACCGGTGATGGTGTCGGGGTTGGGGATCAACCGGGTGCAAAACCGGTGTTCGACTTCGATTCTCTGACTTTGCTGCGCACGATCCGTACGATGCGCGATCAGGGAAAGTTCCTTTCGGGCCGCAAGATCACGCGCCCGCCCCAGCTTTTTTTGGGCGCGGCCGAGAACCCCTGCATACCGCCATACGACTGGCGTCCGGATCGTCTGGCCAAAAAGGTCGAGGCCGGGGCCGAATATATTCAGACCAATTACATCTACGACATTCCACTGTTCGAAAAATTCATGAACCGGGTGCGGGATTCCGGTCTGGACAAGAAAGTTTTCATTATCGCAGGCGTAGGCCCCATCGCCTCGGCACGCGCGGCGCGTTGGATGCGCAGCAATGTGCCCGGAATTCACATCCCCGATCAGGTGATCGAGCGGATGGAAAAAGCGGAAAAACCTGCCGAAGAGGGCAAAAAGATCTGCATCGAACTGATCCAGCAGATCCGCGATATCGCCGGGGTTTCCGGGGTTCACGTGATGGCCTACAGGCGCGAACATGTGGTGTCCGAGATCATTCTGGAATCCGGCGCATTGAAGGGCCGTAAACGCGCCCGATCTTACTGACGGCCACGGGCAAAATCACTGTCCAAACAAAAAAAGGCGCCGGCCGGGCGCCTTTTACGTGGATGTAATTGCCAATCAGTCGAACTTGCGCGACGGGGCCAGCACCATGGCCTCGCCAATCAGCACCTTCTTGCCATCGACCGAGCAATGGCAGTCCAGCTTGACCCGGCGCTTGGCAAAGTCGATGTCGGTCACCTTCACCTCGGCATAGACCATGTCGCCCGGGCGCACGGGGGCCAGGAACTTCAGCGACTGCCCCATGTAAACTGTGCCATGACCCGGCAGTTGCTCACCAATCACGGCCGAGATCAGACCCGCCGTCAGCATCCCGTGGGCAATGCGGCCTTCGAAGATCGTATCGCGGGCATAATCATCATCCAGATGCACCGGATTCCGGTCGGTTGAAACCTGCGCGAACATCTCGATGTCTTCATCCGTCACCACTTTGCGCAGGTGGCGGGACATGCCCATTTCGATGTCTTCGATACAGATCGTTCCGCGTGGAAGATTGTCCAACATGTTGCCCTCACTCGAAATCGGCCGTGAAAGAAAAAACCATCATCAGGCCAAGGTTGGCAACTTTATTACTTCGCAACTGCAGAAAATCAAGTCTTTTCTTGCTACCTCAAGCGGCCGATTGTGAAGGTTGGATTGATCTTTTCCCTTTTAATATAGTCGGTTAGGGATTCGTGGTGCGGATGATGCGACGTTTTTGTCTCTGCGGCCGCAAGCCCGCCCGAGATGAACAGAGAATCAATGCCCTCTCCCATGCCGCCCAGAATGTCCGTATGGGGGCCGTCACCGATCACCAGAATGTCGCTGTCGGGGATATCGTGACCCAGTTCCTGCAACCTGCGGCGGGCCAGATCATAGATCGGCGGGTGCGGTTTGCCGAAATACAGGCTCTCTCCTCCCATTTCGGTATACAGCCTGGCCAAAGCACCGGCGCACCATTCGCGCACCTCTCCGCGATCCACAACAATATCGGGGTTCGCACAGAGCAGTTTCATGCCCATCTGCTTGGCGTAAAGGAAATCGGGCCGGTTCACATCCGGGTCAGCCATCGGGTCGAACGGGCCGCAGCAGACAATACCTTCGGCCTCCTTCAGCGGTACGCGTTCGATGTGGATCGGGTGATGCAACAGTTTCAGCGGCTCGAAAAAGCCCGCATCGCGCTGCCATTCCCCCATGAAGTAAACCTTGTGCCCGACAGCGCCCCGGAACATCGCCGACCGCGCCGAATCCCCACTGGTGGCGATGGTGTCATAGGCGTCTGCGGGTACGTTGAACTGGCCCAATTGCTCTGCCACGCCGGCGCGGGGTTTGGGGGAATTCGTGACCAGCACAACGATCCCACCCTTTGCGCGATAAGCCTTCAGCGCCGCGACGGCTTCGGGATAGGCGGTGATGCCGTTGTGAACGCAACCCCAAAGGTCGACGAACAATGCCTTATAGCGGTCGGAAATCTCGGCAAGCGAGGAAACGATCTGGGTCATGGGGGCCTCTGGGTCTGATGTCGCGCTTGCGACAGCTATGGCAAAGCTTGGACCCGAACACCATCCCGCATTTTTGCACTCAGGAAAGGACAAAGCTGCTAATCGTCTTCAGCGACGTCCGTCACATCCGGGGCTTGCTGGACGTTGTCCGTTCCCAGAATGACCTGGGCTCCAATCCGGGTCTGATACCGGATGATGGCCAGATATCCGGGTCCGAGTTCCCCTTGCAATACGTCGACAAGGGGTGTTTCCCGCAGCTGCTCCGGCAGCAACCCAGCAACGGAAGAGACCTTGAATTGGGCCTCGGCGGGCAAGTCAACGATCAGCCAGACCTCGGCCCGCTTGCGCTGGGCGTTGACATCGATGCGAATGATTTCCACGGATATCGGATCAGCCCATTCCCGAATGGCATCAGCAAGCTGGGCCTCGGTCCGCGTCTCCAGGTAACGGTTATAGGTGGATTTCCCGAGTTGCAGAACGACGACGACCAAAAAGGCGATCGCGACGAACACACTGGCTGTAAAGTTCAGTTTACGTTTGCCCTTGCTGAAGACCACCGACCGTGCCGCATAGACCAGATAGACCGCACAGGCGGACAGAATGATCGCACCAAGGTTTGTCGCGAAAAGCAGCCCCGCCTCATAAGCCTCGGCGGGTTCGCCAAAATACAGCAATATGCCCGAAGCCGAGAGCGGCGGAACCAGCGACACGCCAATGGCCGCGCCGGGCAGAAGGCTCAGTTCGGATTTGTTGATCTGAACATAGGCCCCGGCAACCCCGGCAGCGAGGGCGACGATCAAATCCTCAGTGCCGGGATCGGTGCGCGCAAGAACCTGATCCGGGATCAGAATGCCGCGTGGAACGTCTGCTACATAGACCAGAAACCATGCCATCAGAACGCAGGCTACGGCAGCCAGACAAACCGTAAGGGCAAGGAACATGGCCCGTTTCAGCCACCCCATGACCATAGCAGCTGCCACGCCGAGGATTGGGGTCATTAGGGGTGCCACCAGCATGGCGGCAATCACAACCGCCCCGGAATTGCGCAGCAAACCCATGGTGGCGATCACAACCGACAGGGTCAGCAACATCGCAAAGCGCCGCCAATACGCAGCCTTGTCCGAGCCCTCAAAAAGAAGGATGCCCCGGGTCGTGCTGAGTTTTCGAACGGCCATTGTGTTTGCCTGACACGGTTTGAACTTCGTACCCACCGTCAGACTAACAACCGATACCGTTTCCGCAAATGGCCGGTCAGAAAGAAAAAAGGCGGCCGAACGGACGCCTTTTTGTTTTGCGTGGTTAAGCGATCAGACTTTCAGGTTCGGAATGATCTGCTTTTTGCGGCTCATGATGCCGGGCAGTACAACGGCGTCTCCGTTCACGGTTGCGTCAAAGCTCTTCTCGGCAACGGTTTTGACCAGATCGTTGGGCACCAGCAGGGTGGCTTCTTCGTTCAGGATATCGACCACGAACAGCAGCACCTGATCGACGCCGTCTTCTTTGGCAACATCCACCATCGATGTTGCCAGGCTTGCCTTGCGGTCCAGCACAACGCCGGGGGCCGTGGTTTCCAGAACCGAGACGCGGAACTTGGTGCCGTCGACCTCGTATTCCTTGCTGTCCATGCGGATCAGTTCAGCGTCCGAGAAGGACGAGACATCCGATTTCGCCGCGAACATGTCCGCCGCATAGGCCGAGATGTCCAGTTCCAGCTCAGCCGCCAGGCGCTCTGCAACTTCGCGGTCATGCGCGGTGGTCGTGGGCGAGCGGAACTCCAGCGTGTCCGACAGGATGCAGGTCAGTGCCGCGCCTTTGATGGCGTCGGGCATTTTGGCTGCATCTTCACCCATCAGGTCAACCATGATGGTTGCGGTGCAGGCCAGCGGGCGCACGGTAATGTCGATCGGACCTTTGGTTTCCAGACCGCCGACCAGCTTGTGGTGGTCGATGATGGCGCGGATATCGGCGTCGTTGATGTTGGCGGGCAGTTCCGCCGGGTTGTTGGTGTCAACGATGACCACCGGAGTGTCCGCGGCCAGATCGCCGAGGATGCGCGGCTTGGGCAGGTCCCAGTTTTCCAGCATGAAGGCCGCCTCGGTGTTGGGCTCGCCCAGCAGCACGGGTTCAGTCTGCTCACCTTTGACTTCGTTCAGGTACCAGGACCACAGGATCGGCGAGCCTGTGGAATCGGTGTCGGGGGATTTGTGGCCAAATACGAGCGTGGTCATGTCAGCATCCTGCGGATTGGAATTTTGCGCGCCTTATAGGGCGGGTAAACGCTCTTGTCACGTTGCAGCAACCATTCTGCGACGCTTGGTCTGAAAACCGCCGCGACAGCCTAGAATGCGGCGCGTGTCAGAGTGTACCCGGCCTGTTCCAGCTGGTTCAGCAGACCGTGATCGTCACTCAGATGTCCGGCACCAACAGCGATGACAACCTTCTGATCGCTGATGTCCAGAATATGCTCCATCCAATTGGCATTGCGCTGCACCAGCAATTGCTGTTCGAACCCCTGCCATTCCTCATCAAACACCTCGGGGCTCAGACCCGATTGTTCCAGCCCCTGAAGGCGGGCAAACTGCATGATCTCGGCGTGTTTCTCTTCCAGATAGGCGTTGGCCATGGTGGCCAGCTGGTCGTCATTGCTCTGCATCGCGCCGGACAGGCGCACCAGCGACTCGACCTGTTCTTCCAGCGGATGGCTGTCGAACATGGCCATCAGGTCTTCGATCCGTTCCAGCGAGTGCAGCGGAATACCGTTTTCGACGGCCAGATCGTTCAGGCGGGCGTCCATTCCGTGGGTTGCGTTGGGATCTTCCATCATGCAGGGCGGGATGCTCAGCATCATGGTCAGGAACCACGGGCGCATTTTCGCCGCCATCCAACCGGGGATGCCACGCTGGGCCAGCGCGCCGGACAGCGCGGCCCAATCCTCTTCCGCCATCATGTCGATCAAGGTCGGCCCCGAGGTAATCATCACCGCGCTCAGGTCGTTGGCCATGTTCTTTTCAAAGGCGTCCATTTCCGCCTGCGTGACTTCGAAATAGAACGCATCCGCCTTGCTCAGTTCGGGCCACAGGCGATCTATGATGTCCTCCATGCGCGGATCGAACGAGTGCATTGTACCAATGAGGTGAAGAACGGTGTTGCCCTTGCGTGCGATCCAGTGATTGCCCTCGGGATAGGGGATATCGGCCACGGCGCTTTCCAACTCGGCCCGGGTTTCATCGGACAGTTGCGATCGCAGGTCCACACCTTCGCACGCGGCCTGAGCCGAGATCGGAAGCAGAAGAAAAGCAAGAAAGGCCAAAAAGCGCATGAAACCTGCCCAAGATAAGTCAAAGAGTTGAACCCAGACATAGCCATGCCACCCTCTGATGTTCAAGCGGCCCGTCTGGTATTCCCCGATAATCCGCGTAGCATGGGCGCATGAACCGCGAGCAGGATCTCTATCCCCCGATCAAAGCGCTGCTTGAGCGTCAGGGATACATCGTCAAGGGCGAGGTCGGCGCGGCCGATATCGTTGCAGTGCGCGATGGGGATGAGCCCGTGATTGTCGAACTGAAGCTGCGGTTCACGCTGGCCCTGTTTCATCAGGCGATCACAAGGTTGAAACTCACGGATCAGGTTTACATCGCCGTCAGCAAACCCACGGGCCGAACGGCACGGCGCGCGCTCAAGGACAATCTGGCGCTGTGTCGAAGGTTGGGTCTGGGTCTGATCACCGTGCGCGCTGATGGTACGGTTGAGGTGCAATGCGACCCCGGCCCTTATGCGCCGCGCAAGAACAAGGCCAAGGCCGCGCGGCTGTTGCGTGAATTCGACCGATTGGAAGGGGACCCCAATGCAGGCGGTGCAACGCGCCATGGCATTGTGACGGCCTATCGGCAGGACGCGCTGAAATGCGCGGCGTTTCTGGCCGAGTATGGCCCGACCAAAGGGGCCGAAGTGGCCAGATCGGTTGGCGTCCCCGTCGCCACCCGGCTTATGCGCGAAAACCACTATGGGTGGTTTGAGAAGGTTGAAAAGGGCATCTACGGTCTTACATCTCGGGGGGCGGAAGGATTAAAGCACTGGGCCTACAGCTGGGAACAGGCCGACTGATCCAAGCCGCAAAAAAATCCCTCACAACTTGTTGACTCGGAGTTTTAGACTCCCTAGCTATGCGTCGTTATCACTCACACACCCCGAGTGCTAACGCCTCGCCAGACGGCGAGGGGAGGATAAACAAACTTTGAGCCCAAGGAGCTGCAAAGATGGCATTGAAACCGCTTCATGACCGCGTGCTGGTTCGCCGTACCGAAAGCGAAGAGAAAACCGCAGGCGGCCTGATCATTCCCGACAGCGCAAAAGAAAAGCCCAGCGAAGGCGAAGTCGTTGCAACCGGCGAAGGCGCACGTAAGGACAGCGGCGAACTGATCGCAATGGCTGTTAAAGCTGGCGACAAGATCCTGTTCGGCAAATGGTCGGGCACCGAGGTTCAGGTCAACGGCGAAGAGCTGCTGATGATGAAAGAAAGCGACATCATGGGGATCATCGAGTAAGCCGCGCGCTTCCTCTGATCTTCATTCCAATACATTTTCTCAAGGAGAAACGACATGGCTGCAAAGGACGTCAAGTTCGACACCGATGCCCGTAACCGCATGCTGGCAGGTGTGAACATCCTGGCCGATGCTGTTAAAGTGACCCTGGGCCCCAAAGGCCGCAACGTGGTTCTGGACAAATCCTTCGGCGCACCACGCATCACCAAAGACGGTGTTTCGGTTGCCAAGGAAATCGAACTGGAAGACAAGTTCGAAAACATGGGCGCGCAGATGGTGAAAGAAGTCGCCAGCCGCACCAATGACGAAGCCGGCGACGGCACCACCACCGCGACCGTTCTGGCCCAAGCCATCGTTCGCGAAGGTCTGAAGCAGGTTGCTGCTGGCCTGAACCCGATGGATCTGAAGCGCGGCATCGACCTGGCAACTGCCAAGGTTGTTGAAGGCATCAAGTCGGCTTCGCGCGAAGTCAAAGACTCGGCCGAAGTTGCTCAGGTTGGCACCATCTCGGCCAACGGCGAAGCCGAAATCGGCCAGCAGATCGCAGACGCGATGCAAAAGGTTGGCAACGAAGGCGTTATCACCGTCGAAGAAAACAAAGGTCTGGAAACCGAGACCGATGTTGTCGAAGGTATGCAGTTCGACCGTGGCTACCTGTCGCCTTACTTCGTCACCAACGCAGACAAGATGATCGCAGAACTCGACGACTGCATGATCCTGCTGCACGAAAAGAAACTGTCCTCGCTGCAGCCGATGGTTCCGCTGCTGGAACAAGTGATCCAGTCGCAGAAGCCGCTGCTGATCATCGCGGAAGACGTTGAAGGCGAAGCGCTGGCGACTCTGGTTGTCAACAAACTGCGTGGCGGCCTGAAAATCGCTGCTGTCAAAGCACCGGGCTTCGGCGATCGCCGCAAAGCCATGCTGCAGGACATCGCGATCCTGACCGGCGGTCAGGTCATCTCCGAAGATCTGGGCATGAAGCTCGAGTCCGTGACCATGGACATGCTGGGCACCGCCAAGAAAATCGAAATCACCAAAGACGAAACCACCATCGTCGACGGTGCTGGCGAGAAAGCCGAGATCGAAGCACGTGTTGCTCAGATCCGCACTCAGATCGAAGAAACCTCGTCGGACTACGACCGTGAGAAGCTGCAAGAGCGCGTTGCCAAACTGGCAGGCGGTGTTGCCGTGATCCGCGTCGGCGGCATGACCGAAGTTGAAGTGAAAGAGCGTAAGGACCGTGTGGACGATGCTCTGAACGCAACGCGCGCTGCCGTTCAGGAAGGCGTTGTTGTGGGTGGTGGTGTTGCTCTGGTTCAGGCCGGTAAAGCACTGGAAACTCTGGAAGGCGCAAACGCTGACCAGAACGCAGGCATCAACATCGTTCGCAAGGCCATCGAAGCACCGCTGCGCCAGATCGCCGAGAACGCAGGAGTTGACGGTGCGGTTGTTGCGGGCAAAGTCCGTGAATCCGCTGACGCAGCATTCGGCTTCAACGCGCAGACCGAAGAATATGGCGACATGTTCTCGTTCGGCGTGATCGACCCGGCCAAAGTTGTCCGTACCGCTCTGGAAGATGCGGCATCGGTTGCTGGCCTGCTGGTCACCACCGAAGCGATGGTTGCCGACAAGCCGCAGAAAGACGCACCTGCTGCCGGCGGCATGCCCGACATGGGCGGCATGGGCGGCATGATGTAAGCACGGCGAGTTTCCGTCAGGAAATTCTGCTGGCCCCGACGGGTGCCTGACCCAAATGTCAGGTTGTCTAAAGGGAAAGCCGTAACGCACTATCTTCGAGGTCGCCTTCGGGCGGCCTCGTTTCGTTTGGAATGCCCGCTGCGCGGCCATGCCTCCGGCGGAGGTATTTTTGAACAGAAGAAGATTTGGCTGCGCCTGCGGGAATGTGAGTGTGCAAACCCGGCGGAACCGGCTATGCGGTTGGAATGAGATTGTTCCTGTTGACCGCGCTGACCATGTGCGCCTTTGCGGCGAATTCCATCCTGAACCGGTTGGCCATCGACAGCGGGGCCAGTGATCCGGCGGGATTTGCGATCATGCGGGTTTTGTCCGGAGCGGTAGTTCTGGCCGCATTGGTGCTGGCACGTAAAGGGCAGTTGCCCTTGCGCAACCGACGGAGGGTTGTCGGGGCCGGTTCGCTGTCGCTTTATATGATCGGGTTTTCGCTTGCCTACCTGACGCTGGATGCGGGTCTGGGGGCTTTGATCCTGTTCGGCGTGGTGCAGGTCACGATGTTCACGATCACGGCGCTGTCCGGGACGGTTCCGACACTTCGGCAGGTGGCCGGGGCAGGGGTCGCACTTGTTGGTCTGGCCTTCGTTCTGTGGCCCTCCGGCGCGGTCCAGGTTGACCTTGTAGGTGCGGCCCTGATGGTCGCTGCCGGTTTCGGGTGGGCCAATTATTCGATAGCGGGACGGTCCGAGCCGGATGCGCTGGAAGGGACGGCCGCCAATTTTATCGTCGCCTTGCCAGTTACGGCCCTGGCTTTGCTTGTCACGGGCGCTGCCTGGCACATGAACGGAACAGGGTATCTTCTGGCAGCTCTGTCCGGTGCGGTTACATCCGGGTTGGGGTATGCATTGTGGTATCGCGTCTTGCCACAACTCGCCCCGTCCGTGGCGGCCGTCGTACAGCTCAGCGTACCTGTGATCGCAATTCTGGGCGGTGTGGCCCTGCTGGGTGAGGCTGTCGGAGCACGGCTGATCATGGGCGCCGCGCTTGTTTTGGGCGGTATCGCGCTGGCTGTGCTGCGACGTCAACGAGGCTAGGGCTTTTATCAGGCGCTCATAGGTTCTATTTGGCGATTATGAGATTTCTGATTGCCTTGCTCGTTTGCCTTGTTCCCGCCGCGGCCAGCGCGAAATGCGTGATCCTTCTGCATGGACTTGCGCGAACCGAGGCCTCGTTCACCGTGATGGAGCAGCTGTTCAAAGCCCATGATTACACAGTCGTGCGCCCCGGCTATCCGTCGACCGAAATCGGAATTCCGGAATTGGCGGAGCAGACTATCCCGGATGCCTTTGCCGCCTGCGGTGAAGACAAAGCCAATGTTGTGGCGCATTCCATGGGCGGCATCCTGCTGCGCTATTGGTTGCAGGATCACAGCCCCGAGAATCTGGGCCGCGTTGTCATGCTCGGCCCGCCAAACCAGGGCAGCCAACTGGTCGATGAACTCAGCGCATGGGAAGTGTTCGGGTATCTGAACGGCCCCGCGGGCCTGCAGCTGGGTACAGGCCCCGAAGGTATCCCACGCCGCCTGCCGCCGGTTAACTTTGAACTGGGCGTGATCGCCGGGGAAAACTCACTTAACCCACTATTTTCCTCTCTGATTGACGGAAAGGACGACGGCAAGGTTTCGATCGAAACTACCAAGGTCGAGGGGATGAGCGATCATCTGGTTCTGCCTGTGACCCACACCTTCATGATGAACAATCCCCGGGTTATGGCCCAGGCGTTGCATTTCATTGAATTTGGCCGGTTTGATCCGCAGATCACTTGGCTGGACGGTGTGATGGACGTAATTGACGAGATCTGTATCGGGCAGGATTGCTCGGAACCTGACTCGGAGCCCACACAATGACCGCATTGAACCTGACTTTGACCGGCGCAGAGGTTCTGTTGCCAGGGGACGGTTTGTCGCGTGCCGATCTGACCATCGCGGAAGGCGTGGTGCAACAAGAGCCACACGGGCGGAGGATCGATCTGACCGGCTATTTTGTCCTGCCCGGCATCATCGACTTGCATGGCGATGGGTTCGAACGCCATATCGCCCCACGCCGCGGTGCCATGAAGCAGATGAATGAGGGTATACTGTCGGTTGAGGCCGAACTGGCCGCCAATGGTATTACCACGGCAGTTCTGGCTCAGTTCTACAGCTGGGAAGGCGGCGTGCGCGGCCCGGAATTCGCCGCGCAGGTGTTCGAGGCCATCGCCGCAGTCAAGGACAGCACCGTCACCGATCTGATCGCGCAATTGCGGTTTGAGACCAACATGCTTCGGGATTACGACGGTCTGGCCCGCCGCATCGCCAAATGGCAGGTACCTTACGTCGTATTCAATGACCACCTGCCGCATGACCGATTGGCACAAGGCAAGAAGCCCCCGCGCCTGACGGGGCAGGCGTTAAAGGCTGGACGCAATCCGGACGCGCATTTTGAGATGTTGCTCGACATGCACGCCCGCAGAAACGAAGTGCCCGCCGCAGTCGAAACGCTCTGCGCTGAACTCGCCGATATGGATGTGCGTCTTGGCAGCCACGACGACGCAACCGCCGAGACCAGGGCATGGTGGCGCGACCACGGTGTGCGCATTGCGGAATTTCCCGAAACGCTTGAGGCCGCCGAAGCCGCGCGTTCCGCTGGGGATCACATCATCCTTGGCTCTCCCAACGTTGTGCGGGGTGGATCGCACAAGGGGAATGCCAGCGCCGTCGAACTGATTGCCATGGGCCTCTGTGATGCATTGGCCTCGGACTACCATTACCCCAGCCCGCGCCGCGCGGCTCTGATGCTGGCCAAAACCGGCCTGCTGGATCTGGCCGGAGCCTGGGCGCTGATCTCATCCGGGCCCGCGCGGGTTCTGGACTTGCAGGACCGGGGCACGCTCGCCCCCGGCAAACGCGCAGATCTGGTCATCCTGGACGCGGAAACCTATCGTGTCGCGGCAACCATGGCCGCTGGGCGCGTCAGCTATTTGTCAGGTGACATCGCCGCCCGGTTCCTAAGGTAGACCCGCAAACCCTTCATCTTTTCCCAAATACTCTCGCCGAAGGTGTCGCGCGCAGGCGCGACACCCTTACCGCTTGATCCGGTTGAAATGGCCCATCTTGCGACCGGCCTTGACCTCGGCCTTGCCATAAAGATGCAGCGCCACGTCCCGCTCGCGGGCCAGTTCAGGCACACGGTCCATGTCGTCGCCGATCAGGTTCTCCATAACCACGTCCGAATGGCGTTGTCCGTCCCCAAGGGGCCAGCCCGCTACGGCGCGGATATGCTGTTCGAACTGATCCACGGCGCAGCCATTCTGCGTCCAATGGCCCGAGTTATGAACGCGCGGCGCAATCTCGTTCACGATCAGCCCGCCGGGTGTCACGAACAGCTCAACCCCCATGACGCCGACATATTCCAGCGCGTTCAGGATATTTGCCGCCAACAGGATCGCATCGGTGCGCTGTGCAGGGGACAGGCGGGCAGGAATGGTGGTGGTGTGCAGGATTCCATTGCGGTGCACATTCTCACCGGGATCGAAACAGGCCACCTGACCGTCCAGCCCCCGCGCTGCGATGATCGAGACTTCGTGCGAGAACTCCACGAACCCTTCCAGAATGGCAGGCGCACCGGCCATATCGGCCATAGCAGCCTCGGCATCCGCAGGGTTGCGCAGCCGGGCCTGCCCCTTGCCGTCATAACCAAAGCGACGGGTTTTGAGGATGGCAGGCGTCCCGATCTGCTCGACCGCCGCATTCAGGCTGTCTAGGTCGGTGACATCCGCAAACGGGGCCGTCTTTAGACCCAGCTCTTGCAGAAAGGTTTTCTCGGTCAGGCGATCCTGACTGACCCGCAGCGCCTCGCGCCCGGGGCGGATCGGACGGTGGGCTTCCAGAATATCCAGCGCCTCGGTCGGGATGTTTTCGAACTCATAAGTGATGACATCCACCGCATCGGCAAAGGCTTTCAGCGCCGCGACATCGTCATAAGCCGCTGTCGTGACCCTGTTCGCAACCTGCCCGGCGGGCGGGTTCGCGCCCGGCTCGTAGATATGGCTGACAAATCCCAGCCGCGAGGCCGCCACCGACAGCATCCGGCCCAGCTGACCGCCCCCCAGAATCCCGATCACTGCACCTTGGTCGAGCATTTCCGCCATCTTCAACTCTCCAAACGTTTGCCAATTGCGCCAAGCGCCGAACGCAACGCTTCATGCGCGCCCTGATCCTTCAAGGTCTCTGTCATCTGCAGGCTCAGCGTGCCCTCGGTCGCAAGTGCGTCGCGTTCCTGCGCCAGCTTTCCTGCGCTGCCTTTCTCCATCGTGGTCAGAAAACCTGCCATCAACTGTGTGGTATAGAATTCTGCCCTGTCGGGATCACCGGTCACATCACCCAGCCATTTGGCACCCGAGGCCATCAGGTCCAAAACACCGGGAACCATGGCGCAAATGGCGAAATGCGCGTTCAGCGCCGCTTCGTCGGTCACCTTGACCACCGGGTTCTCAGGCTCAAACAACTCGGCAAGCAGGCGATCATTGCCAAAGGCCGCCATCGGGCAGCCGCCGGTTTCCAGAAAACCCAAGGGGATGGTCTGCACGAAATCCGATGCCGGGGCGCAAAGCTCGGCAAGTTGCTCGGTCGAAACCGCCGCCATGACCGACACGATCTGCTGATCGGCGCGGAATGTAAGCGGGGCCAGTACCTCGGCCGCGATATGCGGGCGCAGGCACAGAAACACGATATCCGAGGCATCGATCACGGCCTGCGGCGCGGCAACGGTCGCGCCCAACTCCGCCTTCAAGGCGGCCGAGACGTCGGTATTGCGCTCGGTGACGCTGATCTCATGTCCTTTGGCCGCCATCAGCCGCGCAATTGGCGCAGCGATATGGCCGGTGCCAATGAACCCGATACGGCTCATCCCTGCGGTTCCTCGGGGATCGAAGCCGACAGCGCCGCGCGCCAATTGTCCAGGCGTTCGGCCAGAGCGCTATCCTGCAGCGCCAGAATACCCGCGGCCATCAGACCGGCATTGGCCCCGCCAGCGGATCCGATCGCCATGGTTGCCACCGGAAAACCCTTGGGCATCTGCACGATGGAATAGAGCGAATCCACGCCCGACAAGGCCCGCGTCTGCACCGGCACGCCAATCACCGGCACCCGTGTTTTCGACGCCATCATGCCCGGCAGATGCGCCGCGCCACCTGCACCCGCGATAATCACCTGCAATCCGCGCGACACCGCGGTCTTGCCATAATCCCACAGCCGGTCCGGCGTGCGGTGGGCCGACACGATGCGCGCCTCGTAGGCGACACCCAGTTCATCCAGAATATCTGCGGCTTCCTTCATCGTGGGCCAGTCCGACTGGCTGCCCATGATGATCCCCACTTTCACATCGCTCATCCGCTTCCGTCCCTGCGCTCAGAAAGAGCGCGCACTATAGCCAAATCCGGTTGTCTGGCAATGCGGTACAGGGCGTTCAGGCAATGATATCGGGGGTCAGACGGTCTTCGATCAGCCGGATGATGTCTTTCAGGCGCAGTTTCTCTTTTTTCAGACGCCGCAAGGTCAGCTGATCGGCCGTTCCTTTGTCATGCAATGCCTGAATCGCCTCGTCCAGATCGCGGTGCTGACGGCGAAAAACCTCCAATTCAACGCGCAGAACTTCATCGGTTTTCATGGAAAGGTCAGTGGGCGCGTTCATTGGCGACTCGGGCTTGTTGTGGTGCTTACCCAACAAGATAGTGTGTCAGACGTTATCGCGCCAGACCTTGTGGACATCCTGGTTTCTTCCCATATTCTATTACAGGCGGTTGCCGAAACGGGGCCGCACACCACGTCGCTTTGACAATGAAGGACGAAAATACGTGTCGAAACTTACCTTGGGCTCATACCCGCATCTTTTGGGGTTCGAGCAATTGGAACGCCTTCTGGAACGGTCTGCAAAGGCCGGAAATGAAGGGTACCCGCCCTATAATATCGAACAGACCTCGGATTTTTCCTATCGCATCACCCTCGCGGTGGCCGGGTTCGCCGAAGAGGATCTGTCGATCACCATCGAGGATCGCCAATTGGTGATCCGGGGCCGTCAACGCGACGACAGCGAGGGGCGCATATTCCTGCATCGTGGCATCGCGGCGCGTCAGTTTCAGCGCATGTTCGTGCTGGCCGACGGGGTCGAGGTGGGCGAGGCGATCATGGAAAACGGTCTGCTGCATGTGGACCTGACCCGCGCCGTGCCGGAAACCGTGGTTCAGACAATCAACATACGGAAGGGGTAAGAGCAATGAATACAGCGATTGAAATCAACGCCGAAGGCGACCGTATCGTTTATGTCAAAACGGTCGACGTATCTGAACTGCCTCGGGAAGTCCGTGAACAGGCGGGCGATCTGGATCAGCTCTATGCCGTCCACGATTCCGACGGGCAGCAACTGGCGCTGGTCGCCGACCGCAAGCTGGCTTTTGTGCTGGCGCGCGAACATGACCTGTCTCCGGTGGCCGTTCACTAGGCCACCCAAAAATCTGCCGAATTGACGTGACATTTCCTGCCTCTGCGGTGATCGTGCCGCAGACGGTAAGGCAGGAGTATGCTTCATGGGCTGGTTTGACTTTGACTGGGTAGACGCATTCAGTGATCGCGCATTTGGGGGCAACGGATGTGCCGTGGTCCATGGGGGCGCACATCTTTCCGAAGTGGTCTGCATGGCCTATGTGCGTGAAACCTCGCTGGTTGAATGCACCTTTACCGGCCCGTCCGATGTGGCTGATATTCGCGTTCGCTATTATCTGGCCAGCCGTGAAATCCCCTTCGCCGGACATCCGACCATCGCCACCGTCGCCGCAATGCGATCCCGTGGCATGATTGCGGGCGACAGTCTGACGCTGGAAACCGGTGCCGGGCTTGTGTCGATCCGGCTGCAGGGCGAGCATATCGAAATGACCCAGGTCGCACCACAGTTCGGCGTTCATGTCCCGCCGGAGTTGGTGGCCGAGGCGATCAGTCTGCCGCAGGACGCCATCATCTCACCACCTCAGATGGTCTCAACAGGTCTGCCGTTCTGCGTCACCGTTTTGCGGGATCATGAGGCCTTGCGGGCAGCCAAACTGGTCGAAGGTCCGTTGCGCCAAGTGGCTGAGACGGCGGGTTTTTCTGGCTCGGACATGGCCGAGCCCTTTTTGGTCACCCTCAAAGGGGCCACCGAGGCAGGCGATACATTCTCCCGCCTGCTGCTGGCCCCGCCCAGCCCGCCCGAGGATCCCTTTACCGGCTCCGCTACCGGCGCGATGGCGGCCTATCTGTGGAAATACGGCTTGATGGCCAAAGACAGTTTCATTGCCGAGCAGGGGCACGACATGGGTCGACCCGGACAGGCCTCCGTCACGCGCGTTGGCCCGTCGGATGCCATGACAGGGATCAAGGTCGCAGGTCAGGGGCATATCCTGATGCGCGGGCAGGTCGATCTGCCGGAGATCGGGTAACAGGTTGGCAGGCCATCTATCGAGGGCTGCCCGATAGGTTCTGAGGAAACGCTGCAAGCTACATCCAGCCCAGCGGCTGAATCGGGGCTGCCCTTGGGTCGATCCCGTGTCGATCACACAGCCTGTGCAGGTAAGACCCCAAAGCCGGTAGCCCGGCCATCTTGTTGGCCATCAGTTTCTTCTGATGGCCGTAGATATGAACGGAATACACGGCCTCAGCTTCAACCTGTTCCGCCGCGATGCGAAGATCGTGCAGTTTCCACAACTCTTCC
Source organism: Ruegeria sp. E8 (assembly GCF_056533985.1). NCBI lineage: Bacteria > Pseudomonadati > Pseudomonadota > Alphaproteobacteria > Rhodobacterales > Roseobacteraceae > Ruegeria > Ruegeria sp. E8. The sequence continues at coordinate 49,298 of NZ_JBQFOY010000009.1, forward strand.
GGGGCCAGTGGATAAAAGGTTTCAGCAGGCATGGCATGTCTGTCCTCGCCGGTCTGACGCAGGAAATGCTGAAAGGCCTTGGGCCCGGAACTGCCCCAGGGCAGGGATTCGATGCCCCAGCTTTCCCCCTTGGCGACACGGTCCCGATTGTGCCGACGCAACTGGCGCCCGCGCCAGGGTTGGCTCGGGTTTGCTGACGTCACAAACTCCAGCATCGCCTCTAAAACCTGCGATTCCTTCGGCAGGCGCAGAACACCTGTCGGGAAATCGCCTTTCTTTGAGCACCCAAACACAAAATCCGTCGAAAAGCGGAACGCCCGCACGCAATAGGCATCCAGATCGACCCAGATCGCCTCGCTCCGCCGCATCAGATGCAGTCGGAAGATGTCAGAGAACACGGCGACGCCCTGCCGGTCTTCTGCTTTCATCGCAAAAGGCGGCGGCCAGAAAATGTCGCTTGCGCGGCGGGTCGCGACTCCTGCGGGGATGCCTTGGACCTCATGCGCAAGGTACAGGACAAACGGGTGCCCCTGATCCAGAAAGGACTGGATACACAGCCGCTCCAACCAGCTCAGATCGGACCCGAACCAGAAACTGGCAATGGTTGGCAATTTACCTGTCATCTCAGCCGCGTACCCGTTTTGGACCCTGCGAAAAGCACCAAGGCGGGCGGCCATTGTCAATCCAGAGATGCAAAACGGCCCCCGGTGAACCCAGCGGCCGTTCAATAATGTCATCTAAGACCCGTGATCAGGTCGCCGCGATCAGACCCATGCTTTCCAGCTTCAGAAGAACCTGATGGGCGCAGTTGTCGACCTCGACATTCTCGGTCTCGACGCTCAGCTCGGGGTTCTGAGGCACATCGTAAGGGTCAGAAATCCCGGTGAATTCCTTGATCTTGCCTTCACGCGCCAACTTATACAGGCCCTTGCGGTCGCGGCGTTCGCATTCCTCGATGCTGGTGGCGACATGGACTTCGCAGAAAGCGCCAAACTGCTCGATCTCTTCGCGCACGGCACGGCGGGTGGTGGCGTAGGGTGCGATCGGGGCACAGATGGCGATGCCGCCGTTCTTGGTGATCTCACTGGCCACATAGCCGATACGGCGGATGTTGAGGTCGCGGTGTTCTTTCGAGAAGCCCAGTTCCGACGACAGGTTTTTCCGCACGATATCGCCATCCAGCAGAGTGACCGGGCGGTCGCCTGTTTCCATCAGCTTGACCATCAGCGCGTTGGCGATGGTTGATTTGCCCGAGCCCGAGAAACCGGTGAAGAACACGGTAAAGCCCTGCTTGGACCGCGGTGGGAAGCGGTTGCGCAATTCCTGAACGACTTCGGGGAACGAGAACCATTCGGGAATCTCCAGCCCCTCGCGCAGACGGCGGCGCAATTCGGTGCCCGAGATGTTCAGGATCGTGACATTGTCCTTATCCAGAATCTCGTCATTCGGCTCGTACTGGGCGCGTTCCTGCACGTAGACCATATGTTTGAAATCGACCATCTCGACACCGATCTCATCCTGGTATTTGCGGAACAGGTCCTGCGCCTCGTAAGGCCCGTAGAAATCCTCACCAGCCGAGTTCTTGCCGGGGCCAGCATGGTCGCGGCCCACGATGAAATGGGTGCAGCCATGGTTTGCGCGGATCAGCCCGTGCCAGACCGCCTCACGCGGGCCAGCCATGCGCATGGCCAGGTTCAGCAGCGACATCGAGGTGGTCGAGGCCGGGTATTTGTCCAGCACCGCCTCATAGCAGCGGACACGGGTAAAGTGATCCACATCTCCCGGCTTGGTCATGCCGACAACCGGGTGGATCAGCAGGTTGGCCTGGGCCTCTTTCGCGGCGCGGAAGGTCAGTTCCTGATGCGCGCGGTGCAGCGGGTTGCGGGTCTGGAAGGCCACGATACGGCGCCAGCCCAGCTTGCGGAAAAAGGCGCGCATCTCGTTCGGAGTGTCGCGACGGGCCTTGAAATCATAATGCACAGGCTGCTGAATGCCGACCACGGGGCCACCCAGATAAACCTTGCCGGCCACGTTGTGCAGGTAGTTGACGGCCGGGTGGGCTTCGTCGTTTGCGCCAAAAACCTTCTCGGCCTCGCGCGCCTTGTCCGGGGTCCAGCGGTCGGTCACGGTCATGGTGCCGAGGATCACGCCCTCCTGATCACGCAGGGCGATATCCTGACCCAGTTCGATCCGATCCGCGAAATCCTCGCTGACATCCAATGTGATGGGCATCGGCCACAGGGTGCCGTCGGCCAGGCGCATGTTCTCGACGACATTGTCGTAATCGGCCTCGCTCAGGAACCCCTTGAGCGGGCTGAACCCGCCGTTCATCAGCAGTTCCAGATCACAGATCTGGCGCGGGCTCAGATCCCAGCTGGTCAGATCCGCGGCTTCCACCTTCAGCTTTTGGGCCGATTCATATGATACATAGAGTTCGGGGATCGGGGCCAGATTGCTTAACATCGTCATCGGAATACTCTTGTCGAAGTGTTGAATTGCCTGCCATTCATGGGCGTTTCAATGGCATGTGCCCCGACAGTTTCGCAAAGTCTACCTGTGTCAATCAAACAAAGGACGATATGTGTCGTTTTTTTCGGAATCAGAAGAAATTTCCAACTCTTGCCGAAAATTGACGATCCGGTTCGCCGCAAATGCGAAAACCGGTTCTGGTGCAGTATGCCTGTTCCGGTTTTCTAAGCGCTCTGCCCAAGCTCAGAGGCCCGTGTAACGGGCAGGGCGGGAATCGCCCGGGATACCCCGCGCAGTTGGAATTCCCGGATGTCTTCGCGCGGCACAGTCACACCGGCGGCGTTCAGCAACTCTTCTGACACCAGCAATTCCACCCCCAGCGCCTTGGTCTCGCTTTCCAGTCGGCTGGCGACATTCACCGCATCACCGATGATCGTTTTCGAGGCGTGCCCCTGCGCCCCGATCTCACCCAGCACCAGATCACCAAGATGCAACCCCATCCCGATGCGAATGCCGGGGCTGCCTTCGGCCTCAAGCTGTTCATTCAACGTGTCGAGGGCGCGGCTGATGTCGATCGCCGCTTTCAGACCGGCGCGTGCGGAACCGGCGGCATCGGGTCGGTCAAACACCGCCAAAAGCCCGTCCCCCATATACTTGTCGACGCCGCCGCCTTCTTTCGTGATGGACGGCACGACTGCGTCGAAAAACCGGTTCAGCAGAAACACGATATCATAAGGCAACTGGCCTGTTGTGCGGGCGGTAAAGCCGCGCATGTCCAGAAACAGGACCGCAAGCTGGCGCTCCTGACCCTGGCTGGCATGCCCGCGAATACGCCCGCCATCCGGTTGAAAGACCCGAAAAACGGTGGTGGGTTCCGTCGGGCGTATCTGGCAGGCCAGCCGCGTCTGTGGCGAGGCACTCACGGCGGCCAGGCTGCGGGCCTCGACATCGCTGGGCGGGGGCAGGGCGTCGCCGCCCTCCTCAACGATCACCCGGCAGGTGGTGCAGCGTCCCTTTCCGCCGCACAAGGCGGCGTGCGGCACACCATTGGCCTGAGAAATCTCAAGCAGAGTCATCCCTTTTTCAGCGACGACATCCGGCCCTTTGGCATAGCTGACGCGGACCGAATGCCTGCGCCGCCATAGTTTGCGTCCGACAAAAATCAGCCCCGTTGCCGCCAAGGCCAACCAGAAGGTCAGAAGGCCATAGTCTTTTACACTGAACAGAGCCCGGAAGGTCTCAGGCGACGGCCAGTTGTAGTGCTCGATATATTGCTCGCGCAGGAACTCATCCGCGAAGTCGGCCCATATGCGGCGGCCTTCGGTCAGCAGACCTGCAAGCGCGAACACTGGAACAAACACAGCAACACCGATCAGATAAGGTGCGGTCGTGGACCACCACTGTGTCAGCCGCAGCCACATATGCAGGCCGATGCATCCATGTACCCAGACGATCAGCAACAGGGCGCTTTGCATCCACACGGCGATGTTGGGCCACATCAGGATGATGATGTATCCCATCTCGTCATTGACGTCGTAGATTTCGTGCGCGACCCGCGTCTGGACGATGTGCGAGATCAATTGCAATGGGATCAGCAATCCCAAAACAACCTGCAAGGCTGTGCTGAACGGCATACGCAGGGTTCTGCGCTGCGCGATAGAGGTCAGGGCCAGACCCGCATGGGTGAACAGCGCAACGTAGAGAAGCACACTCATGACATCGTGGCGTGTCACCATTTTTCGACCGTCCTGCATCCCATGCAGGAAATCGGTGTGAAACAGGCCCAGACCTATGTTGATGAAATGGAAAAACGCAAAGACAAACAGGATTAGACCACTGCCGATCCTGAGTCGGGTTGACCACCCGCCGCGCCAAAGAGCGTTGTTCAAAAGCTCACCCGTCTTTCGCTTTGCCCAGGATAATCCTGATACGCTGCCGCCTGAGGGTCAAGAGAAGGGCAGTTTTCGTTTGGTCTTTCACCGATTTCGGTGAAGGTTGCGCCATACAGTGCCCCTTGAACCCTCGGGGCACTGTGATCGTAACTTTGTTTGTCGACGGACGCGAAGTCTCTGGTTCAGTCGTAAGACTTCAGTGAACCCGTTATTCGTTTTCCGCCAGGAACCGTTCGGCATCCAGCGCAGCCATGCAGCCCATACCAGCGCTTGTCACCGCCTGACGGTAAACGTGGTCCGTCAGATCGCCGGCCGCAAACACACCCGGAACCGAGGTTTCGGTGGTTCCCGGCTTGGTAACGACGTAGCCGCCCATGTGCGTTTCCAGCGTGTCCTTGACCAGTTCGTTCGCGGGCGCGTGGCCAATCGCGACAAAGACGCCTTTGCACGGAATTTCGGTGATCTCACCGGTTTTGACATGTTTGACGCGCACGCCTTCCACGCCCAAAGGCGCATCGGTGCCGATCACTTCTTCCAGCTGGTGGAACCACAGCGGTTCGATCTTTTCATTCTTCATCAGCCGGTCCTGCAGGATCTTTTCCGCCCGCAATTCGTCACGACGGTGGATCAAGGTCACCTTGCTGGCGAAATTGGTCAGGAACAGGGCTTCTTCCACGGCGGTATTGCCGCCGCCGATGACCACGATTTCCTGCCCGCGATAGAAGAACCCGTCGCATGTGGCGCAGGCCGAGACGCCAAAACCCTTGAATTTCTCTTCCGACGGCAGGCCCAGCCACTTGGCGCGCGCGCCGGTGGCCAGAATGACCGCGTCTGCGGTGTAGGTCGTGCCGTTGTCGCCCTTGGCGGTAAAGGGACGCTGGTTGAGGTCCAGATCACTGATGATATCTCCGATTACTTCGCAGCCCATGGCCTTAACATGATCCTGCATCCGCACCATCAGGTCGGGCCCCTGTACCTCGGTGTCGCCGGGCCAGTTCTCGACCTCGGTCGTTGTCGTCAACTGACCGCCGGGCTCGATCCCCTGCACAAGAATGGGTTCCAGCATGGCACGGCTTGCGTAAACGCCCGCAGTGTACCCTGCGGGCCCCGATCCGATGATCAGAACCTTGGTGTGTCGTGTGTCGGCCATGGTAACCCCGCTCGAATTGCCTGAATTGGGCTTTTGCCCGTCGCTTCGATATAGCGACCGACCGACCCGGCTTAAAGCCCCTTACTGATAATGACCCCTGCTCGGGGGAAGTTGGGAAATGAGAGATTTGAAAACAAAGAAAATTGCGCGTGTACGAAACATTATTGCGCGCACTTGGGGGGCTGATATAAGAACCGCAAAAATCAGGAGCATTTGATGGTCACGACTCGGCTGGATGATATTGATCGCAAGATTCTGGCGGAACTGCAGGCCGACGGTCGCATGACCAATGTCGAACTGGCCAAACGGGTCGGTATCTCGGCTCCGCCCTGTCTGCGCCGTGTGCGCACGCTCGAGGAATCCGGCTACATCACCGGCTACCATGCCGAGGTCAATTCTCGCGAATTGGGGTTCGAAGTGCAGGTGTTTGCCATGGTCGGGCTCGACAGTCAGGCCGAAATCGAACTGCGCGCATTCGAGGAACGCTGCCGCGAATGGCCGCTGGTCCGCGAATGCCACATGCTGAATGGCGAGGTGGACTTCATCCTGAAATGCGTCGCACCCGATCTGAGCAGTTTTCAGCAGTTCCTGACAGGCGAGTTGCTGACCACGCCAAATGTGGCCAGCGTCAAGACATCGCTTGTTATCCGCGGCGCAAAAGACGAGCCAGGCGTGCCGTTCGACGTTCTGGAAGAACGTATGAACCGGACGGCGTAACGCCTACACGTTTTGGTTGTGCGGTGTTCGGTGGCAGCATCGCAGCCACCGCCAAGGATAGAATCCAACTTAATACCAGCTGCATGATGCCCCCCATAATGCAGTAATCGCTATCGTACTCAGGCTGTCATCGCGTCAATCTCTCCGTCTCCGGCGCGCGGCATCAGCAGCGGGCCAAAATCGTTAAGCGACTCGATATGCGCAAACAGGTTCAGATAAACCGACCGTAACGAGTGGCTGATCATCCGAACCGCGTTCACACCTGGGTGATACGTTTCGAACTGTAAACCATCTACACGAATAACGGAATGCCGTTTTAGGCAAATGTGAAACAGTTCGATTGGCGTTGGCGGCATTGTTTCAATAACGCCCATCCCGTCCTGGAATTCGGACACCGGAGTCAGAATCGGTTGCCCGCCATGCAGGTGCCGCAAATGCGCCGGAGTGCCGACAATCCGCGCTGCAGGTCCGGCAATCACACCCGACATCGGCTTTTGCATTCCGAAGGTATCCGCCATCACGCGCGTCAGCGGCCGCGTGCGGCCCCGCGAATCCGGGCGACCCGGGATCAGCGTGACAGATCCTTTCCACAGCACCGTTTCCGATGCACCATCCTGGGTCAGGACCGTATCCCCTGGCATCAGATCTTCGATCGCCATGGGTCCATGTTCCGTTTCAACCAACGACCCGCGCGTAAAGGCGCAAAAAGCATCTTCGAACATCGGCAGAGCGGGCGCGATGTGTCGGGTCTGAACAACGGTTCCGTTTTTCAGCAGGCTGCTGACTTCATACCGGCGCAGCTGAGCCTTTGGTTTTGTGACGGGCCGCGGTGCTTCCCGCAGCATCGCCGTCGTTTCGATGGCATTTCTGGCCGCGCGGGCCAGTGAACTTGGAATAGTCATTAATATTCCGTCCCCTCAAAAAGTCCGATCAGGCGCGGCGTACCCCCGTACAGGCCAACCCGGCGAACTGGTTCTTTGTCTTGAAACAAATGGGTGACCCTCGGGCGGCGGCCGGTAAGACCCCGCATCGCGACAAAACTTCGCTTTCCAATGGTCAACACATTGACCCCCCAGACAAACTCGTACTTCACGGGCGAAAATTGCCCGCACACACACAACTCCTGAACAGGTCACGAACCCATCGTCCGAGACCCACCACACACCAGGTCGGAGCAAGCCTGATGCGTTATTGCCCTGACAAGACCGGCAGCTTGGTCTCGGGGCTTTTCTGCCTCAGCGTCGCGCCGCGATGCGGCAGGCGACCCTGGCAGAATGGCTTGATATCCGCTTCCACGGCATTTCCAGCTTTTGGTCCCGCGTAGCCGCGACCATTGCTTTGAGAAAGCGAGATTTTGTTTTCATTTTCTGGTCCTGCTCTGTACGGGAACCTGGTCCCCGCATCCTTTATGAACCTTTTGTGACGCCCATTTGCGGCGTGGGTAAGGCTTATCCGGGATGTTTTGCAGACAAGAAATTTAGTCGGTCTATCCTTCCACTCACCACGCCAGCGTTCGAAACCTGAACGTCAGATGACCATCTGATTGCTGGCAAAAACTCGTTACGATTCTGAGTCCGGTAAACACAACAAATGTGGCGGAAACGTGGCGGCGCGCCTAAATCTAGGCCTCGATCACAAACGTATGACCGAAATCAGCCGTCCGTAATCAGCCTCTTTCGCGTGTGTCGAGCGGCGGTAGGAATAGAACCGATCCGGGTCGGAGTATGTGCAGTGCCGGGTCCATTCCGATTGCGCTATTCCGGCCTGCCGCAACCGGTGCAGACCAAAGGCGGGCAGGTCGAATTGCAGTCGGTCATCCTGACCATTGGCAAAGAACCGGGTGTTGTCTGGTGAATCCGCCATAAAGGCGTCCAGAAACTCGGGCCCCACTTCATAGGCGCGCTGTGAAATGCTGGGGCCGATCACGGCGCTGATGTTGCCGCGTTCTGCGCCAAGCGCTTCCATGGCGTCCAGCGTGGCCTCCAGCACACCATCCAGCGCCCCACGCCAGCCTGCATGCGCCGCACCGATCACATTGGCCTTGGAATCGGCAAACAGGACCGGTTGGCAATCTGCCGTCAGAATCGTCAGGGCCAGACCGGGCGTGGCCGTCACAACGGCATCTGCACGCGGCTTTTCGCCTTCAATGGGCTGTTCAACCGTCAGGACCGTTGGTGAATGCACCTGGAGCACACCGATCATCGCCTCGGGGGCGACCTCCATCGCATCGGCCACCCGTCTGCGGTTCAGCGCGACAATCTCGGTCTGATCCGATGATCCATAGCCGCAATTCAAACCGCTGAAGATCCCCGATGAGGCCCCGCCGCGACGGGTGAAGAACCCATGACGATACGGAGAAAGCAGGTCTGAGGTCAGAATTTCCAGTGTCATGGCTCAAGTCCTGGCGGTGGGGCGGCATAGGCCGGGAAAAGGCCCATCACTTTGAACAGATTTCCCATTTCATCCGGGTGCGTCAACCGGCGATGCGCGGCAATCAACGCGTCCAGCTCGGAACCGCTCAGCGCCTTGGACAAAGCCTGCGCCCGCGCCGTAATGCCCAGCCGCTCCAGAAACACGCCCTGAGGTGTCACGCGGGTATGGCGACAGCCACAGGCGCGGGTTGCAACGGCCAAAGGTTCAAAATCCACATGCGCGGTCAGATCGGCCTGACCAGGGGCCGCCAAAGGATCGGCGTGCTCGTGGTTTTGCAAAGCCTGCAACGTGTCGCCCAACGAATGCCAGTCGCCATAGTCCACCATCAGCGCGGCGCCGCCATGGCTGGCGATCCGCCCCGCGATCACGGTCAAGATTGCTATCGCCGCCGCGCACAGCTCGACCAGATCTCCGTCCTCGGTATCGGCAAGCCGATCATTCAGCGCCACTTGCGGCCCGTTGGGACCCCGTCCGAACAGCAATGAGCCGTCCCGTTCGCCCACCAGACGCTCACACCAGCCGTCACCTTCACGCAGGAACTGACGAATGGGCAGGGCGTCAAAGAACTCGTTTGCCACCAACAACAACGGCTGGTCCGGCAGGTCGGCCACACTGTCGATCCACTCAGGCGCGTAATCCTTCAGGGTTTCAGCCTGCACCTGCTTCAACACCGGCGAGGCCTCGACCAGCACCACCTGCGCGGCATCATGAAATCCGGGAACGGAGCGCGTGGCGCGCAGGATATCGGCCATCAACGTACCGCGCCCCGGCCCCAGTTCGCACAGCGTGACCGGCGCAGGCTTTCCCTGATCCATCCAGCTTTGCGCCAGAGACAGCCCGATCAACTCCCCGAACATCTGGCTGATTTCCGGTGCAGTGGTGAAATCCCCCGCGACCCCAAGCGGATCACGCGTTGTGTAATAGCCCAGCGTGGGATGCATCAGACATTCGGCCATGTAATCGGCCACACTCATCGGCCCATCCTGCCGGATGCGGGCGATCAGATGATCGGTCAGGCTCATGTCACCCGCCGCGCGCGCAGCACAAACCACAGGCCAAGCGCGATCATCGGCAGCGACAGAATCTGGCCCATGGTCAAACCATAGCCGCCCACATGCCAGGCCAACCCCAGAGGATTACCGGGCGAGACGAATTGCGCATCCGGCTGGCGGAAGAACTCAACAATAAAGCGCGACGCGCCGTAACCGGCCAGAAACGTGCCCATGATCAGGCCGGGTTTCTGAAAGCCCCCCCGGCGATAGACCAGCCACAGCAACAACGCGCCCAGCAACACGCCTTCCAGCGCCGCTTCATACAGCTGCGAAGGGTGCCGGGCACACATACCCGCAACCACACCGGGGCAATCCTGCGCGGCAAAACCGGGAAAGATCACGGCCCAGGGCAACTCGCTCGGGCGGCCCCACAGCTCGGCATTCACGAAATTGGCCAGCCGCCCCAACAGCAGACCTGGCGGAACAGTGTAGGCGACCAGATCACCCAGCGACAGGGCAGGGATCTGATGGCGGCGAGCAAACAGATAGGACGCGAGGATGACGCCCAGCAGGCCGCCATGAAATGCCATGCCCCCTTGCCAGACCTTCAGAATCTCCAACGGGTGCGTCAGGTAATAGGCGGGCTGGTAAAACAGCACAAAGCCCAATCGCCCGCCCAGAATCACGCCCAGAATGATCCAGGTGACCAGATCCTCCAGCTGTTCGGGCTTCATCGGCGGACCGTCCGCAGGCCAGAGCGCTGGGCGACGCAGCGCCACAACCGCCAGTCGCCATGCGATCAGAATGCCCGCAATATAGGCCAGAGCATACCACCTTAAGGCGAACTCCATCCCGAACAGCGAGATCGAGAACAGTTCGGGCGACAGATCGGGGAAATTCAGAACAGCCTGCATGTGCGTCTCATTGCCCGGGGTTTGCAGGGCAAGTCAACCTTGAGCTTGCGCCATTCCTTGCCCATATAAAGACCAACCGCGATACCGGAGTATAGATATGCAAACCCGCAACAAGATCCTGGACGACGTTTCCCAACTGATGACCAACGCCATGGGCGTGGCGCAGGGCGCGCGGGAAGAGGCCGAGAATGCAATGAAGTCGATGCTCGACCGCTGGCTGGCCGACCGTGATTTCGTCACCCGTGAAGAATTCGACGCCGTCCGCGCCATGGCCCAGAAAGCCCGCGAAGAAAACGCAGCCCTCGAAGCCCGCATCGCCGCGCTCGAAGCAAAACTGGACAAATAACGCCCAGGCGTTTCCCGTTTTCAAAGATTTTGGACAAAACTCAGCGCCGCGCAGTCCAGCCCGGATTGTGCGGTGACGTGTATTCTGACGCTTCGCGGAATTTAATCAAGACAAAGCTGGTGAAAGTGCCAATATTTTGATCTCCGTTGCCGACTGTCCACAACTTATTGCTGTTATCCCCAAGAAATAGGGTTGCCAGAACCTACGCCACATCGCACCATATTTAGTACAGGCCTACGGGGGAAGCCCGGCTTGTAGAGCAGGCAACTAGCGCTGGGGCGCTGCCAGCCCCGAAATGCTAGAGATTAGTGAGGTGGCATTATGGCCCTTTCCGAGCAGTATCTCGAAGAAGACATTCATCCGATCGACATTGTTGAACATCTGGCCGAACATCACGACTGGGATTTTGATCGCATTGGGGACGATCAGATTGCCATGGCCGTCGAAGGCCAGTGGCGGACGTATTCGATCACTCTGGCCTGGTCCAACTATGACGAAACGCTGCGCATGGTGTGCTCGTTCGAAATGGAACCACCGGCCGAGCGTGAAATGCAGCTCTATGAGTTGCTCAACAAGATGAATGACCAGTGCTGGGCAGGTGCCTTCACCTATTGGGCGAACCAGAAGCTGATGGTCTACCGCTATGGGCTGGTCCTTGCAGGGGGACAGACAGCCAGCGCGGATCAGATCAACACGATGATCACCGCCGCCGTCATGAGCGCCGAGCGGTATTACCCCGCGATCCAACTGGTGACCTGGGGCAATCGAGAACCAGAAGAAGCCATGCAAGTGGCCATTGCAGAGGCCTACGGCCGGGCGTAAAGCTTCGCCCCGAACCGACATGTAACGCGGGAGGGGCAAATGGACATGACGCGTGTGGCCGAACAGGGGCTTGTGCTTCTGGGGTGCGGAAAGATGGGGTCCGCAATGCTGGCGGGATGGCTGGAACACGGCCTCCCGCCAGCGTCTGTTTGGGTGATCGACCCATACCCGTCAGACTGGCTGAAAGCGCAGGGCGTCAACATCAACACCCCCTTGCCCGAAGCCCCCGCCGTGGTGCTTGTTGCAGTCAAACCGCAGATGATGGGCGAGGCTTTGCCAGCCATTCAGGCGCTGGGCGGTGGCAGCAGCCTGTTTGTCTCGGTCGCGGCGGGCACGTCGATTGCCACGTTCGAATCCGTTCTGGGCAGCAACACCCCGATCATCCGCGCCATGCCCAACACCCCTGCCGCTATCCGTCAGGGGATCACCGCTCTGATCGGCAACAGCCACGCCTCGGATAAGGATCTGGCCCTTGCCGAAAATCTGCTGTCGGCAGTGGGTGAGACGGTTCGCCTTGAGGATGAGGCCCAGATGGATGCCGTCACCGGTCTCAGTGGCTCGGGCCCGGCCTATGTCTTCCACCTGATCGAAACCCTCGCCGCAGCGGGTGAGGCGCATGGCCTGCCTGCGGACATGGCGATGAAACTGGCCAAGTCCACGGTCGCGGGTGCCGGCGCTTTGGCCATGGCCGCCGAGGAAAACCCGACGCAGCTGCGCGTCAACGTGACCTCTCCGAACGGGACCACACAGGCGGCCCTTGAGGTGCTGATGCATGACGAACAGGGGTTCCCCGACCTGCTGCACCGCGCCGTCAAGGCCGCAACCGACCGATCCAAGGAGCTGTCGCGTGAGTGAGATTTCTTTCGACGACTTTCTCAAAGTCGATATCCGCGTGGGCGAGGTGATCCGCGCCGAACCCTATCCCGAGGCCCGCAAACCCGCGATCAAGATGTGGATCGACTTCGGCGACGAAATCGGCGAACGCAAGACCTCGGCTCAGATCACGGCGCATTACGATCCGTCGACCCTGGTGGGCAAGCAGGTCATGGCCGTGGTCAATTTCCCGCCGCGTCAGATCGGGCGTTTCATGTCCGAGGTTCTGGTGCTGGGTCTGCCCGATGAGAATGGCGAAATTGTTCTGATCGGTCCTGATGGTGAGGTTCCGGTCGGAGGAAGGATGCATTGATGAAGCTGTTTATTGCCCGCCCGATGACACCGGCGGTCGAAGCCCGTGCCCGCGCCGAATTCGACGTCGAATTCCGCGGTGAAACCCTGCCGATGACACGGGACGAAATGCTGCGGGCTCTGACCGAGTTCGATGTGGTGGTCCCGACCCTCGGCGATCTGTTCTCAGCGGACGTGTTTGCCGAAGTCCCCGCGCCCCGCTGCAAACTGCTGGCCAATTTCGGCGTCGGCTACAACCATATCGACGTAACCGCCGCCCGCGCAGCGGGTGTCGAAGTCACTAACACGCCGGGTGCCGTCACCGATGCCACGGCAGATATCGCCATGACCCTGCTGCTGACCACAGCCCGCCGCGCAGGCGAGGGCGAGCGTCTGGTCCGTGCGGGCCGATGGCAGGGCTGGCACCCGACGCAGATGCTGGGGCACCACGTGACGGGCAAACGCGTCGGCATCGTGGGGATGGGGCGCATCGGGCAGGCCATCGCCCGGCGGTGCCATTACGGCTTTGGAATGCAGGTGGCCTACCAATCCCGCAGCGCCAAGGAACTGGATTTCACGGCAGAGTTCATACCTGACCTTAAAGCACTCGCCGCCTCGGTCGATTTCCTCGTGCTCGCCGTTCCCGGCGGTGCCGACACCCGCCACTTGATCAATGCGCAGGTTCTTGAGGCGATGAACCCCGCAGCCATTCTGGTGAATATCGCACGGGGCGAGGTCGTGGACGAAGCGGCCCTGATCGCGGCGCTGCAATCCGGTCAGATCGCCGGGGCCGGGCTGGATGTTTACGAGTTCGAACCCAAAGTGCCTCAGGCCCTCTGTGATATGGAGAACGTCACCCTGTTGCCCCATCTGGGTACGGCCACCGAAGAGGTGCGCAGCAGCATGGGCCATATGGCGCTTGATAACGTGGCGGCCTATGTGGCGGGCAGGGCGCTTCCCAACCCGGTCTAACCGCCCACCGCCTCGCGCCAGTGCTTACGGCAGAGCGAGACATAAGTCTCGTTCCCGCCGATCTGTACCTGGGCTCCTTCGGTGATGGCCTGACCGTTTTCGTCCTGACGAATCACCATCGTCGCCTTGCGGCCGCATTTGCAGATGGTGCGCACCTCGCGCATCTCGTCGGCAAGGGCCAGCAGGGCGGCGGATCCGGGGAACAGCTTGCCCTGAAAATCCACCCGCAGCCCATAGGCCAGCACCGGCACGTTCAGATCGTCCACCGCCCGCGCCAGCTGCCAGACCTGTTCTTCCGACAGAAACTGGGCCTCATCGATGAACACACAGGCCACCGGGCCTTCGTTCAGACGGTTCCGGATCATCGCAAAGACATCGTCTTCGGGCGTGAAGGTATCGGCCTGTTCCGAGATGCCGATGCGCGAGGCGATCCGCCCGGCACCCGCCCGCCCGTCAATGGCGGCGGTCATCAGATAGGTCTGCATCCCGCGCTCGCGATAGTTGTGCGAGGCTTGCAGCAACACGGTGGATTTGCCCGCGTTCATGGTCGAATAATTGAAATACAGCTTTGCCATGGCGCGGGTCTAAAGCGCTTGGTGAAACGGAACAAGATACCAATCGGTTTGATGGAGCGACGTCGCCGTTGTTTCCGCAGAGGCCGAGCCATGGCTCTTAGGGGATGGAACCCCCGCTTCCGCAACAGCGACGCCGTCGGCCAACATGTGGCCAAAACGGAGCAAGGCTCAACAATACCACCCTGCAATTACTCGTTACCGGCTTGAACTGCCGCCACTCACTCACAAAATCCCCCGCATATCTGAGGGATAGCCAATGTATGACATTTCAATTATGACTCAGTTATGGGAAATTTCCCCACGCTTTCCCCCGTCTGAACATCGGGCAGGCGTTTGCAGGTAACAAAGGTAAAACAATGGCAGATATCGGGGCCTATCTGAAGAAACACACGGAAGCGCTGGTCAAAGATGTTGGAATCGAAGCCGCATGTGAAATTACAGGGAAATCCAAGGCCACTTTGGGCCGGTACTACTCAGACAATGCCGAACATGCAGACAGGTTCATGCCTGTGGACGCGGTGGCGCGCCTTGAAAACGCGGCAACTTATCCGCATGTGACCTCGGCTCTGGCGGATCTGAAAAACATCACGCTGTCCTACAGCGATCGCAACACCGAAACACCGCGCACCGGTGGCGTGAACTCGGATGTCATCGCGCTCAGCCAAAGATTCGCGATGCTGATGACCGAATATCAGGCCGCGATCGAAGACGGAATCATCACCGTCAACGAAGCCAAACGTCTGTTGAAAGAAACCAGTATGCTGCAGCAGGTCCTGATTGAGATGAAGCTGCATCTGGAAGAAGAAAGCGTCAGCTAGGCTCGATCCTGACCCTATGCACTTTTGAGCGGCTGAAATCCGCCTGTGCGTGCGGCCTGCATCCCCGCACCGACAGGCAGGAAGACTGACTGCGCCGCTTGCCTCAATTCAGTCACGTCTGTCCGGTAAGGTCTGCCGCAGGCAAGATCGTCAAGGGCAGAACTCCATGCAGAAATCGCAGGGATCATACAGTATTCTCGCAGACCGGGCGGGTTTGTGGTTCTTCGCATGCGCGTGCGCGGTTTTCCTTGCTCTGATGACACTCGATGGCCATCAGGAAGGTCCGGACGACGTAATGCGCTGGGTGGTCGTGCAGGATCTTCTGGCGGGGCAAGGCTGGTTCGACGGTTACCAGCACCGGATGGGCCCCGAGGGCGGTACTCTGATGCACTGGTCCCGGCTGATCGACGCCCCGATTGCGGCACTTTACGGTACGCTTGGATTGGTTCTGGCCCCGGATGTTGCCCTGCAGGTCACAGCTTTTGTCTGGCCCGCGCTGCTGGCAGGGCTGACCCTATGGGCATTTGCTGTGACCGGAGGTGTTCTGGGCGCGCGCGCAGGGGCGGTTTCGGCGCTGGTTGTCGGTGTTCTGGTGCTCGAACATTTCCGGAAGTTCGATTATTTCTCGTTTGATCACCACAATGTTCAGATTCTGCTGTTCGCAGCGGCCCTGGCATTCTTTGTTCAACGCAAGAACAAGGCTTATGCCGGTTGGGGGCTGGGGGCGTGTCTGGCTCTTTCGGTCTCGGTCGGCACAGAATCGATTTTGCAGGTCGCAATCATCGCGGTGTTTTTTGCAATTGACTGGATCGCAAACGGTGAACCGGCCCGCCGCGCGACCATGGCCTTTGGCGCCGGGCTGACCGCGACGCTTGTACTGGTCAGCCTTGCAACAACGGGGCGTGAGGCTTTCTTGTTCCCAAGCTGCGATGCCCTGACGATCAGCGTCGCCTTACCGGCAAGCGTCGCCGCGCTTGGCCTCTGCGCTGCGGCCTGGGTCGGGTCCGGCTGGCCGCTGTGGGGCCGAATAGCTGCGTGCCTTGCGGTCGGCGCCATGACATTGATCTGCGCCTACGCTTTTGCCCCCCATTGCCTTGAGAACCCGATCGAAGCCTTGCCGCAGGACATGCGGGATTACTGGCTGAGCCAAGTGGCCGAAGCTCAAAATCTCAGCGGTGTACTGGAGCGGCACAAGGGCGAGGTGCTGGCTCTGCTCTCTATGTCCTTCCTCTCGATGGTTGCCGCTCTGGTCTTTGCGCTCAGGTCGCCGTTCAAAAAAAGTGACTATGCCCTGTTTCTGGCCCTGATCGCGGCCAGTCTGGTCGTGTTCTTTTACCAGTCCCGCATGATGACATTTCTGAGCGTTTCGCTGGTGCCCGTGCAGGCACAGATTTTGCGCGTTCTCTACGACAGCTACAAATCCAGTGGACGAAAACTGCCGGGGCTTGCGATGGTCGCTTTCGCCCTCTGCGTTTCACCCAAGATCGGCATGACCATCGAGAAACAGCTGGAAAGTTCTGAAACCCCGTCTGCGGCCGCACCCTCTGCCTCTGCCGTGCAGGCTGAACAAGATCCCGGCGCATCCTGCAAAGCGCCCAAGGCCTATGCGACCCTGCGTGACCTTCCAACAGGACGAATTCTGGTTGATTTCAACTTTGCCGCAAACGTGCTGCGCTATTCCGACCATTCTGTTCTGGCGGGCAATTACCACCGGAACCAAGCCGGTATTCTGGCCCAGATCGACCTGTATCGCTCCGACGCCTCTCAGGTCGGGCCGCGTTTGACCGAACTGGATGTGAATTATGTCATGCTCTGCACATCCGCGCCGCGGGCCGAGTTCTGGTCCTGGCTTTCACAGGGGCGCGGATTGCAAACGCGATTGGTTGAGGGCGAAATCCCCGCCTACCTCACACGAGTGGAAGGATCGGAAAACGCGGCGTTTCAGGTCTTCAGAGTGACCGCGACGCAGTAGGCCCCGCCGTCAGGCGTGGCGTTTCACGATCACTGACCCGACCGAATACCCGGCCCCGAACGAACAGATCAGGCCCAGATCGCCTTCCTGCAGGTCATCGGAATATTTCGAAAACGCGATGATCGACCCCGCAGATGACGTGTTCGCGTAGTCCTGAAGGATGTTCGGTTGCTCACCCGCCTCCGGCTCGCGGCCCAGAACCTTCTTGCCGATGAAGTCGTTCATCGTTTTGTTGGCCTGATGCAGCCACAGACGCTTCAGGTCGGTGTTGCTGACCCCTTCGGCGTCCATGTGGTCGCTGATGTGCCTGCTGACCATCGGCAACACTTCCTTGAACACTTTCCGCCCGTTCTGCATGAACTGCATGTCGCGCCGGTCGATCACCCCGTCAGGGCGCGAGCGGCGCAGGAAGCCGTTGTTGTTGCGGATATTGTTGGAAAACGCGGTGGCGCAGCGCGTCGACAGGATTTCGAAATGCGGGCCCTGCGCGTCTTCGATCCGTTCGATCAGGGTCGCCGTCGCCACATCGCCAAAGATGAAGTGACAATCCCGGTCGCGCCACTCCAGATGGCCCGAACAGATCTCGGGGTTGACCACCAGTGCCGCGCGCACCGATCCCGACCGCACCATATCCGCCGCCGCTTGGATACCGAAGGTGGCCGAAGAACAGGCAACATTCATGTCAAACCCGAATCCGGCAATGCCCAGTGCCTGCTGAATTTCTATCGCAATCGCCGGATAGGCGCGCTCGTGGTTCGAGGCCGCGCAGATCACCAGATCGACATCTGCCGCCGTGCGCCCCGCCTGCGCCAACGCTTTCTTGCAGGCATCAACCGCCATCTCGGTCATGATCCCGGGCTCCTCATCGCTGCGCTGTCGCAGCGAGGGGTGCATCACATCGGGGTCCAGAACCCCCGACTTGTCCATCACATAGCGGTTCTCGATCCCTGACGCTTTGACGATGAACTCTTCGGACGAATGCTGCATCGGCTCCATCTGACCCGCCGCGATGGCTTCGGCATTCTTTGCGTTCTGTTTGTCGGCATAGGCGTTGAACGCCTCGACAAGCTCGGCATTGGTGATGACGTTTTCTGGCGTAAAGACACCGGTACCGGTGATGGCGGGGGTATACATGGCGGACCCTGAATGTTTCGGATCTGCTCAAAATGCAGTCATGGTGAGGTTTGATCAAGATATGTTGACCCAAGGGAATGCAAGTGAATGCGCAGCTTCATATCTTGAATAGTTCAGAAATCGAAGTATATCGCCCCGGTGACTCGCGCGGAGATCCCCAATGCCAGACGATATCAGCACCAGACTTGGCCGCCTCAGCCCCGAGATTCAGGCGATCATGGGTGTCTATGCCCTCTACTGGAAACTGGAAGAGACATTTGACTGTATCGAAACCGATCTGAGCCACCCCGAATGCCACATGCTGATCAAGCTGGATCAGCCAAAGCGCATGGGGGTGCTGGCCGCGGATATGCTGAGTGTGCCGTCTGCGATCACCGCCGCTGCGGATTCCCTTGAAAAAGCAGGCTATCTGACGCGCGAACGCGACCCCGAAGACCGCCGTGCCTGGTTGCTGGTGTTGACCGAGCAAGGCGAAGAGGCCCGCAACATGCTGGTGGCCGAAGCCGGAGACCTGTTTCACAGGGCCTCTGGTCTGAACCAAGAAGAAACTGCTGAATTCGCGCGACTGGCGCGTAAAATCCGTGACAACGTTTTGAAAACGGGAATTCCCGAGGGATTGAAGAAATGAAACTCCTGACCTCTGTCGGCCTTGCTCTGGCCGTTCTGGCAAGCCCCATTGCCGCTCAAGACACCCCGAAACCGGTAAAACTCATGCAGGTGCGCGAAACGGCACCGGGCTTCACCCGCCAGTTCTTTGGCCGCGTCGCCGCGCGCCAGACCGTTGACCTCGCCTTTCAGGTCGCGGGCCAGATTGTCGAGATGCCCGTCAACGAAGGCTTCGTGATCCCCAAGGACGGCCTGATCGCACGTCTGGATCAGGAACCGTTCGAACTGCGTCTGGACCGGGCGCAACTGCAAAAGGAACAGGCCGACCGCACCGTCGCGCGCCTGTCACGCCTGCGGGGCACAACCGCCAGCCAGGTGGCCGTCGATGACGCCGAGACCGAGGCGCAACTGGCCGCAATCGCCCTGCGCGACGCGGAATACGAACTGGAACACGCAACCCTGACCGCGCCGTTCGATGCGCTGGTCTCCAGCCGCGCGGTCGAGGCGTTTACCACCGTTTCGGCAGGTGCACCCATCGTTCGCATCCACGACATGTCCGAATTGCGGATCGAGGTGGACGTGCCCGAGATCCTGTTTCAACGCTCGGGCCAGAACGATGACATCACGATCACTGCGAAATTCCCCGTCAGTGATGAGGTCTTTCCGCTGGAAATCCGCGAATTCGACGCCGAAACCTCCAGCGTCGGGCAAACCTTTCGCATCCAGTTCGGCCTGACCCCGCCCGAGGGGCTGCAAATCCTCCCCGGTTCTTCGGTCACCGTCAATGTGCAGGTTCAGGACGAACGCACCGGCATTGTCGTACCCGCGACGGCTGTTGTCGCGGATGCCACGGGTGAGCTGAGCGTCATGGTATTCTCCCCCGCTGGGGCCGATGAAGGCACCGTCCGCCGCGTTCCCGTGACCATTGAACCCACGCAGACCGGCGATGTTCGGGTACTGACGGGCCTGTCCGATGGTGACGAAGTGGTCGTGGCCGGCGGCGCGGTACTGACAGATGGTCAGGCCGTGCGCCGCTTCACCGGCTTCGCGAACTGAGGTGCTGACAGATGAACATCGCTCGTGCCTCGATTGATCGGCCGCTTTACACATGGCTGATCATCCTCATTGCCCTGTTTGGAGGCATCTGGGGGTTCACCTCGCTTGGCCGGTTGGAAGACCCGGCCTTCACCATCAAAAACGCGGTTATTGCTACGCAATATCCCGGTGCCACGGCGGAACAGGTGGCGCTGGAGGTCTCAGAACCGCTTGAATCCGCCATTCAGCAAATGGGTGAGGTGGATACGATCACCTCAGTCAACCAGCCCGGTCAATCCCTGATCGAGGTCGAGATCAAATCGACCTATGACGGCACCCAACTGCCCGACATCTGGACCCGCCTGCGGGCCAAGGTGCGCGACGCCGCACGCGGGTTGCCGTCGGGCGTCAGCCAACCTTACGTGAATGACGGGTTCGGCGATGTGTTCGGCCTGTTCTATGCCGTGACCGCCGAAGGGTTTTCGGACGCCGAAAAGCACGAACTGGCGACATTCCTGCGGCGGGAATTGCTGACTGTGGATGGCGTCGCCGATGTCGAGGTTCAGGGCTTGCCGGATGAGGCGATTTTCATCGAACCCGATCTGGCGATTTCCGTGAACCAGAACGTGCCGATCCAAGCGATCAATGACGCCATCGCCAACGCCGATTCGGTGAATTCGTCGGGGTCTCTGCGCTCTGAAAACGACCGCACCACCATTCTGACGGCCGAAGGCTCCGACAGTGTGTCGGCCATTGCTGGTCTGTCCGTCGGCTCGCAAGGGCAGGTGATCAACCTGTTTGACATGTCCGACGTCTATCGCGCCCGTCAGAACGACCCCGACATCATGATCCGTTACAACGGGACCGAAGCCTTCACCCTCGGCATTGCAGGCCTCGCCACGGAGAACATCGTTGAGGTCGGCAAGCGCGCTGACGCCAAATTTGCCGAACTGAACACCGATATCCCCTTCGGTGTCGAAATCTTGCCGATCTACCAGCAACATGTGGTGGTCGAGCAGGCCTCGAACGACTTCCTCGTGAACCTTGCCATGTCAGTGGCCATCGTGGTCGCCGTGCTGGGTATCTTCATGGGTTGGCGCGCGGCCATCGTCGTGGGCTCGACCCTGTTGTTGACCGTGGTCGGCACGCTTCTGTTCATGTCGCTGTTCTCGATCGAGATGGAACGGATTTCGCTGGGGGCCCTGATCATCGCCATGGGGATGCTGGTGGACAACGCCATCGTGGTGGCCGAAGGGATGCAGATCGCGATGCTGCGCGGTAAATCCTCGCGCGATGCCGCCGAAGATGTGGCATCGAAAACCCAGATCCCACTGCTGGGGGCCACCGTCATCGGTATCATGGCCTTTGCAGGGATCGGCCTCAGCCCCGATGCGACGGGTGAGTTTCTGTTCTCGCTGTTTGCCGTGATCGGTATCTCACTGCTGCTCAGCTGGGTACTGGCCATCACGGTCACGCCTCTGCTGGGGCATTACTTCTTCAAGCAAGGCAAAGAAGGTGAGATCGACGCTTACGGCGGTATCCTGTTCCGTGTCTACGGCGCGATCCTGCGTTTTGCGCTGCGCTTCCGCTGGTTGGTTGTTGCCGGGCTCATCGGTGTGACGGTTGTCTGCTACGCCGGGTTCGGGCTGATGAAACAACAGTTCTTCCCCAACTCGAACACGCCCCTATTCTTCGTGCACTACAAGCTGCCGCAGGGCACACCGATTGCACGCACGGCGCAGGATATGGCGGTATTCGAAAACTGGCTGGCCGAACGCGACGACGTGGTGTCCGTCACGACTTTTGTCGGTCAGGGTGCAACCCGGTTCATGCTGACCTATTCGGCGGAAAAACCGAACCCGAGCTATGGGCATATGATCATCCGCACCGAAAGTCTGGATGACATCCCGGCCTTGCAGGCGGATCTGGAAGCGTTTGGCTCCGTTCAGTTCCCCGAAGGTGAGTTCGGCACCAAACGTCTGGTCTTTGGCCCCGGCGGAGGCGACCCGATCCAGGCCCGGTTCTCGGGCAGCGATCCGGTTGTGCTGCGTCAGCTTGCCGACGAAGCCGTGCAGCGCATGGCAGAGGCTTCGCCCAACGCTCTGCTCGTCCACCACGATTGGCGCGAACAGGAACTGGCGGTGCAGCCGATCTATGCCACCGAACGGGCGCAGACCGCCGGTGTCACGCGCGAGGATATTGCCGCCACGCTGCAATTCTCGACCGATGGCATCGCGGGCGGGGTGCTGCGTGAACGTGACCGCCTGATCCCCATCATCCTGCGCCGCCCGGCGGACGGGGATTACTCAATCGTCGATCAGGTGGTGTACTCGGACCAGTCGGAGAAGTTTGTACCAATCGAACAGATGGTCGATGGATTCGAGTACAAATCACTCAATACGCTGGTACATCGCCGCGACCGTGTTCTGACCATCACCGTCGGCGCGGACATCCCGCCCGACCTGACGGCGGCACAGGTTCACGCCGAAGTGCGCGACGCGATCGAGGCCATCGAACTGCCCCCCGGATACAAGATGGAGTGGGGCGGAGAGTTCGAAGACTCGGGCGATGCGCAGGAAAGCCTGGGCAAGCAATTGCCGCTGAGCCTGTTGATCATGGTGCTGATCTCGGTCCTGCTGTTCAACGCGATCCGTCAGCCGATCATCATCTGGCTGCTGGTACCGATGTCGGTCAACGGCGTGGTCATCGGCCTGCTGGGAACCGGGCTGCCCTTCACCTTTACGGCGCTGCTAGGTCTGCTCAGCCTGTCGGGCATGCTGATCAAGAACGGCATTGTTCTGGTGGAAGAAATCGACCTGGTTCGCGCCACAGGCAAACCCCTGCGCGAGTCCATCGTCGAAGCTTCGGTCTCTCGTCTGCGCCCTGTGATGCTGGCTGCGATCACCACCATTCTTGGCATGGCGCCGCTGCTGACCGACGCGTTCTTCGTCTCGATGGCGGTCACGATCATGGGAGGGTTGGCCTTTGCGACCGTCCTGACCATGGTCGCCGCACCGGTGTTCTACCTGCTGTTCTTTAAGCGGGACGAAAAACGCGAGGCGCAGACCGCCTGAATGCAAGCATTGATCGGGTCAGGTTGAAAGGCCGGGCCCGGTCAGGTCAGATCAATGGAACAAACGGCACGTCACAGGCAGCCAGTGCGGTGAAGAGTGCGAGAACCAGAAATGTGCGCATTGTTTCATACTCCTTATGCCCGAAAAGAAATGCGCGCCCGTCGAGGTCAGGTCAACGGGCGCGCATCTTTTTGTTCATCGATAAGCCGATTGTGGCTCAGGCGGGTTATCCCTGCAGCGACTTCACCTCGACATCCCCTTCGGCCTGCGCCTTGATGGCCAGAGCGGCGGCGTGACTTGCGGCAGCGGTGGTGTAGTACGGGATCTTGTCGTAGAGCGCGATCGAGCGGATGGCCTTGCTGTCCTCAACCGCTTGCGCGCCCTCGGTGGTGTTCATCAGCAGTTGAACCTGACCGTCTTTCAACATGTCGACCACGTCAGGGCGACCTTCATAGACCTTGTTGACCACCTCGCAGGCAACACCCTGTTCTTCCAGCCAGCTTTGCGTGCCGCGCGTCGCGACAAGCGAGAAGCCCTGCGCGGTGAGAACCTGTGCCGCTTCAAGCATGGCCGCCCCTTTGTCGGCGTCCTTGATCGAGATGAACGCACGGCCCGAAGACGGCAACACCATGCCCGCACCCATCTGCGCCTTGAGGAAGGCGCGCGGGAAATCGCGGTCCCAGCCCATGACTTCGCCGGTTGAACGCATCTCGGGGCCGAGGATCGTATCAACGCCAGGGAAACGGGCGAAAGGCAGCACGGCCTCTTTGACCGAGAACCACGGCATATCCGGATCGGCCAGTGTCATCTGATCGGCGATCTTGGTGTCCTGACCTTCCTTATACGCAGGGCGCATTGGGAAATTCGCCAGTTTCTCACCGGCCATCACACGCGCGGCGATCGATGCAATCGCACTGTCAGTGGCTTTCGCCACAAAGGGCACGGTGCGTGAGGCGCGCGGGTTCACTTCGATCAGGTAAATCTCATCGTCCTTGATCGCGAACTGAACGTTCATCAGGCCGACCACGTTCAACGCTTTGGCCAGTTTGAACGCCTGATCCTTGATCTGCGCGATGATCTCTATCGACAGCGAATAGGGCGGCAGCGAACAGGCCGAGTCGCCCGAATGCACACCGGCCTCTTCGATATGCTGCATGATACCGGCAACGTGAACGTCGGTGCCGTCGCACAGCGCATCAACGTCCAGTTCCACCGCGCCTGCGAGATAGCTGTCCAGCAGAACGGGACTGTCGCCCGAGACCACAACGGCCTCGTTGATGTAGCGCCGAAGTTGATCCATATCGCGGACGATTTCCATCGCACGACCACCCAGCACGTAAGAGGGGCGGATGACCAGCGGGAAGCCGATCTCTTCGGCAATCGCCAGCGCCTGCTCATCAGTCGAAGCAATGCCGTTTTTGGGCTGTTTCAGACCCAGATCGTTGACCAGCGCCTGGAACCGCTCACGGTCTTCGGCCAGGTCGATGGCGTCGGGTGTGGTGCCAAGGATCGGAATGCCTTCGGCTTCCAAAGCGTTCGCCAGTTTCAGCGGGGTCTGGCCACCGAACTGAACGATGACGCCGTGCAGCGTGCCGTTTTCCTGTTCCTTCGTCAGGATTTCCATGACGTGTTCGAAGGTCAGCGGCTCGAAATACAGACGATCCGAGGTGTCATAGTCGGTCGACACGGTCTCGGGGTTACAGTTGACCATGATGGTTTCGTACCCGGCTTCGGTCAGCGCGAAACAGGCGTGACAGCAGCAATAGTCGAACTCGATGCCCTGACCGATCCTGTTCGGGCCACCGCCCAGAATGACAACCTTCTTGCGGTCGGACGGGCGTGCCTCACATTCGACCTCGCCCATCATGGGCGCTTCGTAGGTCGAGTACATGTAAGGTGTTTGCGCCTCAAACTCGGCGGCGCAGGTATCGATGCGTTTGAACACTGCCGAAACACCCAGATTACGGCGAGCGCGGCGGACGTTGTCTTCGTCACGGCCGGTCAGGTTGCCCAGACGCGCATCGGTGAAGCCCAGCATTTTTAGCTTGCGGAGGCCGTCTTCGGTGACGGGCAGGCCGTCTTTGCGCACCTGACGCTCGGCCTCGATGATCTCGCGGATGCGGGCCAGGAACCATGGGTCGAATTTGGTGACGCCGAAAATCTCATCATCGGTCAGACCGTGGCGCATCGCTTGTGCGATGGTGCGCAGACGGTCAGGCGTCTGTTGGCTGATCGCCTTGATCACAGCGGCCTTGTCGTCGGCTTCTTCCCAGACGCCGACGTTCAAGCCGGGGATTTCGATCTCATCAAAGCCGGTCAGACCCGATTCCATCGAAGCCAGAGCCTTCTGCATCGATTCGTGGATCGTGCGGCCGATGGACATCGCCTCACCCACCGATTTCATCGCGGTGGTCAGGTAGGGCTCGGATCCCGGGAATTTCTCGAACGCGAATTTCGGGATCTTGGTGACGACATAGTCGATGGTCGGCTCGAACGAAGCAGGCGTGACCTTGGTGATGTCGTTATCCAACTCATCCAGCGTGTAGCCCACGGCCAGTTTCGCGGCGATCTTGGCAATCGGGAAACCGGTGGCCTTGGACGCCAGCGCCGAGGACCGCGACACGCGCGGGTTCATCTCGATCACGACCATGCGGCCATCAACCGGGTTGATCGCCCATTGCACGTTCGACCCGCCGGTCTCAACCCCGATCTCGCGCAGCACGGCAATCGAGTGATTGCGCATGATCTGATACTCTTTGTCAGTGAGCGTCAGGGCAGGGGCCACGGTGATCGAGTCACCCGTATGCACGCCCATCGGATCGACGTTTTCGATGGAACACACGATGATGGCGTTGTCGGCCGTGTCGCGCACCACCTCCATCTCATACTCTTTCCAGCCCAGCAGGCTTTCGTCGATCAGGATCTGACCCACGGGTGAGGCATCCATGCCCGAACGGCAAATATGGATGTAATCCTCGCGGTTATACGCCACGCCGCCACCCGTGCCACCCAGTGTAAAGGCGGGGCGGATGATGGCAGGAAGGCCCACGGTTTCAAGGGTTTCAAGGGCCAGCGCCACACCTGCGTCCAGGTCTTTCTTGCCGCTCTCGTC
Organism: Ruegeria sp. E8; assembly: GCF_056533985.1. Classification (NCBI taxonomy): domain Bacteria; kingdom Pseudomonadati; phylum Pseudomonadota; class Alphaproteobacteria; order Rhodobacterales; family Roseobacteraceae; genus Ruegeria; species Ruegeria sp. E8. Next base: position 75,495 of record NZ_JBQFOY010000009.1, read on the forward strand.
CTTGGGGGCGGTCACGATCTCGGCCTTGGGGTTTTCGATGCCCAGCCGGTCCATCGCTTCGCGGAACAGGGCGCGGTCTTCGGCCATTTCGATGGCGTCGCGCTTGGCTCCGATCATCTCGACATTGAACTTGTCCAGCACACCCATCTCTTCCAGCGCGAGCGACGTGTTCAGACCGGTCTGCCCGCCCATGGTGGGCAGCAGCGCGTCAGGGCGTTCTTTTTCGATGATCTTGGCAACAACCTCGGGGGTGATCGGCTCGATATAGGTCGCATCGGCCAGACCGGGGTCGGTCATGATGGTGGCAGGGTTCGAGTTCACCAGAATGACGCGGTAGCCTTCCTCGCGCAGCGCCTTGCAGGCTTGTGCTCCGGAATAGTCGAACTCGCAGGCCTGACCGATAACAATGGGGCCTGCCCCGATGATCATGATCGACTGGATGTCGGTTCTTCTCGGCATGGCCTGGTTCCTTCGATTGTCCGCGAGTCAGGGCACTGCCCAGCGCCCAAATTGTCCTGCGTTATAGGGACCGCGCAAAAAGGTTCAAGGGGTATCGGAAACAGATGCGAAATTGCCGCTTTCCCCTCTTTCACTTGACGGAGTATTCTCTATACGGCCCCTCACGACAATTGAGGATGCAAGTGCGTATTCGTTTCGATCAGGGACCGGCCGGGCGGGGAACCCGGTTTCAGCGTCCGTCTCAGATCATCCGCGCGGATGTGGCGGAAGAGGTGCCCCAGGCCCTGGCGGCGCTGGATGAGGCGCGCGCGGGCGGTGCCTGGCTGGCAGGCTATGCCAGTTACGAGCTGGGATACGCGCTCGAACCTCGTCTGAACGCTCTGTTGCCCCAAGAACGTCGCCTGCCCTTGCTGTGTTTTGGGGTTTACGACGCACCGGACCGTGTCGCCTTGCCGTCACCTGCGGGTGAAGTCGGTGCGTTCCGTCCCCGCTGGGACGAGGCGCGCTATACCGAAGCCTTTCAAACCGTGCATGATGCCATCGGCGCGGGTGACATTTATCAGGCCAACCTCACGTTTCCGATTGATCTGACCGTCTCGGGCGACAGCGAAACGCTCTATTCTGCACTGGTAGCGGGGCAACCGGTGGGCCATGGTGCGCTGGTGCAGCAGGATGGCTTGCCCGATCTGCTCAGCCGGTCGCCCGAGCTGTTTTTCCGCACGGATGAGGGCGGACAGATCGAAACCCGGCCGATGAAGGGCACGCAACCGCGCAGCGACGACCCGGAAGAAGACGCACGGCGCCGGGCCTTTCTGACCACGGACGAAAAGAACCAGGCCGAGAACCTGATGATCGTTGACCTGCTGCGCAACGACATCAGCCGCGTCGCGCTGCCCGGGTCGGTTCACGTGCCCGAGCTGTTCCGGGTCGAAACCTATGCAACCGTGCATCAGATGGTCTCGCTGGTCCGGGCGCAGCTGCACAAATGCGCCGGGTTGGGTGAGATTCTGGCGGCGCTGTTCCCCTGTGGCTCGATCACCGGCGCGCCCAAAATCCGCGCAATGGAGATTCTGGCCGAGCTGGAGCCCTGGGCGCGGGACATCTATTGCGGCACCATTGGCTGGGCTGCGCCAGACGGTCGGTCCGAGTTCAACGTGGCCATCCGCACCTTGATGCTTGAAGACGATCACGCCACCCTGAACGTAGGCGGCGGCGTCGTTTGGGACAGCACCGCCCCGTCAGAATATGAGGAGGCGCTATGGAAAGCCCGCTTCGCCCGCCAGCTGAGCCTGGTTTCCGCCTGATCGAAACACTGGCCTTCCGGCCTGAACAGGGGTTCGTTCGTCAGGACCGCCATCTGGCGCGAATGGCGCGCACTGCGCGGGTTTTTGATATGCCGTTCAGCCCGGACGACGCGGCCCGTCTGCTGAACAGTGCAGCTGTTGATACACCGAAGCGCTGCCGACTGACGCTGGACGCGTCGGGCGCGCTTGATCTGACGACCGGAGAGCTGGCGGACAATCCGCCGATCTGGCGCGTTGCCCTCTCCGATCAGCGCCTGGCTTCGAATGATCTGTGGTTGCGTCACAAGACCACCCGCCGCGCGCTTTATGATGATGCACGCGCCGCACTGCCGGAGGGTGTCGATGAGCTGTTGTTCCTGAATGAACTGGATGAGCTTTGCGAGGGCACCATCACAAACCTGTTTTTGGAAATGCCTGATGGTCGAATTCTGACACCCGCGCTGTCCAGCGGTCTGTTGCCGGGAATACTGCGCGAAGAACTGCTGGATAAAGAAACGGTTACAGAAGCTGTCCTGACCTTGACCGATCTGAAAAACGCGCAAACTGTATACATGGGCAATTCATTGCGCGGGCTGATCCGGGTGGAGCTGATAGACACGTGACCAAAGACAGCACGATGATCGGTCCTCCGGTTGCGCTGCCGCGGCTGCGGCTGGAGTTCGGCCTGTTTTTTATCGGCCTGCCGTTGCTGATCGCCGTTCTGCTGCCACCGAACTGGATGTTTCCGGCGCTGTTTGCCCTGACCGGGCTGGGGATCGTGTTGCTGCACCTGACGCCCGGATTTCGCTGGGCTGAACTGCGCTATGGCTGGGCCAACTGGTCGCTGCGTGAAGTGGTGCTGTTCACCGCCATCATGACTGTCTTCTGCTTGGGATTGATACAGGTCACGCGCCCGGATGCCGCATTTTTCCTGCTGAAACACCGGCCCGAGATGCTGGCGTTCATCTGGGTCGGCTATCCATTGCTGTCGGCGCTGCCGCAAGAGCTGCTGTTTCGCCCTTTGTTCTTCCGGCGATATCACGCGATCCTGCCCGAGGGGCGCGCGGCCTATCTGCTGAATGCGGCCATATTCTCGTTCGCGCATCTAATGTATTGGAGCTGGATTGTCGCCCTCATGACGTTCGCGGGTGGGTTGCTGTTCACGTGGGCCTACCGGCAGCGGGGCTCTTTCTTTTATGCGGTGCTGCTGCATGCAATAGCAGGCAATATCATCTTTGCGGTGGGGCTGGGCGTCTATTTCTACTCAGGCAATGTGCAAAGGCCGTTTTGACGGGGCGACCCGCCTTGACTTTCCAAGCCTGACAGGGTGTATCGGCGCGACGAATTCTGCGCCCGAAGGGATATGATCCATGCACGCCTATCGCAGCCACACCTGCGCCGCTCTGACCGCCGCCAATGTCGGTGAAACCGTCCGCCTTTCCGGTTGGGTGCATCGTGTCCGAGATCACGGCGGCGTGCTGTTCATCGACCTGCGCGACCATTTTGGTGTGACACAGGTTCTGTGCGACGGCGACAGCGCGGCCTTTGCCGAGCTGGAAAAGGTCCGGTCCGAATGGTGTATCCGCATCGACGGCACCGTCAAAGCGCGCGATCCGGAGCTGGTGAACCCCAAACTGCCAACCGGTAAGATCGAAGTTTACGTGCGCGATCTGGAAGTGCTGGGTGCCGCCGAGGAACTGCCCCTGATGGTGTTCGGCGATCAGGAGTACCCCGAAGAAACCCGCCTGCGTTACCGTTACCTTGACCTGCGCCGCGAGGCGATGCAGCAGAACATGACCCTGCGCTCGGACGTTGTGGCATCCATGCGCAAACGCATGTGGGATCAGGGCTTCCGTGAATATCAAACGCCAATCATCACCGCGTCTTCGCCCGAAGGCGCGCGCGACTTTCTGGTGCCCTCGCGTCTGCATCCGGGCAAGTTCTACGCGCTGCCGCAGGCCCCGCAGCAGTTCAAACAGCTGATCATGGTGTCTGGATTCGACAAATACTTCCAGATTGCGCCCTGCTTCCGCGACGAAGACCCGCGCGCTGACCGCTCGCCCACCGATTTCTATCAACTCGACCTCGAGATGTCGTTTGTTGAACAGCAGGATGTGTTCGACACGATCCAACCCGTTCTGACCGGCGTGTTCGAAGAGTTCGGCGGCGGTCGCAAGGTCGATCAGGAGTGGCCGCAGATTTCCTACAAGGACTCGGCCCTGTGGTACGGCACCGACAAGCCCGACCTGCGGAATCCTATTAAAATGCAAGTGGTCTCCGACCACTTCCGCGGGTCTGGCTTCGCGATTTTCGCGAAGCTGCTGGAGCAGGAAGGCACCGAAATCCGCGCCATCCCGGCGCCGACCGGCGGCAGCCGCAAGTTCTGTGACCGCATGAATGCGTTCGCTCAGAAAGAGGGTCTGCCGGGCATGGGCTATATCTTCTGGCGCGATCAGGGCGAAGGGATGGAGGCCGCAGGTCCTCTGGCCAAGAACATCGGCCCCGAGCGCACCGAGGCGATCCGCCAGCAATTGGGTCTGGGCGTCGGCGATGCGGCGTTCTTCCTGGGTGGCAAGCCGAAAGCCTTTGAAAAGGTCGCAGGTAAAGCCCGTGACGTAATTGGTGAGGAACTGAACCTGACCGAGAAAGACCGCTTCGCCTTTGCCTGGATCGTGGATTTCCCGATCTATGAGCAGGACGAAGAAACAGGCGCGATCGACTTTGAACATAACCCGTTTTCGATGCCGCAGGGTGGTATGGAGGCGCTGAACGGCAACCCTCTGGATGTGCGCGGCTATCAGTATGACCTGGCCTGTAATGGGTATGAGTTGGTTTCAGGTGCCATCCGGAACCACAAACCGGAAATCATGCTGAAAGCCTTTGAACTGGCAGGCTATGGCGAGGATGAGGTGAAATCCCGTTTTGGCGCGCTGTTCAATGCGTTCCACTATGGCGCACCGCCGCACGGTGGTTGTGCCGCCGGGATCGACCGGATCGTGATGCTGCTGGCGGACGAGGCCAACATCCGCGAAGTCATGATGTTCCCGATGAACCAGCGCGCTGAAGACTTGATGATGGATGCGCCTTCGGATCCGACCTCGGATCAGCTGATGGAGCTTGGTCTGCGTATCATCCCCCAAGACTAAAAAGAAATCGCCCGCGTTACGCGGGCGATTTCTTTTTGAACCGATGATCGTTGGGCGTGTCAGTCCAACGGGTTTTTCAGATTGTCCCGATTGATCCGGATGGATCGTGCGACCTGTCGGGTTTGGCGATAGACCCACACGCATAACAGGGTCGCGGTGATGAAATAAGCTGTGACCATTTCAAATCGCCTCTCGCTGTTCCAGACGGTTCTGAACCATCCCGGCAACTTGGGCTGCTTGCGCCGTGATCGGTGTTCCGGTAGCGCGGGACAGTGCCAGCTTTCGCGCGGCGTCTGCCAGCGGCGTGTCATCCGCCTCACGCGCGACGCCTTGCAGGAACTGGGCTGCGTAGTCCAATGTGCGATGATCGTTGGGCCCGGTCATGACATCTGCGATATGTGCCATATCGTCCTGATAGGCCATCGGGTCAGGCCGGATGATCTCGTCACGTACGGCGTGCAGGTCACTCGGGCGCCGATCTTCGGGCAGACATTCCAGAATGGATTTCTGAAAATAAGACATTGATTTTAAAGGCTTGGACAGAAAACCATCCGCCCCGGCAGCAAGAGCCAGCCTTTTCTTGGTATCATCGCCTGACAGGCCCATGATGACGCTGATACGGGGCGCTGCGTCCGCCAGTTCGGCGATCAGGTCGGCGCCGGACCCGTCTGGCAAGCCCATATCCACCAGAATGACCGAGGGGCGATAGTACTGCAGATGGCGACGGGCCGATTTCAGGCAATCCGCACGGCGAATGCGCGCGCCGCTGTGCAGGCACATCAGGCGGATCGCATCGCAGGTGTATCGGCTGTCTTCGACAACCAGAATAGTCTGACCCAGCAAGGGCCGCGTCGCGGTGGGCGTGACGGTGGTTGTGGCAAGTAGGCCCGAATCGTCCATGGCAGCTCTCCTATCCATCAGAGGTTTCACGCTAGGAACTTCTGGCTAACACGACGTTAACGCGCGATTTGGCGCACTTGTCCTTTGGTGGATCAGCCCCCATAACCCATGCAACGCAGGACAGAGGAGTGAAGTATGATTGGACGCCTGAATCACGTCGCCATCGCCGTACCGGATCTTGAGGCGGCATCGGAGCAATACCGCAATGCGCTGGGCGCCAAGGTCGGTGCGCCGCAGGATGAGCCGGATCACGGTGTCACGGTTGTGTTCATCGAGCTGCCCAACACCAAGATCGAGCTTCTGTATCCTCTGGGTGACGACAGCCCGATCAACGGGTTTCTGGAAAAGAACCCTGCCGGCGGCATCCATCACGTGTGTTACGAGGTCGAAGACATCATCGCGGCTCGCGACCATCTGAAAGAAACCGGAGCCCGCGTTCTGGGGTCAGGCGAGCCCAAGATCGGTGCGCATGGCAAGCCGGTTCTGTTCCTGCATCCCAAGGATTTCAACGGCTGCCTGGTTGAGCTTGAGCAGGTATAATCCCCCAACCCCGGAGGGCCTGAAATGACCATTACTGCCGCGCTGGTGCTGTTTGCCGTCATCTGGTTCATGACGCTGCTGGTGGTGCTGCCCATTCGCATCAAAACCCAAGGCGATCTGGGCGACATCGTTCCCGGCACCCACGCAGGTGCGCCGGAAGTGCATCACATGAAAAGAAAGATGTGGATCACTACCGGGATTTCAGTTGTTCTGTGGGCGATCATCGCCGGGATCATCATCTCGGGAGTGATTTCCGTGCGGGATTTCGACTGGCTGAACCAGTTGGAGCCAAGATAAACCCTGTCAGGCCTTTTGGCCTGACACGGCGTGATAGATATGGGTGAACGTGGCTGCCCCGATGATTGGGATCACGAGGTTCACCAGCGGCACCGAAAGTGGAATGGCCATCAAGGTGCCCGCGACCCAGATCATTGTCGAATGTTTGGCTCGCAGCTTGCGCGCCCCGTCGCGTCCTATCCTTCGCATGGCCGCAAGGGTGAAATATTCCCGTCCCAGCAGGAACCCGTTCATTGCCCAGAAGATAAACGGCGCAAACGGTGTGAAAATCGCATAGAGGATCAGTGCCAGCAGGTTTGCGACAATCAGCACGCCCAAGAAGCTGAGACTGTCCAAAAGCGCCTCTGAAACCGGAATACGCCGTGCTGGCGGCAGGGTAGGGAAATGCTTGTCCTCGACCGCCTGTGCCACCTCATCCAGAAAGATCGAGGTGATGGCCGATGCGACCGGTACCATCAAAAAAACTGGCAGGATCAGGACGAGAACAATCCCCGAGTAGTTCAGAACGTCGTTCAGCCACGGCACTGCGCCGACAAACGGCAGCGAAATCTCACTGCCGGACATCCAGTTGATCAACCAGATGGCACCTGCACAGGCGAGAACCAGCAACAGGATGGTCAAACCCACACCGCGCAGCAGGACCGCGCGGAACTTGGGATCTCCGATCTGGCCGAGCGCGCTGAAAAAGGCGTTCAGGATGATCATTCAGCGACCCACTCCGTCAGGGCTGCCATGTCGGGTCGTGGGCGTTCCGGCGGGGCTGTTCCTTCGGTGGCGATATGGATCAACCCGGCGACGCGTTCGTTTTCGGCAAGCCCAAATGCGTCAGCACAGAAACCGCGATCATGCGTCTGCCAGCCTGACAGCCAATTCGCGCCCCAGCCTGCCGCCAGCGCGGCGTTCAGCAGCGCCAGACAGACCGCGCCCGCGGAATAGGATTGTTCGATCGCAGGGATTTTCGCAGATGGTTTTTGAACCTCGATGACCGCAACAGCCAGTTGCCCCAGATCGAACTGGTTGCGCGCCTTGGCGATGTCTTCGGGGCTTTTACCGAGCCTTTGCCCGCAGTCGTCGGTCAGGGATGCCAGGCGCGGCATGGCGCCTTTTTCCAGAACGATAAAGCGCCAGGGCTCAAGCTTGCCGTGATCCGGGCTGCGCCCCGCTGCGGTCAGCAGAGGCAGCAATTCGTCCCGTGTCGGGGCCGGTGCGACCAGTGTCTTGGCGGGCCGGGACCGGCGCGATTGTAAAAACTCCAGAGCGGCGGGGTTTTTCAGGGACATATGTTAATTTCCTTTACATCACGACTCTGTATCTTGGTCGGCGTGCAGCCCGTTTCAAGGGCACGCCAATGGTTTGCGTGGATCAATTTCATTCCGACGTCCTTCATGCAAGACTATTGAGAGAAGGGGATGACAATGGTGAAATCCAAACTGCGCGATCTGCCGGATCTCAGCACACGGGCGCAACCCGGGGCGACGTTCAAACTGAAGGTGACGCCCAAGGCGGCCCGCGACCGGGTGATTGTAGAAGACGATCAGATCAGGGTGTCCGTTACCGCCCCGCCCGAAAACGGCAAGGCCAATCACGCGGTTCAAGCGATCCTTGCAAAATGCCTTGGCGTGGCACCTTCGACCCTGACGTTGCAGCAAGGTCAAACCGCACGTACCAAGGTATTTGCCTATGACCCCTGAGGTCCGGTTTCGCGAATCTGGTAAACGCCTTCGGGCAGGTCCAGCGCGGCCGCCAGATCGCGCACCTGTTCCGGCGACAAGGTGATCCTCTGAACCTGATCGGTGCGTGGGTCCAACTGCTCCAGCGTGACGCATTCGGCGAAATTGTTGATCACGACATCTTCCTGCAAAGGCTTTTCGCCTTCGTCCACAAGCGTAATGACCGTCGAGTCGAATTCATGCTCAATCGAAAACATGGGGCCAGAGTGCAAGTGGTCGCGGCGCAATGCAAGCCGTTCGTTGTGATGTGCGGTGTGGTCTCGCCGGAATGGGCGTACTATGTTGAAATCACGGCCATTCGGTCCCAGAGGAATTAACATGCGCAGATGGTTTATTTTAGTGCTGTCGCTGCTGCTTGCAGCCTGTGCAGAGGGTGCCCTGCATGTGCAGCCCGCCGAGGAATGGCTGAGTGACGAGCCCGAAGCAGAAACCATGGTGCAGACCTTTCGCGAGGTCAGCCAGGCCATCGGGACTGAAGCCCGCAAGCAGTGTTTGAAACAATCGAACAGTCAAAATTGCGATTTCCGAATTCTTGTCGATCTGAACCCGCAAGCTCCGGCCAATGCGTTTCAGACACTGGATGACAAGCGGCAGCCGGTGATCATATTCACCCGGTCCATGATCGAATCGACGCAGAATGCGGATGAACTGGCCTTTGTCATGGGGCACGAGGCCGCCCACCACGTGCTGGGGCATATCGCCCGGCAAAGCGAAATCGCCAACGCCAGTGCGGCAGAATTCGGCAGGGTGGAACAGTTGCGCGGCGGAGACGCTGCCGCCATAGAAGAGGCGCGAAAGCTTGGCGCGAAAACGGGTGTACAAGCCTACGTCAAGGACTTTGAGCTGGAGGCGGACCAGTTGGGCACCATCATCACGTATAACGCGGGCTACAACCCGCTGATCGGGGCAAAGTACTTTGACCGTATCCCCGATCCTGGTGACCGGTTCCTGGGCACCCATCCGCCAAACGCACAGCGTGTTCAGATCGTGAATGAAACCGCTGCGCAACTGGGGCTGACCGAATGACCGCGCTTACACGTCTGGGTGTCATCCTGTCGGATCGGGGGTCGAAATACGCGGTGTCCGGGGCGCATGTTAAGTCGCGGGCGGACATCGACGCCGTTCTCGATGATCTGAAATCGGACAAAAGCTATGCCAAGGCCACTCATAACACTTGGGCCGCTGCGTTACCGACGGGTGCGTTGAAAGCCGACGACGGGGAAAGCGGGGCGGGCATGGTAATCCTGCGGATGATCGAACGTGCCGGGCTGGAAGGCCATGTGATCATCGTGACCCGCTGGTATGGCGGCAAGAAGCTGGGCGGGGATCGCTTTCGCCGGGTTCAGGATGCCACCCGCGCCTATCTGGATCATATCGGCGTCCAATCTTGACCTGTATCAAAGTGCGGCTTTTCAGATCCGCTACCCTTTTGGCAAAGCGCGAAAGGGAAAGGAAACCGCATGCCCACCCAAGAGACCCTGCGGCTGCACGCCGGACTGGTGGACGATATGGCCAGAATGCTGGACATCGATCTTGAGGAGGCCGCCATTGAAGGCGCGATTTCCGTGGATCATATCTCGGATGCTGTATTGCGCTGCACAGAATGCCCGAACCCGGATCATTGCAAAAACCTGCTGAACAGTGCTGTGTCCGCGCAGCGCACGCCCGAATACTGTCGGAACCAGGAATTGCTCCATAAACTCATGCCTTAACACGCAGGTTTGCCATGTCTCGTCTGGGTGAAATCATGACCCATCTGCGTTTGGTGTTGCGCATGGGAGAGGCGACCGGAACCGATTTGGCTGCGGCCTATCGGGATGGGCATTTGAATCACGAGGAATGGGCCGAGATGGTACAGCAGTGCCGCGGTTGTGCCTGGGCCAAGGACTGTCCTGAATGGCTGGAACAGCGCGAGCAGGTGGATCACGCCCCCTGCACCTGCCCGAATCGGCAGCGATTCGCTGACCTTAAATCCCGGCAGACGGAGCTCGCGTAATGCCGCAAATCGCTTTGGGAGAAGTCGAAAAACACTTTTGGCTGACCCGCTCAGTCTCGCGCTGCATGGGTATTTCGATGACCGAGGCGATGGCCGAGGGGCGGCTGTCACCCGAGGGATACGCTGAACTGGTCACACGGTGCCGCGCCGCCGGGTGTGACGTGCAATGCGAACTCTGGCTGGCCCAGCAGCGGGGTACTGCGGCCGAAGCCCCGGAATTTTGCGCAAATGCCGGGACCCTGAATAGCTTGAAATCCTGATCAAAGCCCGCTGTGCGTTCCATCGCACAATGGCGCTTTCGAACTGTGTTTGCACCCGCAAAAGAAGACCGTTTTACTGGCATCTGCCGTATATTTCACCGGCTCAAGCCCGGTTCCCTTATGCGACCCGTCGCAGAACGGCTGGCGGCTGGATTTCCCGCAGGCGCACCAGAAATAGGTTTTCCCTTCGACCACCTCGACTGGAAAGGGTGATTTTTGCGCAATGGTTGGTGCGTCTGACATGTGGCTTCTCCGTCTTTGGCTGATGTCGCTGCAACAGTTTAGGGCGTTGCGGTCAAAAGGATAGCTGTGACGCCGCAAAGATCATCCTGACGGGCCTCAATTGGCATGGTTTCGCTGCGTCTCACAAAGACGTGATCGATTCAGTTGCCAGATTGCCGTTCAGCCCGTATTCTGGATGCGGCCCCGAAAAGTTGGGCAATATCAGAAAAGTAATAGAGGATTGACGGACATGAAACTGAAACTCGCTGCCGTTGGCGCATTTGCACTGATCCTGACTGCCTGCGCGCAGCAGGAAGAACCGACACCTGTATACGTTCAGCCCAGCTATGACAAAGCCGGCACGCCTAGCTGCCCGGGCGGCTATGAGCTTGCCACAACCGAAGCAGGCCAGACTGTCTGTAACCCGGTTACTCAATAAGCTATTCGCAGGCGGTCCGGATACGGACCGCCTGCACTTTTCGAGACATGTCACCGCCCTTCGTGGCGGTTTTTTCTTGCCTGGATTTTGAACCTTGGGGCGGCGCGCGTAGCGCCATCAGGTTCAGTGCCTCTTAAAGCCGTAGGAACGCTTGAAACCGAACGATCTGAACGTGTGCCGCGAGAAGGAGCGGTGGGGTACATGCCTGAACACACGCTTCTTGGGACTGGAATAGCGATGAACCTGAGCCGGTTTTTTGTGATGCACCTTGGGATGTTTGAAATGTGATCTGGCTTTCGGTGCAACATAGTACCGTTTGATTTTGAGATTGCCGTGCTTGTGGAAACTGAGATGCTTGCCGCCGACCGTAATGAACCCGGCGGAACCGATCTGGTTGGGCTGGGCGTAACCGGGGGTGGCCACGAAATGCGCAGCCATCAGAAAAACCACGCCGCTCAGGCCAAGCTTGAAGATACGAGACATGAAAACCTCCGTCTTTGGCTGTCAGTCAAAGATCGGGTCTGATCGCGTATTCCGCCAATAAACTTGCTTCACGCTTTGCCGATAGGCTGTGTGCAGAACCCGTGATCGGGCCTTAAACAGGCGTTCCCCACAGATCGTATTCCCCGGCCTCATCCACTTCGACCGTGACGATGTCACCGGGTTTGAGGTCTTCGAAGCCTTCATCGATGAACAGGTTGCCGTCGATCTCGGGCGCGTCTGCCTTGGTGCGGCAGGTGGCGGCCTCGTCATCGACCTCATCCACGATCACCTGCAGGGTTTGGCCAACCTTGGCCGCCAGTTTGGCCTCGGAAACGGCCTGGGCTTTCTCCATGAAACGATCCCAGCGGTCTTGCTTGACCTCGGCAGGGACGTGATCGGGCAGGTCGTTTGACCGCGCGCCATCCACGTTTTCGTACTGGAAACAGCCGACACGATCCAGCTGGGCCTCATCCATCCAGTCCAACAGGGTCTGGAATTCGGCCTCGGTCTCACCCGGATAACCGACGATAAAGGTCGACCGCAGGGTGATGTCCGGGCAGATCGCGCGCCAGGCCTGAATCTCATCCAGCGTTTTGGCGGCTGCAGCGGGGCGGGCCATGCGTTTCAGAACATCCGGATGGGCGTGCTGGAACGGGATATCCAGATAGGGCAGAACGTTGCATCCGGCATCTGCCATCAAAGGGATCAGCTCGCGAACATGCGGGTAGGGGTAGACATAGTGCAGGCGTACCCATGCCTCCAACTGCCCGAGTTCCCGCGCCAGATCGGTGATATGGCTGCTCACCTCGCGGTCTTTCCACGGGTTCACATCGTATTTCCGATCCAGCCCATAGGCTGAGGTGTCCTGCGAGATTACCAGCAACTCGCGCACGCCATTGTCGACCAGCTTCTCGGCCTCGCGCAGAACGGCATGGGCCGGCCGGCTGGCCAGTTTTCCGCGCATATCGGGAATGATGCAGAACTTGCACTTGTGGTTACAGCCTTCCGAGATTTTCAGATAGCTGTAGTGGCGCGGCGTCAGTTGCACGCTGCTGGCGGGCAACAGGTCCACGAACGGATCAGGATCGGGCGGAACGGCGGCATGGACCGCATCCAGAACCTGTTCATATTGGTGGGGGCCGGTGACGGCCATGATGCGGGGATGGTGTTCGCGGATGTAATCCGGCTCGGCCCCCAGACAGCCGGTGACGATGACCTTGCCGTTTTCAACCAGCGCCTCGCCGATCGCGTCCAGCGATTCCGCTTTGGCGCTGTCAAGGAACCCGCAGGTGTTCACGATGACGGCATCGGCCCCGGCATAATCGGGCGAAATGCCGTATCCTTCTGCGCGCAACCGGGTCAGAATACGCTCACTGTCGACCAACGCCTTTGGGCAGCCCAGCGACACCATACCGATGGTCGGCTGGTTCGATTGGGGCGTCTCGGTGATCCGGGCGGCAGGCGCCAGGTCTGGGCGGAGGTTCGGCGGGTTTGTTGTCATGGCGCGGCATATAGTGGGGAAAGCTTCCCCTTGCAAATGTGACGTGTGATTTGAATGATCATGGCAAAGACAAGCCAAAAGGCGGAGAGCAGAATATGAAATGGCTGATGCGCATCCTGTTTGTTGTTGTAGCGGTGGTCGGGCTGGTCATCGGCGCGCTGCTGCTGATGCCCGGGGACAAGCTGGCCACGATCCTGGCTGAGCAGGTCAAGGCACAAACCGGGCGCGAACTGACACTGACCGGCGACGTGCGCCTGTCGTTCTGGCCGGTTTTGGGGATGGAGACCGGTCCGGTGCGATTTGGTAATGCTAGCTGGGCCGGGCCAGAGCCGATGTTGAGCGCAGACAGCCTTGCTGTTGGTGTCGACGCCGCCGCCCTGATGAACGGTGATCTGCGGATCAAACGTGTTTTTGCCGACAACCCAGTTTTGCGCCTTGAGCGCACTGAGGGTCACGGCAACTGGGAACTGAGCGCCCCGGCGACGGCCCCGGCTGGCACCGCATCCGAAGTATCCGCGCCTGCCGATGCTTCAGCGACCGTCACTCTGGACCAGTTGGAACTGACGAATGCGCGGCTGATTTATGTGGAAAACGGCGTCCCGCAAATGGACTTTTCCAATGTGACCTTGTCGGCAAGCTGGCCTGAGGTCACGGCACCCATGATTATGGAAGCGGCCATGCCGGTACCCGGAGGTGCAGTTCAGGTTGACTTGAAAATCCCGGATCTGCCTGCCTTTGCCTCGGGGGCCGTGACTGCTCTGGACGTGGCGTTGCGGGCTCCGGGTGGAGAGATCGGCTTTGACGGGCGCGTAAACCTGACCGGTGAAATGGATGGAACCACCAAGGTTGTGGCCCGTGAAACTGAAAGAATGCTTGCCGCCTTTGGTCAGGCCGGTACAGCTGTCCCGCCGGGATTGGGCAAAACCGCCGATATCGCCGCGCATATGACCTATACGCAGGACGGGCGGATTTCGTTGCGCAACATGGTGGCGCAGTTGGACGACAACAGGTTTGTGGGTGAGGCGGATATCACCATTTCAGACCCACCGCAGATCGTGGCACGTCTGGATGCCGGAGACCTGGATCTGTCGCGGATTTCCGACACGGGTCCGGCTTTGGCCTCGGGCGGAACATCTCAGGCCAGCGCGCCCGCACCGGATGGTTGGTCGACGGCCCCAATTGACGCATCCGCTCTGGCGTTGGCGAACGGCAAAATCCGTCTGACGGCCAATTCCATCGCTGTTCCCGGAATGGAGTTAGGCAAAAGCGATCTGACCCTTTCGCTGGACCGGTCGCGGGCCGTGCTTGAAATGCATCCGGCCACCCTGTTTTCGGGTCAGTTGAATGGGCAGGTGGTTGCCAACAACCGCAATGGCCTGTCCGTTGGCGGCAATGTAAAGGCCAGCGGAATCGACTTGAAACAGGCGCTGACCACACTGGCCGGGGTTGAACGGCTGTCGGGAACCGCCGCCGGAGCGTTCGAGTTTCTTGGTGTCGGCCAGTCCGAGGATCAGATCATGCGATCCCTCAGCGGCAAGGGAAATCTGGATGTCGGGGCAGGGGTGATATCCGGTTTCGATCTGGACCGCCTGATGGGGCGGGGCTCCGGGTCGGGTGGAACGACGGTGTTCAACAGCCTGACAGCCAGCTTCACCATCGATCAGGGTGTTCTGACAAACAACGATCTGCTTATGTCGTTAAAGAATTTCCGGGCTGACGGCACTGGCACCGTGGGTCTGGGCGCGCGCAACATCGATTACCTGTTCACGCCCGTGGCGCTGCGTGCAAACTCCGGGCAGGGGATCTCGGTTCCGGTGCGCATTGTGGGCCCGTGGAGCAATCCGTCGATCAAGCCGGACCTGACCAAAGTCATCGAGGCGGCGGCCGATGTGAAAGTCAAGGAACTGGAAGACGATGCCAAACAGAAGGTGTTTGAAAAGGTCGGGAATGAGTTGGATACGACGATCACCGACAGCGATCAGATCGAAGATGCGCTGAAGAACAAGCTGGAAGAAGAGGCAAAGAAAGGTCTGCTCAAGCTGTTTGGCGGTGATTGAGCAACTGATAGGCTTGGGACACTGGAACATGCCCCAAGCCATTATCTTCAGATCGTCTGGTCGTAGTCGCCTACACCGGGCTCGGTCCGGATGACGGCATCGATATCGGCGAAGATGGCGCGCATCTCAGCCTCGCTTTCGCTGCTTTCACAAACGACTACCAGATTGGGGGTGTTGGACGAGGCCCGCACCAGACCCCAGCTGCCATTGTCCAGAATAACGCGTGCGCCGTTCACGGTGACCACGTCCTTGATCGCGCGCCCTGCAAGGGTTTCGCCCGCATCGCTTTTGGCAACCAGCTTGTCGACCAGGCGCTTGAGGATATCGTATTTCTCGGTATCCGCGGCATAGGGCGACATCGTGGGGGTCGACCAGGTCTTGGGTAGGGCCTTGCGCAGGTCCGACATGCTTTGACCCGGGTTGCGATCCATCAGTTTGCAGATCTCGACCGCGACGCGCATGCCGCAGTCATATCCACGCCCAACCGGTTCGGCCAGAAAGTAGTGACCCGATTTTTCGAACCCTGCCAGTGCGTCGATTTCCTTGACCCGCCGCTTCATGTGGCTGTGGCCGGTTTTCCAGTAATCCGCCTTGACACCCAAGGCCTGCAATTCGGGATCGCTGGCAAACAGGCCGGTGGATTTCACGTCCGCGACAAAGGTCGATCCGGGGTATAGCTTGGCCAGATCGCGGGCCATGATCACGCCCACCTTGTCGGCGAAAATCTCTTCGCCCTCGTCATCGACAACGCCGCAGCGGTCGCCGTCGCCGTCAAACCCCAGCGCCATATCGGCACCGCTGGATTTCACCGCCGCGGCCATATCGTGCAGCATTTCCAGCGCTTCGGGGTTCGGATTGTAGTTGGGGAAGGTATAGTCCAGCCGGGTGTGGCTGGGCACGACTTCGACACCGATGCGTTCGAAAATCTCGGGCGCAAAGGCTGACGCAGTGCCGTTTCCGGTGGCGCAGACCACTTTAAGCGGGCGGGACATTTTGAAGTCGCCCACGAGGTCGTCGATATAGGCTTCTTTCACACCTTCAACGAATTCGTACGACCCGCCTTCATGGGGCTGACCTTCGCCGTTCAGAACGATATCGCGCAGCTCGGACATTTCGTCGGGACCGTGGGTCAAAGGACGGTCAAAACCCATTTTCACGCCAGTCCAGCCATTGGGGTTGTGGCTGGCGGTGACCATGGCAACGGCAGGGACGTCCAGATGAAACTGCGCGAAATAGGCCATGGGGCTCAACGCAGGGCCGATGTCTTTCACCTGAATACCGGCCTGCATCAGACCAAGGATCAGCGCGTTTTTGATCGCCAGCGAATAGTCGCGGTAGTCGTTGCCGACGGCGATCACAGGCTCGATCCCACGCCTGCGCATTTGGGTGCCAAGGCCCAGACCAAGCGCGGTCATGCCGGGCAGGTTGATCTCTTCGGGGTATTTCCAGCGGGCATCATATTCACGGAACCCGGTGGGTTTGATCATCGCGTCGCGCAGAAAGCTCCAGGTGTTGGGGGTCACCTCGGGGAGGGGTTTGGTCATAATTGGTCTCAATCGTTAGATTTGAATTGGATTTGCTTTAGCAAGCGCATCAAAGCGCATCAATGTGTCAACGAGTTGGGGCATCTGGTCGAGCGGGATCATATTCGGCCCATCCGAAGGCGCCGAGTCCGGATCCTGATGCGTTTCAATGAACACAGCGCCAACACCCAGAGAAACGGCGGCGCGGGCCATCACCGGCGCAAATTCGCGCTGCCCGCCCGAGGACCCGCCCTTGCCGCCGGGTTGTTGCACAGAATGGGTGGCGTCCATCACCACCGGATACCCGGTTTTTGCCATCTGTGGCAGCGCACGCATATCGGCCACCAGCGTGTTGTAGCCAAATGAGGTGCCGCGCTCGGTCAGAAGGATGTTTTCATTTCCTGTGCTTTCGACCTTGTCGACGATATTGGTCATTTCCCAAGGGGCCAGGAACTGTCCCTTTTTGACATTCACCGCTTTGCCTGTGTTGCCCGCTGCCAGCAGCATATCGGTTTGACGGCACAGGAAGGCCGGGATTTGCAACACGTCCACCGCTTCGGCAGCGATGGCGCATTGTGCTTCGGTATGAACATCGGTCAGAACCGGGATGCCCATTGTCTTGCGGATGCCGTCCAGAACCTGCAGCCCCGCATCGATTCCCATGCCGCGCTTGCCCGACAGAGAGGTCCGGTTGGCCTTGTCATAAGACGCCTTGAAGACATACTGCGCCCCGGCTGCATCGCAGGCTTCTTTCATCTTGCCCGCAATCATCTGTGCATGGTCTGCCGTTTCAAGCTGACAGGGGCCGGCGATGATGGTCAGCGGAAGGTCATTGCCGACTGTCAGGTCGGATATTTTTACATGTTTCATGGGTCTTATGAGGATACCTGTTCACGAAGGACCGACGCGGTAAGCGAGATCATGAGGTAGATACCAGCAAACAACAGGAATGCCAAAATCGTATTTTCAAACTTGCGCGGATAGCTGGGTTCCTGACTGGGAACCGGGTTCACCGAGACCGTCAGATAGCGGACCTGCCGGTTGGCCTCGGATCGGGTCGATTCCATTTGCTGCATTGCCGTTTGCAGCATCAGATCCCGTGCCGCCAGATCCGCCTGAGCAATCTGGATACGCACGCTCAACCGCGCCAGCGAGTTTTCGCCGGCGGAGGCATCCTGCATCTCGGCGTTCAGTTCCTCCAGCACCTTTTCCAGGCGCGAGATATCCGCCTTGACGCCGTCGACCTTCGCCTTGTTCGGGCGCAGGTTGTCCTGTAGCGCGGCAAGCTCAAGCTCTTTGTCCTGCACCAGTATTTCGATTTCATTGATGCGCGCGCGCAGGCTGGCAATGACATTTTCGGGGTCCAGAACTGTGCCCTGAAGCTGAAGCTCGATCAGCTCTTCCTGCGCCTGCCGTCTTGCCTCCTGCGCTGATTCAAAGCTTTGCAGCGCGTCGCGCATCTGGTCTTCGCGTTTCTTGCCGGACAAGGCGTTCACCCGGTCTTCGGCATAAGAAATCAAACGTTCGGAAAACTCGGTCGATGTCTGGGCATCCGGGGCGGCAACTTCCATCCGAATGACCCCCTCGGTCGGGTCATAGCCGATTGTGATCATGCGTTTGAACAGCTTATAGGCGTCTTCCAGCGAGGCATCGGGGGCCAGCCTTTGTATCGGGTCGATCCATTCCTGCTTGAACACATCGGAAAAACCGGCGTCCCGATCCAGCAGCAACAACGCCTCTTTCGATTCCAGAAAGGACTGGACCGAGATCGAATCCTGCGTGGTCGCGAACTGCGTACCAGCCAGCAAA
Source organism: Ruegeria sp. E8 (assembly GCF_056533985.1). Taxonomy (NCBI): domain Bacteria; kingdom Pseudomonadati; phylum Pseudomonadota; class Alphaproteobacteria; order Rhodobacterales; family Roseobacteraceae; genus Ruegeria; species Ruegeria sp. E8. The sequence continues at coordinate 94,140 of NZ_JBQFOY010000009.1, forward strand.
CCGCCGATATTCCCGGGTCCTCCGTCTGCTTGCAGGATCAGGAATTCGGAATCGCTGGCGTACATCGGTGTGGCGATGCGGTAGAAATAGAACCCGACAATGAAGGTCGGCAGGAATACAAAGGCCGCCAAACGCGCAAACAATCCAAACAGTTTGCGCCTGCGACGACGGGCGATGTCTTTTTGAATCTGACCGATTTCAAGGTTGCGCCGCTCAGCGGGGCTAAGCTCGGGGCCGGGCAGGTTTGGCTTTTCGGCACCTACAGCTTGCGGCAACTGAATGCTGACCTTGTCTGTCGGCGTGTCACCCTTTTCCGATGGTTTTGCGGCGGCAAGATCCAGAAGATTGGTGCGCTGGAAAGGATCCACGCCCTTTTTGCGCAGCAACCGCACCGCGTCATAGTCTGAGGTCGCGGCCAGACCGTGTTTTTGTGCCAGACGCCGCGCGATGCGCAATTGGCGGCCGGTCAGACCTTCGCGCTTGATGTCGTCCAGCTGCGTTCCGGGTTGCGCCTCGCCCGCGGCCGCAGGGCCCTGCGTCGCATTGCGGATACGAGAGATCGCGTCCGACCGCGCCTCGGCCGAACCTTCCGTCTGACGCTTGCGGCGCCAGTTGTATTTTCTAACCTTGGGTTTCGTAGTCATAAAGCTGCTTTGCCTCTTCCAAGGAGTCAAACATATACAATTGCCCGTCCAGAAGAACGGCGGCCTGTTGGGCGAATTTCTCTATTACCGATGGGCTGTGCGAAACGATCACCAATGTCGTTGTGCGCAACCTTTCCTTCAGGATCGATCCTGCCTTTTCGTTGAATTCGACATCTGTTGACGCAGGCATCCCTTCGTCGATCAGATACATGTCGAAATCCAGCGCCAGCATCAAAGAAAAGGTGAACCGCGCTTTCATCCCCGAGGAATAGGTGGCCAAAGGCTGGTCGAAGTATTCGCCCAGACCGCAGAGCCATTTGCAATACGCCTCAACATAGTCGGGGTCCATGCCGTAGATCTTGGCGATGTAGCGCGCGTTTTCAAGCGCCGACAGATTGCTCGCCACGCCGCCCGTAAACCCCATGGGAAAGGACACGCGGCAATCCCGTCGGATCACACCTTCATCGGGCTTTTCCAGACCGGCCATCATGTTGATCAGCGTGGTTTTTCCCGTCCCGTTCGGGGCCAGAACGCCCAGCGATTTGCCCAGTTCGACGCGAAACGAGACCCGGTCCAGGATCACCTTGCGGCGCGTCCCGGTCCAGAAGGACTTGCTGACATTGTCGAACTCTAGCATGTGCGGCCTGCTGCTCGGTTTTGTCGTGTTGTCGCTCTTGCGGGCGGCCTGAAAGGGATGATTTTATCCTCCCATGTTGGCTACATTATGTCGAATTATGAAACAAATGATCAATGTTTCCGGACAAAGCTTGTGAATGTTTGATCGGATACGGTTCAGTATTCTGCGCTCTTGGTGCTTTGTCGCATCACTATTATCTGTTTGACCAGCCAAGAACAGCCACGGCGAACAGGAGCCACCGCAATCAGATGAGCAGTTTACGTCAGGAAATCCGAACGTGCCGCCTGTGTGCCGACAGATTCGCGAGAACGGAAACCGCGCACATGCCGCGCCCTGTTGTCTGGTTTCGCCCCGGAACGCCGATCCTGATCGCGGGGCAGGCGCCGGGCGCGCGGGTGCACGAGTCCGGGCGGCCCTTTACCGACCCGTCGGGTGACCGGTTGCGGCACTGGCTGGGGATTGATCAGACCGTCTTCTACGATCGCGACCGCGTGTCGATCGTGCCCATGGCGTTCTGTTTTCCCGGATATGATGCGCGCAACGCCGATCTTCCTCCGCCCGCGATTTGCCGCGAGACCTGGCATGATCGGGTGATGCAGGATTTGGGGCAAGTGCCACTGACCGTGCTGGTCGGAGGTCATGCCCACAAGTATCACCTGAAGGCACGCGGGTCAGTGACCGATACCGTTCGGAACTGGCAGGACCATGCGCCGCGGGTCTTTGCCTTGCCTCATCCGTCCTGGCGCAATACGGCATGGTTGAAGAAAAACCCGTGGTTCGAGGCAGAGCTGCTGCCGGTTCTGCGCGCACGGGTCCAAGAGGTGCTGAATGACTGAAACCACGGCGTTGGACACGGCACATGCCGCGATGCAGGCGGATTCGCAAAACGATGCCGCCCGGCTGCGCTTCTTTGAAAGGCTTGCCGACAGCGAGTTGTTTCTGATGCTGACCGAAGAGGCGCGGGACGAGAACATTTCGCCCGAGTTGTTCGATGTGGCCGACGGGCGTTTTGTGCTGGCCTTTGATCGCGAGGATCGGCTGGCGCAATTCGCGGGGCGTCCCGTGCCCTATGTGGCGCTGTCTGGGCGGGTGCTGTCGGGGATGCTTGCCGGGCAGGGCATCGGATTGGGCCTGAACCTTGAAACTGCGCCGTCATCCATGCTGGTTCCGGCCGAAGCCCTGGGGTGGTTGGCTGAAACGTTGCAACACCGCCCGCAAGAGGTTGAGGAAAAACTGGCCGAGTTCCTACCGCCTGCCGGACTGCCGGACAGCCTGCTGACCGCATTGGATACCAAGCTGGCAACCGCTGGCGGATTGGCCCATGCCGCCTATCTGGTCGCCACGAAATCCGAGGCCGGGGCGCAGGGGCATCTGTTGGGATTTGTTGATGTGGTTGAAGGGGCAGAGCCAGCCTTGGCCAAAGCCGCGTCTGAGGCGCTGACCTTTTCGGGGATTGAGGCAGGCGCGATGGATGTTGGTTTTTTCAAAGCAAGCGAGGCCGCCGCTGCACTGCTGGCAAAGGTAGGCCTTCGCTTTGATCTGCCCGCGCCGCAAGCCGCCGAGACGGTGCGCGCAGCCCCCGGAAGCAACCCGGAAAAGCCGCCAATTCTGAAATAGCAGGCAAAACGCAAACACGCGGCGCAAACTGCGCCGCGCGTCATATGATTGGCGTTGCTGTTATTCCGCAGCAGGTTCCAGCTTGTCCTGCGTGCGGGTTTCGAAATCGCTGGCGTCGTGGCGCTCGTGCAGCTGAGTGTGCGGCTCGCCAAAGGCGCGGTTGACCATGCGGCCCCGCTGAACCGCTGGGCGCGCGTCAATCGCCTTGGCCCAACGCAAGACGTTCTTGTAGGATTCGACGTCAAGGAACTCTGCGGCGCTGTAGAGACGGCCAAGAACCAGTTGGCCATACCAGGGCCAGATTGCCATATCGGCGATGGTGTACTCATCGCCCGCGATATAGGTCTTGTCCGCCAGTTCCCGGTCCAGAACGTCCAGTTGACGCTTGGCCTCCATCGCGAAACGGTTGATCGGGTATTCCCATTTTTCAGGCGCATAGGCGTAGAAATGGCCGAACCCGCCGCCCAGATAGGGCGCGCTGCCCATTTGCCAGAACACCCAGTTCATCACCTCGGTCCGCTCGGGGCCGGATGCGGGCAGGAACGCGCCGAACTTCTCGGCCAGATGGAACAGGATCGAGGCGCTTTCGAAGACGCGAACAGGTTCCTCACCCGAATGATCCAAAAGAGCGGGGATTTTCGAGTTCGGGTTGGCACCAACAAAGCCTGAACCGAACTGATCGCCTTCACCGATGTTGATCAGCCAGGCGTTATATTCCGCTTCTTCATGTCCCAGCGCCAACAGTTCTTCCAGCATGACGGTGACTTTCACACCGTTGGGTGTGGCCAGTGAATACAGCTGCAGCGGATGACGCCCGGTTGGCAGGTCCTTGTCATGGGTGGCCCCTGCAATTGGGCGGTTGATGTTGGCGAACTGTCCGCCACTTTCACTGTCCCAGGTCCAGACCGCTGGGGGGGTGTATGGGGATTGGTCGCTCATCTCTTGCCTTTCTTGCCTATACATCTGTGGCCGTGCCCACGGCTGTCCTACAGCTAATGTTGCAGATTGCAGAGTCCAACCCAGTTTATCCGGTTTGTTCTGTAATATTCCACGATCAAACTCTCACGTTTTCTCGTCGGGGGTCACAGCGGCGTTAGGAGGACTACGAATTGCTCGGGAATCGCATATTGTCCTCTCAGACCAGCCAACACGGCGTCACCGATACTGTTGATACGAAAAAGGATAGACCACATGAAAAGCTTTGCTTTGACCTTCGCCGCGGCCATGACGCTGGCCGTTCCGGCATTTGCTGGCCCGCAGTACATTGACGGCACCGGCTTTGCCGTCTCGGGTTATGACGTTGTCGCCTATCGCAACCTGGATCAGGTGGCGATCGGTCAGTCACAGCCGGAAGGCGTGCGCGGCAACGCAGACATCACCGCGGAATACAACGGAGCAACCTGGGCTTTTGCCTCGGAAGAAAACCGGGACAAGTTCCTTGAAAACCCGGCCTATTACGCACCTCAATATGATGGCCATTGCGCTTATGGCGTATCGAAAGGCGGCAAGGTTCCGGCCAACCCGAACCTGTGGCGCATCGTGGATGACAAGCTTTATCTGAACATCACCGATGTAGTTGTCGGTTTCTGGGAAGAGGACGTGCCCGGCAACATCAACATCGCCGAAGGCAACTGGCCGGGTATCGAGTCGTCGGACGCGTCTGGCAGTGTCATCCCGAAATTTACCTCGGAAGGGCCGGTTACCAACTGATCCGGCATTGAAGATCAAAGCCCGGCGTGTGTCGCCGGGCTTTTGCGTTCAACCCGCGAGCCAGAATTGATCCCGAATATCCTGATCGGCCTCAAACCTGATCCGCACACTCTTGGCCCCCGGAAATTTGCGTTCGCGGATTGTATCGGGAATGACCACTTCCCCGGCACCTGTGTCCTTGGACTGAAAGCTCAGAATCTCCGCTTCGGTGTGGCGCCCGCCGCTCAGAACCGTGGTTGGCAGGGCCACGCGATTTGACCCGTGATGCACTGGCGTGGTGACGAAATAGGTCAGATGCCGCCCGTAACACCCGACCGCGTCGGGAACGTGGTCAGAGACGACTTTGGCCGGCGCTGGCTGAACATCACTTGCACTGTGCATATGCGACAGCACCTGATCGGGGTTCAACATCGCCTTGCAGGCCGCAATATCTTCCTGCGGAAGCTCGATGATGCGCTTTTTCAAACGGGGGCGACGCGGCTGAGGCGGGCCGGAACTGGCACCCCCTTTTGTCGTCAGCCCTTCCTTGCGCAGAAAATCATAGGCCGCCTTGGCGCGTGAAAACCCAGAACTGTCGCCATCCCTGTGATCAGGATGCGAATGAAAGGCGATCTGCCGCCAGGCATCCCTGATTTCACTGGATCTGGCGCAAGGGTCCAACCCAAGGTCTGCCAACGCGTCCGCGCGTGCCCGCACTCTATCGACAGGTTCCATACTCAACACACTCGTTACAAACTACACGCTTCCAGTGTCGCCAGAGTCATAGTTTTGTCAAATTTCGAGGCTGATTTGAGGGGGTGCGGACAACAATCGCCATGCGGAGATTCGATTGTCCCGTAAAGGCGTCATTTCGCAGGCGTGAATGTGAAACAGTTCACACACAGCGAAACGAAAAGCGCCCGGGCGTAAACGTAACCCGGGCGAATCGTTGGGGATTTTTAAGGTTCAGGCGACGTTTTCCAGTTCGACCTCTGGTGTAATGCCAAGCGCAAAGCACACATCGCGCGTCAGTTCCGGACGGTTCAGCGTGTAGAAATGCAGCTTGTCCACGCCACCTTCGATCAGATCCGAACACAGTTCTGTGCAGATTGCCGTGGCCAGCAGATCTTCACGCTCGTCGCGCACGGCTTTTTCAAAGGCCTTTTCGACCCACACAGGAATGTGCGTGCCACAGCGCTGGGCAAAGCTGCGGGCACCGGCCCAGTTTTCGATCGGCAGGATGCCGGGCACGATAGGCTTGTCGATCCCCGCCTTGGCGCAGGCATCGCGGAACCGGAAAAAGGTCTCGGCTTCGAAGAAGAACTGTGTCAGCGCTTCGTCCGCGCCTGCGTCCAGCTTGGCCTTCAGCCAGTCGACATCTGCCGCCATATCCGCTGCTTCGGGATGGGTGTCCGGATAGGCACCGACACGGATGCTGAACATCTCGGTCTCGGCCAGCGCCTCAATCAGTTCGACCGAACTGGCAAATCCTTCGGGATGCGGAACGAATTTATCCTGCCCCTTTGGCGGGTCGCCGCGCAGCGCCACGATGTCCTGCACACCCGCGCGCGCGAAGGTGTCCGCGATTTCAAGCGTTTCCTGCCGCGAGGCATCGACACAGGTCAGATGTGCGGCCACGTTCAGGCCCGACGACTTATGCAGGGTTGAAACCGCGTCGCGCGTCAGCTCTCGCGTTGTGCCACCAGCACCATATGTGACTGATACAAAGCGGGGGTCCAGCGGGGCCAATGTCTGCACCGTGTCCCAAAGGCGGAAAGAGGCTTCCAGAGTTTTGGGCGGAAAGAACTCGAATGAAATTTCAGGTTTGGACATAACAGCCTCTCTGGATCAACTGATCTTCTTGTGCCATGACGGGCAATGTGAGACAAACTCATATTATTCAACAACAACATGAATGCTGTTCGAAATGCACATTGAATTCCGGCACCTGCGTACCATCAAGGCGATCCATGAATGCGGTGGGCTGGCGCGCGCGGCAGACCAGTTGAACATCACCCAGTCCGCTTTAAGCCATCAGATCAAAGGGTTGGAGGATCAGGCCGGGGTCGAACTGTTTCTGCGCCGTTCCAAACCCATGAAGCTTTCGGCTGCCGGGCTGCGCCTGCTGCGACTGGCCGAGCAGATCCTGCCTCAGGTCGAGGCCGCCCAGCATGAGTTTTCGTCGCTGCGGGACGGGCGCACCGGACGCATGCATATCGCCATCGAATGCCACGCCTGTTTCGAATGGCTGTTTCCGGTGCTCGAATCCTTCAGGAAATCCTGGGGCGACGTGGATGTGGACATTCGCCCCGGCCTCGCCTTCGACGCGCTTCCGGCCTTGCAGAAGGAAGAGGTCGATCTGGTGGTCTCCTCCGATCCCGAAGACCTGCCGGGTGTCGAGTTTGTGGAGCTTTTCGACTATAACGCCGTGTTTGTGGCCGCCTCGGCCCACCCGCTGGCCAAGAAAGACTATATCGAGGCCGAGGATTTTCGTGGTCAGACCCTGATCACCTATCCGGTCGAGCGCACGCGTCTGGATGTGTTCAGTCAGCTGTTGATCCCTGCGCGCGTTGAACCCGCCACAATCAGGCAGGTGGAACTGACCGCCGTCATCCTGCTGCTGGTGGCGTCGAACCGGGGGATATCGGTTCTACCGGATTGGGTTGTGCGCGAGGTCAAATACAACTCTGATTACGTCACCCGGCCCCTGACGAAAGAGGGTATTACACGGCGCCTCTATGCTGCGGTCCGGTCGGATGATCTTGAGAAACCCTATGTGCAGGAACTGGTGAAACTGGCCCGGGAAGAGGCGCGCAAGCTGCAATCCCAGTAACGGCGTTTCCTGCGGGTCTGTTATGCGTATCATTCCTCTTGGCAAGGGCGCATTGCGGCAGTATACGCGCGGTTTGACCGGACAGGAGCCTTTTGACAATGGTTGGCAGTGCAAATCTCAACATCATGATCAAGGCCGCGCGCAAGGCGGGGCGTTCTTTGGTCAAGGATTTCCGTGAAGTCGAGAATTTGCAGGTGTCGATGAAAGGCGCTGGTGACTTTGTCTCCAAGGCTGATATCGCCGCCGAAGCGATCCTGAAAGAAGAGCTTTTGGGCGCGCGTCCTACCTATGGCTGGCTGGCCGAAGAGGGCGGTGCCATAGACGGCGAAGACCCAACACGTCGCTGGATCGTCGATCCGCTGGATGGCACCACCAATTTCCTGCACGGCCTGCCGCACTGGGCGATCTCCATCGCGCTGGAACACAAGGGCAAGATTGTTGCCGGTGTGATCTATGACGCCGCCAAGGATGAGATGTTCTTTGCCGAAAAAGGCGAGGGCGCATGGATGAACGACACCCGTATTCGCGTGTCGGGCCGTCACCGCATGATTGAATCGATTTTCGCGACCGGTCTGCCCTTTGGTGGTCGTTCGGACCTGCCTGCAACCCTGCAGGATCTGGCCCGCCTGATGCCCGCCTGCGCCGGTGTGCGCCGTTGGGGCTCTGCGGCGCTGGACATGGCCTATGTGGCTGCGGGTCGCTACGAAGGTTTCTGGGAACGCCGCCTGAACGCCTGGGATCTGGCCGCCGGTATCATCATTGTGAAAGAGGCAGGCGGCTTTGTGCAGGCACTGAACCCCGAAGGCAATGTGCTGGAGGATGGTGAAGTGATCTGTTCGAACGAGCCGATCTTTGATCAGTTTGCCAAGGTGATCCGGGGCTAAGCATCTCTTAACTTATCGACGCGGAACACGCGGGATGCGGGACTGCGACAGCTTGTACTTGGCTTCCGGGTGGGGCGGGTGCCCATGGGTGCGGTCCCAGAACTGCACCCCTCCACGCTTCAACCAAAGCGGTGCGCACAGGATCAGGCCCACGGCAAAGCCTCCGGTATGGGCCCAATAGGCGATACCGCCTTCGTCCGGGTTGCTGGTGACGCTGCCAAAGAACTGTATCGCCAGCCAGACCCCCAGCATGATGAAGGCGGGGATGGTGAAGACCCTGAAATAGACGATCAGGATCAGCAGGATATCCACCCGCGCTTTCGGGAACAGCAGCAGATAGCCGCCCATCACACCCGCAATCGCGCCCGAGGCACCAACGGTCGGAACCTGCGAGTCTGGCCCGGTGACAATGTGAATCACGCCCGCGCCGATCCCGGCCGCCAGATAGAACAGCAGGAAGGGCAGGTGGCCCATCTCGTCCTCGAGGTTGTCGCCGAAGATCCACAGGAACAGCATATTCCCGGCCAGATGCATCCACCCGCCGTGCAGGAACATGGACGTCACCAGTGTTTCCAGCCCGAACCCGTCGCTGACCCGCGCCGGGATGATGGCATAGTCGAAAAACAGCCTGCTGATCCTTGGCCCGTCATCCATGATCCCCACATAGCTGAGGAAGATCAGGATGTTGGCCGCCAGCAGCGCGTAGACAACATAAGGTGTGCGCCCCGAAGGGTTATGGTCACGGATCGGAAACATGGTGCGACGCTGGGCTTTTGTGCGCCCAGCGTCAAGGCAAGCTTATGCCGCACCTCCCAACAACGCAGCGTTTCCGCCCGCAGCCGTCGTGTCGACACAGACATGGCGCTCGCCCAGAACACGCGCGCGGTCGGGTTTGCCGGGGATCAGCGGCAGAATCGGACCGTCGCGACGGGCCAGATGCTGCTCGATCTGCCGGGCGGTTTCGTTATCCCCCCACCACAACACGCCGGAAATGCCGGTCAGGTTCTCCAACCGGTGCAGATCAAGCATTCCGGTCGCCTGAATGGCGGTGCCACCCAGTGCCTGAACGGCCTCAGCCTGCGCGCGCGCTGCGGCTTCTCCGGGCCCCATGCACAACAATGGCGGGCGCGGGTATTCGCTCAGGCGGTTCGATTCTCCGGTTGGTCCGGGCAGAGACTGGGTTTTGACCGGCGCTGGTTGCCCTTGAGAAGCGGGTAGGTCGGCCGTAGAGCTCCAACTGTCCGCCGTGCTTTGCCGATCCGGTGTGCAGAAGCGGGCCATATAGTTCGGCCCGCCTGCCTTGGGCCCGGTGCCTGACAAACCTTCGCCGCCAAAGGGCTGAGAGCCAACGATGGCGCCAATCTGGTTGCGGTTCACATAGATGTTGCCTGCATGGATCGCCTCGGTCACATGCTGCACCCGATCATCGATGCGCGTGTGCAGGCCGAATGTCAGACCATATCCGGTGGCGTTGATATCATCGATGATCTTGTCGATGTCCTGCGCCTTGAACCGGGCCACGTGCAGCACGGGGCCGAAGATCTCGCGTTCCAGCGCGGCAATGCCCGAAACCTCGATCAGAGTGGGGGCGACAAAAGTGCCTTCGGGTGGCAGCGAAAGCTCTTTCAGAACCCGCTTCTCTCCGCGCGCTTTGGCCACGTGATCGGCAATGCCTTGACGGGCCTGTTCGTCGATGACCGGGCCGCAATCGGTCGAGATCAGCCATGGATCTGCAACATTCAGCGCATCCATCGCCCCTTTGAGCATGGTCAGAACGTCATCGGCGATGTCCTCCTGCAGATACAGGCAGCGCAGCGCGGAACAGCGCTGACCCGCCGACTGAAAGGCGCTTTCGATGATCGATTGCACGGCTTGTTCGGGCAGGGCGGTGCTGTCGACGATCATGGCGTTCAGCCCGCCGGTTTCCGCGATCAGTGGCGTGCCGGGACGCATGGATCCCGCCATTGCCGCCCGGATCTTGAGCGCTGTGGCCGTAGACCCGGTGAAGGCCACGCCCGAGACACGCGGGTCAGATGTCAACGAAGCTCCGACGGCAGGCCCACCCGGCAGCAGTTGCAGCGCATCGCGCGGTACGCCAGCCTCATGCATCAGTTGAACGGCGCGATGCGCAATCAGGGGCGTCTGCGGCGCAGGCTTGGCCAGAACCGCGTTGCCTGTGGCCAGCGCGGCTGAAATCTGTCCCGAGAAAATCGCAAGCGGGAAGTTCCACGGGCTGATACAGGTGAAAATCCCGACAGGTTTGGCCGCAGGAATGTTGGCCGCATAATACCGCAGGAAATCCACTGCCTCGCGCAGTTCCGCCACCGCATCGGGCAAGGACTTGCCCGCCTCGCGCGCCAGAAGGGCGAACAGCTCACCATAATGCGCCTCATAAAGATCAGCGGCGGCGTTCAGAACGCGGGCGCGTTCAGCGGCGGAAACGTCCCATGGGTTTGCGGACGCCAGTGCCATCTCGACATCATCTGTACTGGCCGCAGCCACTGCCCCCGGTTTGTCCTGAGGGTGCGCCGGATTGATCACGGGCTCATCCGCTTCCGGTTTGGCGTCGCTGGCCAGCAAGGGTTGCGCATACCAGTGATGGGCACGGAACCGATCCCGTGCGGCATCGATCTGATCCAGGGTCGGCGTGTGATGCAGGTCAAAGCCTTTGGAGTTGGGTCTTTCAGGCTGAAACAGGTCCGGTCCGGTTGGCAACGCGGGCGGTGGCGTTTGCAGAGCGACAAACGGATCGGTTGCGACCTCTTCCGGTGAAACGTCCTCATCCACAATCTGGTTCACGAAGGATGAGTTCGCGCCGTTTTCCAGCAAACGCCGCACCAGATAGGCCAGCAGGTCGCGATGCGCCCCGACCGGCGCGTAGATGCGGCAACGGGTATTCTGCTTGTCCATCACGATCTGATGCAGGGTCTCGCCCATGCCGTGCAGGCGCTGGAACTCGTAGGGCTGATCTTCGGCCATGTGCAGGATGGCGCTGACCGTATGGGCGTTATGAGTGGCAAATTGCGGGTAAATCCGATCCGTCATGCCCAGCAATTTGCGGGCGTTGGCGATATAGGACACGTCCGTTGCGGCCTTGTGGGTGAAGACCGGAAAGCCGTCCACCCCTTCGACCTGCGCGCGTTTGATTTCGGTGTCCCAATAGGCGCCCTTGACCAATCGCACCATCAGCTTGCGATCATGACGCTCGGCCATGTCATACAGCGTATCCAGAACCAGCCCGGCTCGCGGACCATAGGCCTGAACCACGATACCGAACCCGTGCCATCCCGCGAGGGCCGGATCAGACATCACTGCCTCGATCACCTGCAGGGACAGTGACAGGCGGTCGGCCTCTTCCGCATCGACGTTCAGGCCCATACCTGCGGCCTTGGCCAGCAGAGCCAGCGCCCGCAGCCGCGGAACCAACTCGTCCATGACCCGTTGTTCCTGCGCCAGTTCATAGCGGGGGTGCAGGGCGGACAGTTTTACCGAGATGCCGGGATTGGCGCGGATATCGTCATGGGTGCACGCCTCGGCAATGGCCGAAATGGCGCGCGAATAGGACAGATGATAGCGCGCGGCGTCCGCCTCGGTCCGGGCCGCTTCGCCCAGCATGTCGTAGGAATAGGTATAACCCTTTTCCTCCATCCCGCGCGCGCGATCCATGGCGGAGTGAATGGTTTCGCCCAGAACGAATTGGCGCCCCATCTCTTTCATGGCGCGGGCAACGGCGGTGCGGATTACCGGCTCACCCAACCGTTTGATGGCCCCACGCAGTGCCCCGACCGGAGACGCTTTGCCCTCATCCAGCACCTTGCCGGTCAACATCAGCGCCCAGGTCGATGCGTTCACCAGCGATGACGAGGATTGCCCCAGATGTTTGCCCCAATCGGATGGCGCGATCTTGTCTTCGATCAGCGCATCGATCGTGTCGGCATCCGGCACGCGCAACAGTGCTTCGGCCAGACACATCAGGGCGATGCCTTCGTCGGTGGACAGACCGTATTCGGCCAGAAAAACCTCCATCAATCCCGGGGAAGTGCTGGACCGGATGTCGCGCACAAGTTGCGCCGCCGCGGCACAGATGGCGCTACGATCCGTGTCCGTCAGGTTTGCCTGAGCGATCAGGGTATCAAGGGCAGCCGACTGATCGGCATAGGTCTGGGTGTCGATGAGTGTGCGTAGGCTGTGTGACATGGGTCCTCCGGTCTTTATGGTAATATAGGCTGGAAAATTCAGGACAACGGACCGAGTTTGATGTATTTGAAGGCGAATGGTCTGAAATATTGGCAATAGGCAGTGCAAATGAGTTTTCCCGATCTGGATCGGTTTGACCGGTCGATTCTAAGGATTCTGGCTGAAGACGGGCGCATCTCGGTCGCTGATCTTGCGCGTGAGATCGGGCTGTCGAAATCACCGACACAAGCGCGGCTCAAACGGCTGGAGGCGAGCGGGGTGATCACGGGGTATCGGGCGATGCTGGACCCGATCAGGTTGGGCCTGGATCACGTCGCTTTTGTCGAGGTGCGATTGACCGATACCCGCGAAAAGGCATTGGCCGAGTTCAACGCCGCCGTCCGCAAAACCGCCGAAGTTGAGCAGGCGCACATGATCGCGTCCAACTTCGACTATTTGTTGAAGGTCCGCACCGCCACGATGTCGGAATATCGCCGTGTCCTGGCCGAGAAAATCTCATCCCTGCCGCATGTCGCCAATACTTCGACTTTTGTGGCGATGGAGGCGGTGAAGGAAACAGGGATGCTGGGCGGGTTTGAACATCAGGCTTGACCGGGCGGGATTAAGGCCCACCCTTGTTTGATGATGAGAACACTTGCTGCCACGATTTTCCTGATCGCCTTTGCGCACTCGGCAATTGCCGAGACATGCCCCGCGGCTCCGGATCATACGGAAGGGGTGAACGCGCTGATCAAGCAGGTCCAGAAGGCGCAATCGCAAAACGCTGCGCGTGTCATTTCAGACCAGATGTGGGTGCTTTGGACAGACGCGCCGGATGCCCGGTCGCAAACCCTGCTGGACCGGGGGATGGCACGGCGTGAGGCGTGGGATTTGATGGGGGCTTTGGACGATTTCAACAAGCTTGTCGATTATTGTCCGAACTTTGCCGAAGGTTACAATCAGCGGGCCTTTGTAAATTACCTGAGACAGGATTTTGATGCGGCTTTGCAGGACCTGAACGTCACGATTGAATTGTCGCCAAACCACATCGGCGCGCTCAGCGGACGGGCTTTGTCCCTACTGGGCCTGAAACGCCTTGAGGACGCGCGCGTGGCACTGTCCGAGGCGTTGGAACTCAATCCCTGGCTGTCCGAGCGGGCCTTGTTGGAGCCGGGCGGTCTTCTGGACCCGCCTGGAGAAGATATCTGACATCAGGTCAAGTTTCGTTTCATCAGGCCGCCAGCCCGATGTCTTTTGCTGCGTCATCGCTCCCTTGCGGTAAACAGCCTGAAGGACAACGCGTTTTCAGCGCGACAGTATCCGGCGTTTCTCGGCCATGGCTTCGCGTCGCCGCTGCTCAATTCCAAGTTTGAAAGACTCTTCGACAAAGTCGATGTGGTCGGTTGCGGCTTTTTCGGCCCTCGCCTCGTCGCCGTCGATCACTGCCCGGCCCAGCTCCAGGTGTTGCTGCAACAGCTTTTCGCCGGTCCCGTCAATGGTGCGCAGGAAGTCGCGATTGTAGAACACGCCTTTGCGTGTGAGCTCATAGATCGACGCCATCATGTGGATCAGGGTTGCGTTCTGACTGGCATCGACAATCGCTGAATGCAGCGCAAAGTCCGCCTCTTGCGATGCTTTGGCATCCTGCTCCTGCCATGCACGCTCGTTTTCGTCGAGGATTTCCGAAATCCTCTCTTTGTCCGCCTTGGTTGCGCGGCGTGCGGCGAGGCGGGCGGCAAACCCTTCCTGTTCGCGGCGATATTCCAGATAATCGAAGAATGCAGGCTCGTGGCGTTCATACAACGCAAGAAGCGCAGGCATCATGGCCTGTCCCGTCAGGGCCGCAACAAATGTGCCTTCGCCATGCTGCGTGGTGACCAGACCGCGTTCCTCAAGCACTTGAAGGGCCTCGCGCAGTTTTGGGCGCGATACGCGCAACATCTCGGCCAGGTCGCGTTCCGAAGGCAGTTTCCGGCCCTGTTTCAGGATGCCCGAGGCGATCAGATCCTCGACTTGCGCAACCACCGCCTCGGCCAGCGATTCGTGTCCTACCGGTTCAAATATCGCTGTGGTGTTCATGATGTGCCGCCTTGTTTGTAGCTGGAAATCCGAAGCAACTGGTAAATAAACATAACCATATCTGTGGAAAACTCAAGCTTCTGAGTTTTCCTCCCGTCTCCACAATATCTTGTTGTTTATAAATGGCTTTTAAGCGCAAAACTTGAATTTCACACGCCGTAATGTGGATTTCTAAGGCAATGTTGCGGCCAAAAATCATATTTTCAGTTTTGGTCATTGGTAAACAAAGTTGTTGACTGGTTTGTTGTGGTAAAGTTAGTTTACCACCGGAGAGGCGCTGGAAGAGCCTGCGCCGCTGATCGGAGAAAACCCCGACCAACCCTGGAGGAGATTTCATGAAAAAGACTCTGACGAGCCTGGCCGTGGCGGCCAGCCTGCTGGCCGCACCCGCGGTTGCCGCTGACAAGCTTCTGCTGAAAACACCGATTGCCTTTTCGACCGAACTGCCGGGGCTGGGCTCGCCGATCCCGCGCGTGGCGGATCAGCTGGCTTTGATGTCGGGCGGTACGCTCAAGATGAAAGTGTACGAGCCGGGCAAACTGGTTCCACCCTTCGAGATTCTGGACGCCGTATCCACCGGAAAGATCAACTCGGGCTACACGACTGCCGGTTACTGGGCGGGTAAAATCCCGGCTGCACCGTTGTTCTCGGCCGTGCCCTTTGGCCCCGAAGCAGGCGAATACATGGCCTGGCTCTACTACGGCAACGGCATGACCCTGTATCAGGAAATGTATGATCAGGCCGGTTACAACGTCAAAGTTCTGCCTTGTGCCATCATCGCCCCCGAAACCTCGGGCTGGTTCGCATCCGAAATCAACTCGCCCGAAGACTTGAACGGCCTGAAGATGCGTTTCTTCGGCTTGGGCGGCAAAGTGATGCAGAAACTGGGCGTGGCGACCTCGCTGCTACCGGGTGGTGAAATCTTCCCCGCGCTGGAAAAAGGTGCCATCGACGCGACCGAGTTCTCGATGCCCGCCATCGACGCGCGTCTGGGCTTCCACAAACTGGTCAAGTTCAACTATTTCCCCGGTTGGCACCAGCAGGCAACCGTATTTGAGCTGCTGATCAACAAGGATGTCTGGAACGAGACCAGCGATCAGCACAAGGCGATCATCGAAAACGCCTGCAAAGCCTCGATGGCCGACAGCTTTGCCGAAGGCGAGGCGATCCAGCACGCCGCCCTGATCGACAATGTCGAAAACAACGGTGTCACCATCAAACAGTGGTCGCCCGAGATGCTGGATACCTTCCGCGCGACCTGGGATGAGGTTGCCGCCGAAGAGGCCGCAAATGACGCCTTCTTCGCTCAGGTCCTGGCCGACATGAACGAATTCCGTGACGGCTATAGCCTCTGGAAGACAAACGCCTTCCTCCCGCGTCAGTAATCTCTCCCTTACTGACGTTACCGGGGCGGCCTTATCCGCCGCTCCGGTTCCTACTTTCTGACCTTCGGACTTTCTAACCTTTCCCTGCCCGTGTTCCGGGCTGCTGAGCGAGGAATGACCATGACCACCCAAAACAGCCTCAATGATCCGGTCGAAGCCTATGAGGGCATCCTGGAACACCCCGAAACCGACCGCCAGAAAATTGCGGTGGCCATCGACACTGGCGTAAAGGCGGTCGGTCATGTGGTCATGTGGGCCAATGTCCTGCTGATGGGGGCGATTTTTACACAGGTCTCGTTGCGTTACCTGTTCAGCCAGAACTATCCCAAGCTGGACGAGATCCAGTGGCATTTCTACGGCATCGTCACGATGATCGGTATCTCTTATGCCCTGATCACCGACAGCCATGTACGCGTCGACGTGTTGCATATGCAATTGTCCCGCCGCGCCCAGCGGATCATCGAAGTGATCGGCATCCTGACCCTGTTGACCCCGTTTATCTACCTGATGATCGATCAGGGGTACGACTATTTCTATGAAAGCTTCCGCGTCAACGAACGCTCGGACAGCCCCACCGGCCTGCCTGCGCGCTGGGCTTTCAAGGCGGTCATTCCGATAAGCTTCGTTCTACTGGCCTTGGCGGCGCTTGCGCGTCTGATCCATGACGGTCACGCGCTGCTCTACGGACCGGCCTCGGAACGCGAAGGCGCGCCGCTGCGCCGCATTCTGCTGGTGCTGACCGTATTTGCCGCCGTCTGCGTCGGCCTGACCTTCCTTGTTGAAACGACCGAGGAAAAGCTGGTCATCGCGATGTTCCTGACCTTCATTGCGCTGCTGTTCACCGGCTACCCGGTGGCATGGGTTCTGGCCGGTGTTGGCGTCGCCTATTGCGGTCTGGCTTACCTGTTCGACAATGATCTGATGTTGTGGACAGGGTTGGAGAGCACCTTTACCGGGCTCGACTACCTGACCCTTGGTGCCGTCGTGAACCGTGTCTACGCCACCATGTCCAACGCGGTTCTGGTGGCGCTGCCGATGTTCATCTTCATGGGCCTGATGCTGGACGAATCCGGCGTGGCCGAGCGTCTGATGTCCTCGATGCAACGTCTGTTCGGCACCGTGCGGGGCGGTCTGGCGATCACCGTGACATTGATCGGGATCATCCTTGCGGCCTCGACCGGGATCATCGGTGCCTCGGTGGTGCTGCTGGGTGTACTGTCGCTGCCTTCGATGATGCAGCAGAAGTATCAGCCGACACTGGCGGCGGGCGTTGTTTCTGCCTCCGGCACGCTGGGCATCCTGATCCCGCCGTCGATCATGCTGGTGATCATGGCCGACCAGATGGCCCTGTCGGTGGGTGATCTGTTCATGGCGGCGGTCTTCCCCGGTGTCATCATCGGTGGCCTGTACCTGACCTACATCTTCATCCTTGCGCTGGTGAAGCGCGACGCGGCCCCCTTGCCTGAAGGCGCAACAGCCCCCGACTGGCCTGCCGTCAAGGATGTGTTGATCGCCGTCATCCCGACGCTGCTGCTGATCCTCGCCGTTCTGGGGTCGATCTTTGCCGGTCTGACCACGCCGACCGAAGCCTCGGGCATCGGTGCGCTGGGTGCGACTTTGCTGGCGCTGGGGTATCGCAAGCTGACCTTTGCGAAGCTGTGGAACGTTCTGGTGTCGACCTTCAACACCACCGCCTACATCTTCGCCATCTTCCTGGGCGCGACGGTGTTCTCGTACGTGCTGCGGGAACTCGGCGGAGACGAGTTGATCGAACATGTGGTGCAGTCCACCGGGTTTGGCGCCAACGGGACCATCCTGTTCATCCTGTTCATCGTCTTCTTGCTGGGCTTCGTTCTGGACTGGATCGAGATCACGCTGATCGTGCTGCCCCTGATGCGCCCCATTGTGAACGGGTTGGGCATCGATATCCCCGGCTTTGGTGTTCTGGATGAACCGGCGCTGGTCTGGTTCGTGATTTTGGTCGCGGTGACGCTGCAAACCAGCTTCCTGACGCCGCCCGTGGGTTTCGCCCTGTTCTATCTCAAAGGCGTTTGCCCTCCCGAGATCAAGCTGACGCATATCTACAAGGGCATCATCCCCTTTGTCCTGCTGCAATTGACCGGGCTGGCACTGGTCTTCCTGTGGCCGACCCTTGCGACCTGGCTGCCGTCGGTCGCCTACTAAGGAGTCCCAACGATGCGTCTGAGCCAGTGTCATAACTTCCACGACTTCCGGCGGTTGGCCAAACAACGGCTGCCGGGGCCGATCTTCAACTATATCGACGGGGCCGCCGACGATGAGGTGACGTATCGGCAAAACACCACCGCCTTTGACCGTTGCGACTTGCTGCCCTCGGTGCTGCGCGGGGTGAGCGATGTGGACATGTCCGTCACGGTCATGGGGCAAAAGCTGGACATGCCGGTCTATTGCTCGCCAACTGCCCTGCAGCGCCTGTTCCATCATCAGGGCGAACGTGCGGTCGCGGCGGCGGCTGAGAAATACGGGACCATGTTCGGCGTCTCCTCTCTGGGTACGGTCTCGCTGGAAGAACTGCGGCAAAAGCATAAAAACCCACAGGTCTATCAGTTCTATTTCCACAAGGATCGCGGGCTGAACACCACCATGATGCAGCGCGCCAAAGAGGCGGGCGTCGAAGTGATGATGCTGACCGTCGACAGCATCACCGGCGGCAATCGCGAGCGTGACCTGCGCACGGGTTTCTCGATCCCGTTCCGCCTGACACTGGGCGGGATGATCCAGTTCGCGATCAAGCCGATGTGGGGCATCAACTATGTCACCCACGAGAAATTCCGCCTGCCGCAACTGGAAGAGCACGTGGATATGAGCGGCGGTGCCAGCTCGATCGGTGGCTATTTCACCGACATGCTTGACCCGTCGATGAACTGGGATGACGTGGCCGAAATGGTGCGTGACTGGGACGGTCAGTTTTGCCTCAAAGGCATCATGACCGTCGAGGACGCCAAGCGCGCCGCCGAGATCGGCTGCACCGGTATCATCCTGTCGAACCACGGTGGCCGCCAGTTGGACGGCTCGCGCACGCCATTCGATCAACTGGCCGAGATCGTCGATGCCGTTGGTGACAAGCTTGATGTGATGATGGACAGCGGTATCCAGCGCGGTACTCATGTGCTGAAGGCGCTTTCGATTGGGGCCAAAGCTGTGGGTGTTGGGCGGCACTACCTGTACCCACTGGCAGCCGCAGGGCAGGCGGGGGTCGAGCGCGCCCTTGGCCTGATGCGGGCCGAGATCGAACGCGACATGAAACTGATGGGCGTCACCCGCATTGACCAGCTTAGCCGCGAGAATGTCCGCTTTCGCAACACATAACTTCTTGAGGGCCGCGATATGACCGATGAGGACCTGATCCAAACCTTCCGCTCTGTTGTGGGCTCGCGTCATGTCCTGACCGGCGATCGTGCCACGGAACGGTTTCGCCGCGGGTTCCGCTCGGGCGAGGGAGAGGCGCTCTGCGTGATCCAGCCCGGCAGTCTTTTGGAACAGTGGAAAGTCCTGCAAGCCTGTGTTGCCGCTGACAAGATTGTCATCATGCAGGCGGCCAATACCGGCCTGACCGAAGGGTCCACGCCATCCGGTACCTATGACCGCGACGTGGTTCTGATCAACACCCGCCGGATGGACACCCTTGTGCCATTGAACAGCGGAGAGCAGATCGTCAGCTTCCCGGGTGCCACCCTTTTCGCGCTGGAGAAACTGCTGGCCCCGCTGGGGCGCGAGCCGCATTCGGTGATCGGCTCATCCTGTATCGGCGCGTCGATTGTCGGTGGGGTGTGCAACAATTCCGGCGGGTCGCTGGTCGAGCGCGGGCCGGTTTACACCGAACTCTCGGTCTATGCGCGGATCTCCGAACAGGGCGAACTGGAACTGGTCAACCATCTGGGCATCGATCTGGGCGACACGCCCGAGGAGATCCTTGCCAATCTCGATGCGGGTGATTTCGACCGAAATCCGGCGGCCACGAACAAGCGCGCCTCGGCCAGTGATTATGCGCAGATCGTGCGGGACGTGAACGCGGAAACACCCGCGCGGTTCAACGCAGATAAGGCCAAGCTGTTCGAATCCGCAGGCTCCGCAGGCAAACTGGCCGTGTTCGCAGTGCGCCTCGATACGTTCCGGAAAAACGAGGCTGAAAAGGTGTTTTACATCGGAACGAACAGCCCCGATGATCTGGCTGCTTTGCGCCGTCACATCCTGTCACAGTTCAGATCGCTGCCGGTTTCAGCCGAATACATGCAGCGCGAGGTTTTCGACATCACCGCGAAATACGGCAAGGACACGGTGGTGATGATCGACAAATTGGGCACGGACCGCCTGCCGTTCTTCTTCGCCATGAAGGGAGCAGTAGATGCAAGGCTCCGGCGTATTCCGTTTCTCAACAATTTTACCGACCGTTTCATGCAGATGGTGGCATCGGTGTGGCCCCGAGCTCTGCCCAAACGGATGGTGCAGTTCCGCGACAGGTTTGAGCACCACCTGATCCTGAAGATGAAGGATGACGGTATCGCCGAGGCTGCTGGCTGGCTGCCGGACTTCCTGAAAGACCGTGACGCGGATTTCTTCGAATGCGATGCGCGCGAAGCCAAGATCGCAGGCCTGCACAGGTTCGCCGCTGCCGGGGCCGCCGTTCGTTACATGGCGATCCACGCCAATGAGGTCGAAGACATCATCGCGCTGGACGTCGCGCTGCGTCGCAACGATCAGGACTGGCTGGAACAGCTGCCGCCCGAGATCGATGACCAATTGGTTCACAAACTCTATTACGGTCACTTCATGTGCCACGTGATGCATCAGGACTACATCGTCAAAAAGGGCGCTGATCCAAAGGCGTTGAAGGCGGCGATGCTCAGGCTGTTTGACGAACGGGGCGCGGAATATCCGGCCGAACATAATGTCGGCCACCTCTACAAGGCCAAGCCTGATCTGGCCGCGCATTACACGTGTTGCGACCCGACCAATTCGTTCAACCCGGGGATCGGGAAAATGTCGAAGGCGAAATACTACCAGTGAGCGATCATCGGGCGGAATGCTGGCGTTTGTGAAACGCATCCAGCAGGCTGTTTCCGGTGTCAAAAAACGCGTCCTCTCCGATCAGATCGGTTACGCCGTAGCGATCCAGTTCGGCTTTCACGTCTGGCTCGAGCAGTAAGAACACCAGCCGGACGTCGTTCTCGTGTAAGAATTTGACCATGCTACACAGCGCGTATCCGGCGGTGAAATCGACCTCATCAATGGCCGATGCGTCTATGCAGAACCAATCCGGTTTGATGTCGGAACTTTGAACAATGGACGTTACCTCATCCGTGAACCTCTGCACGTTCGCGTAATACATGCCGTGCGAGAAACGATAGATCACAAGGCCGGACTCGAATTGGTTCGGCGACGCCAGCCCTTTTGAATGCCAGCCCCCGGTTTCGGTTTTGACAATCACCGAGTTCTTCGGGCGGTACCCCCTGCGGGTGTGATCGACCAGAGACAGGACCATTGCGAAAATGATGCCTTGTTCGACGCCGACCAGAACGACCACGGCAGCGGTTGCGGCGGCCACCCAAAACTCGGACCGGGCCTGTTTGTAGATCGTGATCAGGCCGCGCAGGTCGATCAGCTTGAGGCCGATCAGGAACACGATGGCCGACAGGGCCGCGGTGGGCAGATAGGCAAGCGGTTTGGTGAGAAACAGGATCACCAGCAGTACAATCGCAACCGTGGTCAATTGCGCCACCTGACTGCGCCCTCCGGCGCTGGCGACCATCTCGGTCTTGGTGGGACTGCCATTGACCACAAACGTCCCGGTGAAGGCCGCGCCGAAATTGGCAAGACCCAGCCCGATCAGGTCTGTGTTCTCGCTAAATTTCTCGTCATATCGGGCCGCGTAGGCCCGCGAGGTTGCCGCGCTTTGGGCCAGAATGACCACGAAAATCGAAAGGGCGGTTGGCAACAGCTGCTTGAACAGGCCCCAGCTCCATTGCACATCGGGGATCGAGAGCGTGGGCAAACCGCTTGGAACCGTCCCGAGCAAGGCAATATCAAGCGCATCGAAGGAATAGGCCCAGCTGCACAGGATTACCCCGACAATCGCAATCAAAGGTCCGGGGACCTTGCGCGACAGCTTTGCAAAACCGATCACAACGCCAAGCACCGCAACCGAGACCAGCACGGTAGCCCAATGGATGTGGGAGATGTTCAGAAAGACGTCGTTCAGTTTGGCGAGTGTCCCGTGTCCGCCAGATTCGATCCCCAGCATTCCGGGAATTTCACCAGTGGCGACCTGAATGCCGACACCGGTCAGGAAACCGACCAGAACCGTGCGCGACAGGAAATCGGCCAGAAACCCCAGCCCGACGATCCGCGCGCCGATCAGAAGCACGGCTGCCATCAACGCCAGCAGGGATGCCAGGGCCAGATACTCTGACGACCCTGAAACTGCCATGCCAGCCACGGCCGAGGCGGTAATGGCCGCCGTCGCCGAATCGGCCCCGACCACAAGATGCCGCGACGATCCGAACAGCGCGAACAACGCCATCGGAATCAGAATCGTATACAACCCCGTTATGACCGGAGTTCCGGCGATTTTGGTATATCCCATGACTTCGGGTATCGCGAGGCAGGCAAATGTCAGGCCCGCCAGCATTTCCGCCGGAAGATGCGCACGGTCAAAAGGCAGAACGCCCTGCAGCATCGGGAAAGGTGTGCGATTGCGATTTCTGCCCTGTTTTTCCATGGGTTACCTTTCACCCGCGTTCGGCCTGCTGTCCAGCCGTCCATGTCAGCAGACCGCCAGGCCAAAATTTATGCAAGAGTCCACGGGGCAAACAGGTTATCGAAACAGCAATTTTTTATGGGTTTTTCCGAGTTTTTTGCCTGTCTACGGGAATCCCCCAATTTCGCGCGGCGCGGATCGGGGGTAAACATATCTCACCGTACTTACCACACACAAACACACGGTATTTACTTTCCCCGATGAGGGGCTGGTCACACCCCCTCGGCCGGCCCCTCTTAACTTTTGGGGGCATGTGAACGCGCAGATCGTTATCGATGCTGATCCGCGTGCTGGCCTGCCTGAGCGGCGCTATCTTCTGACCAGCTCGGCCACGTGGGTCGGCAGATCCTGCGGCCTGTCAAATGCCATGGTGTGCGGAATCTCCGCCACGGATGTTTTCCGATACCCTTCCGTGAACAACAGAAACGGAATTTTTGCGCGTTGGGCGGTTTCCGCGTCAACTTCGCTGTCACCAACGAACAGGCGTGGGCCGGATGCAGAAAGCGCATCGAAACTGGCGAACAGATGGTTTGGGTCCGGCTTTCGTGTGGACAGGCTGTCGCCGCCAAGCACGGCGTTGAAAAACCGGGACAGGTCCAGTGCCTCAAGCACATGCCGCGCCGGTGCTTCGGGCTTGTTGGTGCAGACACCCAGAACGCATCCCATCTGTTGCAAACTGTCCAACGCCTCGGGGATGCCGGGGTAGGGGATTGTCGTTTCACTGGCTGCTGCATTGTAATGGTTCAGGGTCAACTGCGTCAGCTCCGCATGGCGCTCCAGCGGCAGTTCGCAATGACGGATCATGCGCTCGACCAGTTTTGGAAGGCCATTGCCGACGAATCCCTTGATAACGTCTCGCGACAGTGGATCGTGTCCAACGTCGTCCAGCGTGCGGTTGGCCGCTGCGGTCAGATCGCCCAGACTGTCCACCAGCGTTCCATCCAGATCGAAAACAATTGCTGCGGTCATATTTTCAGGCCTTTCAATGTCTGGCCCCAGACCTAACGTGCTCTGTTTTGAGGCGCAATCTCTTGTGTTAAAACGACACTTGACAATCCTTACTAAAATAATCAGATTAAGCCTCAGGAACAGAAAGCCAGCCCTTTCGGGGTCAGCCAGATCACATGAAACGCGATAGATATGGCACCATGCCGACACGCTCTGGAGATGTCCCGATGAACGTACAGAACCCGACCCCAAACCAAGGTTATGCTGTCTCGATGCTTCCCGCGCACAAGGCCGAGGAGCTGACCAAGGGTGGCAACCTGGCCCATATCGAACTAGGCGACCAACTGTACACACTGCGCATCACTCGCGCAGGTAAGCTGATCCTGACAAAATGAGCGCACAATCGATGCGCGGAGGCGCAGCGGTTGGCCGTCTTTCCGATCTCGATCCTGTCGAAGCAGGTGCCGTGATGTACCTGCGGATGTGGAGCGATGGTGAGGGCGGCCGCGCCGATGCTGCCAGCGATTTTCACATCGCGCTGGGCTCGGATTCCGGGCGCGCCGCGATGCAGACACTGGATCGCCTGTGTTCGCTATGCGCCACACATGGCCGCCGCCCCCTGATCCGGCATGGCCTTGGCTGTGCCTGCCTTGGCGCGGACGAGAATTGTTTTGCCCAAATGATCGCCGCAGCGTCCGAAGGGGCGCGTGAAGATGCGATGATGATGGCGTCTTTGATCGTGCGCCCGGATTTCGCCCCTGCCCTGGCATCCTTGTCCGAAGAGCTGGGTCTGACGCTCCGGCGTATGACCGCAGGCTTCAAGATGCCGAGCACCGGCCACCAGTGCCCCTCGGCCGTCCTTCACTGATCATATGTGCAGAACGGTTAAACCCCGGCCATGCGCCGGGGTTACTTTGTTCAGCAGCACCCGCATCCCGCGTGGTGATGGTCGTGATCGCATACCGGGGCAGGCGTGTAATCGCCTACTTCCGACAACACATCCCGCAGGGCCCACAGGATCATGTCCACATCCTCGGCCTCAATGGTCAGAGGCGGGCGGATTTTCAGGATGTTGTCCTTTGGCCCTTCGCTGCCGATCAGGATGCGATGATCGCGCATCCGGTTTTTGACATAGCTGCAAATTTCGGTGCCTTCGCTGCCGTCGGGGTTGATCAGCTCCACGCCAAGAAACAGCCCCATGCCCCGCACATCGCCAACGCAACCGAAATCGGCTTCGATCTGGCGCAGCCCGGTCATCAGGCGGTCGCCCATCAGGCGGGCATTATCCTGCAGCCCTTCGTCATCGACGATATCCAGCACTTCCTTGCCGATCCGGCAGGACAGGGTCGAGCCACCAAAGGTCGAGAAGAACTCGATCCCGTTGTTGAAACTGTTGGCAATCTCGCGGGTTGTCACCAGCACGCCCAAAGGGTGCCCGTTGCCGATTGGCTTGCCCATCACCACGATATCCGGAAGCGCGCCCTGGTGTTCGAAGCCAAAGTAGTATTCGCCTAGACGCCCCACGCCTGTCTGCACCTCATCGGCGATGCACACACCTCCGGCGGCGCGGATTTTCTCATAAACCGCAGGTAGATAGCCCTTGGGCGGAATGATTTGTCCGCCGACCGAAGGGAAGGTTTCCGCGATGAACCCGGCCACATCTTGCCCTCGGTCCTTCAGGGCTGCGATTGCCGGGTCCACAAGATCGGCAAATCTCTGTGCGCGGTCCGCATCGCCGCGCTTGAACGAACCGCGGTAATCATCCGCAACCTCAACCAGCTCAACCCAGTCGGCCTTACCGATGCCACCGGGTTTGTTGAACTTGTAGGCCGAGATCGCCACCGCCGCGTTCGTGTTCCCGTGATAGCCATGATCCGGCGTCACGATCCCCTTCGCCCCGGTATGGGCGCGGGCCAACCGCAGGGCCAGCTCGTTGGCTTCGGTCCCGGAATTGACGAAAAAACAAACGTCGAAATGATCCGGCAGCTTTGACAGGACCTTGTCGGCAAAAGCCGTCTGGGCCGGATGAAGATAACGGGTGTTCGAGTTCATCCGCTTCAGCTGATCCGCTACCACGGCCTGAATGCGCGGATGCGCATGACCGACATGAGGGACGTTGTTATAGGCATCCAGATAGGGGCGGCCCCATTCGTCGAACAGGTGATGCTTCCAGCCACGCACCAGCATGACAGGGTCGTCATAGGTCAGCGATAGATTGCCGCCAAAGTGATCGCGGCGCCCCTGCAGGATCGCCTGCTTGTCGGTGGGTTCATAGAATACCTTGTCATCCGGCAGGTTCAGCAAGGCCGCCGGGTTCGGGCAGACCGCGTGCCACAGCTCCATCTCATCCGGATCGCCGACACCGGGCCAATCCGCTTCCATGCCATCGGTGGTAAGTGCCAGCTGGAAATGCACATGCGGGTCCCATCCGCCATTCTGGCTGGCATCGCCCAACCGGGCAAACGCCGCCCCCTGTGCCACCGGATCGCCGGGTTTCAGCCGCTCACAGCATTCGGGGTCCAGATGACCGTAGAGCGTATAGAACGGATCACCTTCGGGTGTTTCATGGTGCAGGATGATCACCCCACCATAGTCGAGGTGCTGGTCGCGGTTCTCGACCACTTCAACCCGCCCACTCATTGGCGCATGCAGCACCGTCCCGGCAGGCGCAAACACATCCACCGCCAGATGCACCGTCCGCCGGTCCGAGGCTTTCCACGGCCCTTTCCGGAACCCCGGCTCGGCATAGATCAGGCGGGGCTCGTTGTAATAGCCCAGCCACATTCCCTCGCCATATTCCTCGCCAACACGTGCCGCTTCGGCCAAAGGCATGTGGAACGGGTTCTGGGGCCAGACGCAGTTTTCGACCGAGAGCGAGCCCATGGGCACATCGCTCAGATCCTGACCGAACATGTCGGCAAAATGACCCCGATGATCCCGCAAATACGCGTGAATACGTTCGGCCCCATCGACCACCGGCAAGCCGCAAGCCGCCCGCAACCGCGCCGGCACCAGCCCGCCATTGACCCAAGTGTTCTCGAGGAACCGCCAAGCAGGCGCTTGCGAGATGGTTACATAAGGATCATCCGGGTTCTCGGCTGCCATCAAGGTCGAGTTGACGACGGATACCGCCAATCGCATCCGCAGCAACGGCCAGATCAGATCAACCTCACGCGCGCATAGTCGGTTGGCCGCGTGATAGCCTTTTACCAGCGCAGCCAGTGCCCGTTCCGGTTTGGGGTGGTCCAACACGACATACGCTCCGGCAATCGCCAGATCGCAGACACGCGGAGCGGCACACATGTCGCCCAGATCAATCAGGCCCGAAATCCGCCGCCGCTCGCTCAATTCGCCTTCGACAAGAATGTTGTAGTCGTTGGCGTCATTGTGGATGGCCTGTTTCGGCAGCTCCGAGAGGGTGCTCGAGATTGCAGCAAATCCTTCACAGATTTCCGTCAGCACTGCCCGCTGCGCGGGGTCAGAGATTGCGTTCAATTTGTCCGCAATCCAGCCCGCCTGCATCAGGTCCCATTTGAAACCGGCCCGGTGCAACCCTTCATGCTCAAACCCTTCCAGGGCCCGATCTGTTGCCCCTAGTACACGCCCCAGTTTCAGGATCAGGTCTTCGGATTTTGGCGCGGCCTTCGCGTAACACTGCCCCGGCAGGCACTCCAGCAACCAAACCAGCCTGCGCTGCCCCTCAGGATCAACGATCTCAGGCAGTAGTGCACCATTCAAATCGGGGAACACCTTTGGAAACGGCAGCCCCGGCGCTTCCGAGGCGATATGCGCCAACGTCTGAATTTGCAGATCGACCAGACCCGCATCGCAGCCCGCCCGCATGACTTTCAGAACATAATCCTGACCATTGGTGGCCTGCACCAGAAAGTTCAGGTCATATTCACCATCCAGCCGTGTCAATCGGGCGTCCAGCCCCCAATGCTGACGCAGAACATCTGCCCAGAACTTCACCAATTCGTTCATGTCGTTCTCCGTCCCGGCCCACCCGGGATCCTCTTCATCTGGCCAAAAATATCCTCGGGGGTGAATTGGCCCAACGGGCCAAGAGGGGGCAGACAGCCCCCTGACTGCCTAGTCCAGGGCGCGCAGCCGTTTGAACAACGAGGATGTATCCCACCGACCGCCTCCAAGTTTCTGCACATCCTTGTAAAACTGGTCGACCAGCGCCGTCACGGGCAGCGAGGCACCGTTGACATTGGCTTCGTCCATACAGATACCCAGATCCTTGCGCATCCAATCCACGGCAAACCCGTGGTCGAAATGATCGTCCAGCATCGCGTCATGCCGGTTCACCATCTGCCAGCTTCCGGCCGCGCCCTGGCTGATCACCTCAACCACGGATCGCCCGTCCAACCCCGCTTTCTCGGCAAAGTGCAGCGCCTCGCTGAGGGCCTGAACCAAACCGGCAATCGCGATCTGGTTACACATCTTGGTCAATTGGCCCGCGCCGCTGTCGCCAATGCGACGGCAAATCTTGGAATAGACCTCCATCAGCGGTTCGGCCGCTTCATACGCCGCTTGATCTCCGCCGCACATGATGGACAGAACCCCGTTTTCAGCCCCGGCCTGACCGCCCGAGATCGGGGCGTCGACAAAGGCGATCCCCTGCGCGGCACCGGCCTCATAAAGCTCGCGTGTGACATCCGCCGAAACCGTGGTGTGATCGACAAAGATAGCCCCGTCAGACATGCCCTGAAACGCGCCATCCTCGCCCGAGCAAACCATGCGCAGATCATCGTCATTGCCGACGCAGGCCATGACAAACTCTGCGCCCACAACGGCGTCTTTCGGAGTGGTCGCCATGGCCCCGCCATGCTGCGCCACCCAGGCTTCGGCCTTGGCGGCGGTGCGGTTGTAGACGGTGACGTCATGACCTGCGGCCTTCAGATGTCCGGCCATGGGATAGCCCATGACACCAAGGCCAAGGAACGCGACTTTTGCCATTTTGTGATCCTCTCCGCTGTTCGGTCGGCGCTAGCGATACGGGCCTGACCGAATTCTCTGGCGAAGACAAAGCAAAGCTGCGCCCAAAGGGCAACCCCAAGTCAGCCTTTCCCGCCCAGATCCCGCAGGATAGGGCAATCGGGCCGGTCATCTCCGGCGCAGGCGTCGATCAGATGGCCGAGCGTATCGCGCATGGCATTCAAGTCTGCGATCTTGGCCTCGATCTGCGCCAGATGGTCCCGCGCGACCTGCTTCACATCGGCGCTGGCGCGGGTTTCATCCTCGTAAAGGGCCAGCAAGGTGCGGCAATCTTCGATGGTGAACCCAAGCGCACGGGCGCGGCCCAGAAAATTCAACTTGTGTACATCCTGATCGCGAAACCGGCGATAGCCGTTGTCGTCGCGCAGCGGTTTGATCAGGTTGATATCCTCATAATACCGGATCGTCTTGGCGGGCAGGCCGGTGCGGTTGGATACATCTCCGATATTCATGCGTGCACCTCTTTCGTTTCTGCGCCCGGGTTTTCCGGCAAGCTGGCCCGCACACGGCGCAGGCGCAGTGCGTTCGAGACCACGAAGACGCTCGACAATGCCATCGCACCTGCCGCCAAAGCCGGGGACAGCAGATGGCCGCCAAACGGGTAGAGGGCACCAGCAGCGACCGGGATCAAAAGCACGTTATAGCCGAACGCCCATCCCAGATTCTGGCGGATGTTCCGCATTGTCCGACGGCTGATCTCGTTCGCATTCGCGACCCCGCGCAGATCGCCGGACATCAGCACGACGTCGGCTGTCTCGATGGCCACATCCGTGCCCGTACCGATGGCGATGCCGATATCCGCCGAGGCCAAAGCGGGGGCATCGTTGATCCCGTCGCCGACGAAAGCCAGCGTTCCGAACTGGTCCCGCAAAGCCGTGATCGCATCCACCTTGCCATCGGGCAGCACCTCGGCGGTGACGTGATCGATCCCAAGCCGATCGGCCAAAGCCTGCGCCGTCCGCGCGTTGTCTCCGGAGATCATGGCCAAGGTCAGCCCCATCTGGTGCAGCCGTTCCAGCGCCTCTTCCGTGCCGGGTTTTATCGGATCTGACACGGATAGCGTCGCCGCAGCCTGCCCATCGAAAGCAACGAACAACGGCGTTGCCCCTTCAGCGGCGCGGGCGTCTGCCTCGTCCGCCAAGGTTCCAAGATCAATCCCACGTTGCTGCATCAGCCTGTGCGATCCAATCAGCACCTCCCGGCCTTCAACCATCCCTTGCAGCCCAAGCCCGGTAAGCGACCGAACGTCCGACGCCTCTGGCAGCGTCGCGGGCCCAGCTCGGGTGATGGCCGACGCAATCGGGTGCTCTGACCGCGCCTCAAGCGCAGCGGCGAGCCGCACAACCTCATCCCTGTCAAACCCGTTTGCCGTCGTCACGCTGTCCAGTTCGGGACGGCCGAGTGTCAGAGTCCCAGTCTTGTCCATCGCAATTACGCGCGCCTGTTGAAGCTGCTGCAAGGCATCGCCTTTGCGGAACAAAACCCCCAGTTCTGCCGCCCTCCCGGTGCCCACCATGATCGAGGTGGGCGTGGCCAACCCCATGGCACATGGGCAGGCAATGATCAGCACCGAAACACCGGCCACAAGCGCCAGAGGCAGGGCAGGGCTGGGGCCAAAGATCAGCCAGATTGCGACGGTTATGACAGCAACGGCGATAACGGCAGGGACAAAACGATAGGTGATCCGGTCCACCAGACCCTGAATCGGCAGCTTTGCGCCTTGCGCCTGCTGCACCATGCGAATGACCTGCGCCAGCACCGTATCGCCACCGACGCGTGTGGCACGCACCCGCAAGGCGCCGGTACCATTCACGGTGCCTCCGACAACAGGTGCTCCCGGAGATTTGCCCACCGGCACCGGTTCACCCGTGATCATGCTTTCATCGACGTAGGATGTCCCCTCAAGCACTTCGGCATCCACCGGTACCCGTTCGCCGGGGCGGATGTGCAGGATGGCTCCGACAGTGATCTCGGCAATCGGCCGGTCCTGTATCTGACCGTCAACTTCGACCCGTGCGGTTTTCGGCTGCAGGCCAACCAGCTTCCGGATCGCTGCCCCGGTTTTGCCTTTGGCGCGCGCTTCCATCAACCGGCCTAGAAGGATCAGAACTACGATCACCGCTGCGGCCTCGTAATAGACATTGGCCGTACCTTGCGGCAGCACACCGGGGGCGAATGTGGCCGTCACCGAATACAGATAGGCCGCCCCGGTCCCCAGCGCGACCAGCGCGTTCATGTCGGGTGTTCCCTGCAACATCGACGGGATGCCTTTGCGGTAAAACACGCGCCCCGGCCCAAACAGCAGGGCCGACGTCAGAGCAAACTGAATCAACTGGCTGGTCTGCACACCGATGGTTGCGTGCACCCAGTGGTGGAAGGCGGGGATCATGTGCCCGCCCATCTCAAGAACAAACACGGGCAGGGCGAGAACGGCAGCCAGTATTGTGGAACGGGTCAGTGTTCGACTCTCGGCGTCTTCGCGGTTTTCGGGTTCGGAAACGTCCTGAAGAAGCGCCGGGTAGCCAATGCCGGTAATCACCTGAGCCAGCGTTTCTGGTGTTGTTGCACCTGTCGCGTAAGTCACTGTGGCAGTCCGAGTCGCCAGATTGACCTGAGCGTCGACCACACCGGGGTTGGACGTCAACGCGCGTTCGATCTTGGCCACGCAGGAGGCACAGCTCATGCCGTCGATGCTCAGATCTGCCCGGCTGGTTTCGGCCGGATAACCTGCCGCCTCCAGTGCTGTTGTCAGGGCTGAAACCGGCCCGTCAAACGTCACCTGTGCCGTCTTGGTCGCGAAATTGACCGAGGCCGCGTCAACCCCCGGCACATCACGCAAAGCCGCCTCAACACGACCCACGCAGGATGCGCAACCCATGCCGGTTATTTTCAGTTCTGTACGTGCCTCTTGCGCCATGCGACTCGTCCCGAAGGTTGTCTTGTCCTCCAGATGAGGGTTCCAGTGACGGGAAGGTCAAGGGTCTATGGCAAATTTTCTATTGTCCGGAGCTACGCATATTGCGCTCCATCATGCGTTGATAGAGGCTTGGGGACAGACGGTTGAGCCACCATGACAAGCGCGCCACGCGCCCGACTGGAATCATGGGCTGTGATTTGTCCAGCCCGCGCAGGATCGTTTCAGCAGCGGCCTCGGGGCTCATCTCGTCCATCCCGTCTTTCGCCGATCCAGGCCGCGCGGTGCCATCGGCTTGCTCTTGCGCGTTGCCGGGATTGGTGGCGACAAAAGACGGCGCAGCAATCTGGACCTTTACGCCATGAGGCTTTTCTTCGGAGCGGAGCGATTTGAAGAACCCTTCCAGCGCGTGTTTCGAGGCGGCATAGGCCGTGCGATGATAGAGCGGCGCGAACCCGGCAACGGATGAGATGGCCAGATGCGTCCCCTTCGAGGCCCGGACCGGTTGCAAAAACGCGCGGGCCATTTCGACGGCTGCAAAATAGTTGATGTCGAACACCGTTCGGTGACTGGCGGCGTCAGACTGATCAAACCCCCGAATTTGCGTGACCCCGGCGTTGTAGATCACCAGATCTATACTGTCGCTCGAAGTGATCGCCTTTTGAGTTGCGCCAGCAAGCTGCTTGGGATCTGTCAGATCACAGGCGATTGGCAGTTGGTTCGGCCCCGAGTCCAGCCCCGAAACATCAAGGTCCAGCAACACGACCCGCCAACCGCGGGCTTGCAGAGCGCGGCTCAGGGCCTGCCCCAGCCCACCCGCTCCACCGGATATGACGGCGGTTTTCATAGCCTGGCCTGCTTTTGCCAAAGCGCGAACACCTCGGCGCTGGTTTTTTCGGGTGTATAACCGAATCCGGACTTCAGCGCGGCGTTATCCAGAACCGGCCGATATTGCAGAAACCGTACCTGTTCCGGCCCATAGCGGGACAGGCCCAGCGGGCGCGCCACGGCCAATGCCGCTTTCAGCGCCCAGACGGGCAGGCGCAGAACCGGCTTGTCCATAGCTTGGGCCAGATCGGTCACGCCCATCGCGCCGTCTCCGGCGACGTTGTAGATGCCCTGCGGCCCGTCGGTTGCTGCGCGCCGCAGAATGCGGACCAGATCCTGCGTCCAGATAAAGACAAAAGGGCTTTCGCTGCCGGTCACCGCCAGCAGGCGCGGCTTGTGAAACAGGGCGGTGATCTGGTTTTCTGTTCCAGCCCCCAGAACTGTTCCCACGCGCAGAACGATCTGTTCAAGATCAGGGGCAGCGCTGCGGGCCTCGGCCAGTATCTCTTCAACCTGTCTCTTGTGATCGGAATAGGGGAACTCGGGGTTGCCGCGCAGCGGATCACCTTCGCGCAAGGGCACCGGGTTATCCGCGTGATACCCATAGGCCGCCCCCGAGGATGTGACCACCAGCCGACGCACGCCGTTGGCGATGGCCGCGTTCACCACCTTGTGCGTACCTTCGACATCAACCGCATAAGCCGCGGCGCGCCCCATCCTGGGCGGAGGCGTCACGACAGAGGCCAGATGAATGATCACATCCGGCTTTACCTTGGTGATCACCCGGGCAGGGGCATCGCTTGTCACGTCCATGGGCAGATAGGCGATGTGTTCCGGCAGGGTCTCCGGGCGTTTGAGGTCAGTGGCAAAGACCTCATGCCCCTCAAGTTCGGGCAAAAGCGCTTGCCCGACCATTCCGGCGGCTCCCGTGATCAGGATACGGCTCATCGCGCGGCCTCGGTTCGGGCCATGACCGACGCGAGGGCAAGCCCCGAGATCGCGTGCCAGATGCCCCAGAACGCGGCAACCACGGCCATGCCGCCCAGCCCGTGGAAGAAGGCGAAGATCAAGACCAGTCCAAGCCCTGAATTCTGGATGCCGGTTTCAATGGTGATCGCGCGGCGATCGAAGGGGGACAGCCGGGTCAGAGTGGCCACGACCCAACCGCCCCCCAGCGCCAGGGCGTTGTGAAGGATCACAAGCCCGGCAACGGCCCCGGCAAAGCTGAGGAAGAACCCCCAGTTGGCGGCCAGGGCAAGCAAGATGAAGGCTGCAAAGATACCCATCGACAGATATTGCAGCGGCGCGCGCAGACGGGCGGTCAGGGCGGGCCGCCGCTGGTTCAGCGTGATGCCCAGAACCAGTGGCAGGATCAGCATCAGACCGACGAGAATGGCGATTTGCACCGGATCGATCTGGGTTTGCTGCAGGATCGCGCGGGTCGGCGAATATAACCCGCCCCAAAGCGCAATGTTAAAAGGGGTCATAAAGATCGCACCGATGGTGGCGAATGCGGTCATCGACACCGACAGTGCCGCATTGCCGCCCGCGCGATGCGTGATGAAGTTCGAAATGTTGCCACCCGGACAAGCCGCCACAAGGATCAGTCCAAGCGCAATCGACGGGCGAGGTTCCGCGACCCACACGAGCGCAAATGTCAACGCAGGCAGGACCAAGAATTGAGACATCAGCCCGACAATCACCGGCTTCGGCGCGCGTCTCAGACGATCGAAATCCCGAGGCGTCAGGTCTATCGCGATCGAGAACATCACAATCGCCAGAATGGCGTTCAACAGCGTCATGGACGCGGGGCTGAAATTCAACGTGATCTCGTCGATACCATTCATGCGGCGGCTTTCCGCAGCCGATCTATCCAGCCGGTGACGGCTTTTCTGTAGGTGGCCTTGTCGACGTAATAAGCCATGCGAGGCAGATCGATATAGTTCATGCCTCCGGTGGCGCGCGTGTAGTCTTTTTGTTTTTCGGTTTTCAGATCGGCCGCCACCGGGCAGCCATTCTGAAGTCCCTTGATATAGCGCGCCACCATCTCGGCCTGCTCATGCCTCCCCTGCCAGCCCAGACCCGTGGCCTCGACCATGCCCAGCACAAACAGATCGTCTCGTTCAGGGTGTATGGTGTTCAGGTATAAATGCGGGGCATCGCCCTGCCAGTTCAGCAGGTCCTTGTCGATAAACGGATAGTGCAGCTTGTATCCGGTCGCGGCGAGGACCATGTCATAGTCTTCGCTGGTGCCGTCCTTGAAGTGAACGGTATGGCCCTCCAACCGGTCAATGTCGGGGCGAATGCGCAGATCACCATGGCCCGCGTGATACAGGACCAGCGAATTCACCACCGGATGACTTTCGTACAGCTGATAATCGGGCTTGGGAAAGCCGTATTTTTGGGGATTGCCGACAAACCAGCTGAGGATCAGGCTGTCCACTTTGCGCTTCAGCCACATGGGCAGGCGGATCTTGCCGCCCATCGTGTCGGCAGGTTTGCCAAAGACATATTTCGGGACGAAGTAATAGCCGCGCCGCATCGACAGGTCGCAGCGCTTTGCGTGATGGATCGCGTCCACCGCGATGTCGCAGCCGGAATTGCCCGCGCCCACGACCAACACGCGCTTGCCGTCGAACTGGCTGGGATACCGATATTGCGAGGCATGGATCAACTCGCCGTCAAACGTTCCGGGAAAGCTGGGCTTGTTCGGTTCCGACAGGGTGCCGTTTGCAATCAGAACACCGGCGAAGTCAGCCTGATGGTCGCCCTCTGCATCGCGCCAAGCGACACGCCAGCCATCACCCGGTTCGCCCAGTGGCGTGATCTGAGTGACCTCCGCATTGAACCGGTAATTCTCGCGCAGCCCGAAACGATCCGCAAAGGCACGGAAATAGTCGCGCATTGCCCGGTGCGAGGGGTATTCGGCCACCGCCTCATCCATCGGGAAGTCTTCGAACTCGGTCATGCGCTTGGACGAGATCAGGTGCGCCGTCTCATACATGGTTGATCTGGGGGCATCGATGTCCCACAGACCGCCCACATCCGAATGCAGCTCGAACCCCTGAAAGGCGATGCCCTGTTCCTTCAGCACCTTGGCCGCGGCCAAACCCATCGGCCCCGCCCCGATCAGGGCGAATGCGTCGCGCGTCTCGTCCATGAACCCTCCCAAAGCTCGTGAGGCTTAACTTGAACGAACGACCAAAATAAGGCAAGATGAATTTCATGACCCTGAAAAACGCAGAAAAACCAAGGCAAAGGGCACCGTCCAAGCGGTCTTTGGAAACCAAGGCACGGATCATGGATGCGGCCGAGATCGTCTTTGCCGAACGGGGATTCGAAGGGGCGTCCATCCGGGATATTGCTGCTTTGGCCGGGGTTCAGATCGGCCTCGTGCACCATCACGGCGGTGGCAAGGAAGAGCTGTTTTATCGCACCGTCGCGCGCCGGGCGCAGGAATTGGCGCAGCTTCGGATCGACGCACTGAACCGGGCTGGTTCACCAGGTCCACTGACGCTGCGCAGCATTCTGGACAGCTTTATCCGCCCTTATGTGGAACTGGCCGAAACGGGTGGCCCGGGGTGGATGGCTTATGGGCGGCTGGTGGCGCACGTATCGGTCGACCCCCGGTGGCGCGATATCGCTGCTGAGTGTTTCGACCCGACGGCCCAGCATTTCATCGCCGAGATTGCCGCGCTTTACCCGGATGTCGATCCGGCTGTGTTGGCCAGCGGTCAGGTCTATTCCGTTTCGGCCATGCTGGCCCACCTCAACAGCGGCTGGCGGGTCGAGGCGCTGTCAAAAGGCGGTGATCTGTCCGGCACCGAACGTCTGGTCGATTTCTGTGCCGCCGGAATCGACGCGATGGTTCGATCCGGTCGCGCCTGAGCGTTCTTCGTGGGGGAATCTGTGGAATCCGTGAACGGTGGTAACAAACTCACCGCTCTGACTGCATATATTCGACCAAAAGCTTGCTGAATACGGACGGAGGCGACGTTCGCACGGCGCCCGGCGAGGCAAAAAACCCGTACATGACAATCAGAAGGATCACGGCAATACCGGCAATACAGGCTGCCGAGAGGTGAAGAACGAAACGAGCCATTGTGAAAACCCCTGTTCTGAAAACCGCGATCAAGAGATGTGCGAAGCGTCAGCCGGACTGGGCCAGCTGTTGCTTCAGCCGTTCATTTTCTGCCTGTAACTGCGCCAGTTGCTGCCCCAGATTGTTCAGATGCGGGCGCAGTTCAGCCTCGGTGAAGCGCGGGGTGATGTGTCGCGGGCAGTTCCAGTCCAGCGCCTCGACACGAATGATCACCGCCCGTTCGGCCGGAGCCGCGGCATCTTCGGGATAGAGGCTGGTGGCTGCCGCTTCGCCTTCCGTGAACTCGACGCGCCCAAGGATTTTCAGGCGGCGTTGATTGGCATAGTCCATCAGGATCATCGCGATCCGATCATTACCGTCCAGATTCCCGCGCGAGATATACTGTTTGTTGCCCGAAAAATCTGCATAGCCGATGGTCTGCGGCCCCAGCACCCTCAGAAACCCAACCGGGCCTCCGCGATACTGCACATAGGGCCAGCCGGTTTCGGACACCGTGGATTGATAGAACCCGTCCCGTGCCTGAATGAACTCTTTTTCAGGCTCGCCGATCAGATGACCTTGCTGCGGGCCACCTTCGATGAACTTGGCATAGGTTTTGGCCGATCCCATCCGCTCCTGATGGGCGCGGACGGCGGGGGTGAAGGTCAGTTCGGAAAAGGCGCGGGGCATGGTATGTCCTTTCAAAGACCCAAATCAGACAGCCCGGGATGGTCCTCGGGGCGTTCACCCAGGGGCCAGTGGAACAGGCGGTCGGTTTCGGCAATGGGCAGATCGTTCAGCGAGGCATGGCGATGCGACATGCGGCCGTCCTCTGCAAACTCCCAGTTCTCGTTACCGTATGAGCGGAACCACTGCCCGCTATCGTCATGCCATTCATAGGCATAGCGCACGGCGATGCGGTTTCCGGCAAAGGCCCAAAGCTCCTTGATCAGTCGATAGTCCAGCTCCTTCCGCCATTTGCGGGTCAAGAAAGCGTGGATATCAGCGTGCCCGGACAGAAATTCAGCCCGGTTTCGCCACTGACTGTCGTCGGAATAGGCGGGCGTCACGCGGTCGGGATCGCGGCTGTTCCAGGCATTTTCGGCCATGCGCACTTTTTGAACTGCGGTTTCATGCGTGAACGGAGGCAAAGGAGGGCGAGACATTGTGCAGAAGCTTTCAGGTGATTGAGGCAGCAAGCAGGGCCATGGTCAAAAGGAACGGGATGTACTGAGGCGGGAAAAGGCTGGCGTGACGTTTCATCAGTCAAGTCCTTTGGTGTACTGATCGGTAAACTCTTGTTCTAAAAGTGTACCGATCTGTTAACCTTTGCAAGGGCGAATTTGAACTAAATCAGTCTTTGAATTTGGGGATCTGCGAAAGTTAAATTAAAACAGCACCTTGACTTGTGACCATTGTACTTTGCCTATCGGGTACAATATGTACAGAACGGTACACCATGGAGCCGAATCATGCGCCCCAACAAACGGGATGAACTGGTCAGCAAGGCCCTGAAGGTCTTTTATCGCGATGGGTTTCACGCGACCGGCATGGACAAGCTGGTGGCGGAAACGGGCGTGTCAAAGACGTCGATGTACAAGCATTTCCGCACCAAGGAAGACCTGATCGTCGCCGCGCTTCGGCTGCGGGATGAAAACTTTCGCGCTTGGTTCTTTCAACGCGTTGGCGAGATGGCTCAAACACCGGCCGAGCAGATCATCGCCAGTTTTGACGCCCTGAAAGAATGGTTCGAAGAGGACGGTTTCCGGGGCTGCATGTTTATCAAGGCCGGGGCCGAGTACCAGGATGCAGATCATCCCATCCATGTACTGGCCGCCGAACACAAACAGCTTCTGTTGGAACATTTCACTTCTGTTGCCGAACAGGCCGGTGCGCGGAATCCTCAGAAACTCGCCAGTCAGATCGTGTTGCTGCAGGAAGGGGCGATCGTGTCTGCCGTCCTGCTCAAGAACTGCGACCCGGCCGAAGACGCCAAGGACGCGGCGAAACACCTGTTGGCCTCGGCGCTGGCCTAAGCCCGCCCAAACAAACAGGTTCTTTTGGTAATCTCAGGGAAGGAACGCAGCGTTGTTCACCTGCGGGACGCGGCGTCACATGCATTGGCTTGAATCGACCTGAGCGCTAGCCTTTCAGGAAAGACTGATTGGAGAGCGTGCGATGTCACTTTTCACTTCCACCGCGGCCTGGGTCACCGACGAACACCGCATGTTTGCCGACATGGCGGGCCGGTTCATGGATGACGAACTGTCGCCCAACATCGAAACCTGGGTCGAAAACGGCGTCGTGGATCGCGATTTCTGGAACAAAGCGGGTGAGACGGGCCTTATGGCAGGCGCGATCCCCGAGGAATATGGCGGTGTCGGCGGCGGCATGGGTTTTGACGCCATCACCGCCTACGAACAGGGCGCGCGTGGAGATGCCGGTTGGGGCTATGGCATTCAGTCGATCGTGACCCATTACCTCACCGCTTATGGCAGCGACGACCAAAAGCGGAAATGGCTGCCCAAACTGGCCTCGGGCGAGATGGTGGGCGCGCTGGCGATGACCGAACCCAGCACCGGATCAGACGTGCAGGCGGTGCGGACCACGGCCGAGAAAGACGGAAACTCCTACCGGCTGAATGGCTCGAAAATCTTTATCACCAATGGGCAGAGTGCGGATCTGATCATTGTGGCCGCCAAGACGGACAAGTCCGAGGGCGCGCGTGGCGTGTCCTTGATCGTGGTGGAAACCGACGGGGCCGAAGGCTTTCGCCGGGGGCGCAACCTGAAGAAATTGGGCATGAAGGGCAACGACACCGCCGAGCTGTTTTTCGAAGACGTCAAGGTGCCGATGATGAACCTGTTGGGGGCCGAGGAAGGGCAGGGGTTCTATCAGTTGATGAAGCAGTTACCCTGGGAACGGCTGAGCATCGCTATCATGGCGCTGGGCGCGATTGACTTCGCCATCGGTGAGACGGTGAAATACGTGCAGGAGCGCAAGGCCTTCGGGCAGCGCGTCATGGATTTTCAGAACACCCGGTTCAAGTTGGCGGAATGCAAGACCAAGGCCGAGGTTCTGCGCAGTTTCATCAACGATTGTATCGGCAAGCTGGAAGCGGGTGAGCTGGACCCGGCTACCGCCTCGATGGCGAAGTACTGGGGATCCGAGGTGCAGAACGAGATCATGCATGAATGCCTGCAACTGTTCGGCGGCTATGGGTTCATGATGGAATATCCGATTGCGCGTCTTTATGCGGATGCGCGGGTGCAGATGATCTACGGCGGCACCAATGAAGTCATGAAAGAGCTGATCGCCCGGTCGCTCGACGTCTGAATGCATCCGGGCGGCCTCCCGCCCGTCGTCATCATTCCTGACGGAATGCCTCCTCCGGTTGGGCCCGGCAGGCCCTGGCAAAGCCCGCGCCTGCGGGGTCTTTTTCGTCGCGCCCACGTGTATAAATGGTCGCTTGCAAAGGGGTGTTTTCGGTATGATGATCCGCCGAAAAGACGTAGAGGTCCCACGTGAACGATCCCGAACATGCCCTGTGGCGGACGACCTGCACCGAAGTGGTCACGGCACCACCCCTGACCGCGGACACCAATGTTGATCTGGCTGTCATCGGTGGCGGCTATACCGGATGCTCGGCGGCGTTGACGGCAGCCCGTGCCGGTGCCTCGGTTTGTCTGCTGGAAGCGCAGGAGATCGGGTATGGCGGCTCAGGGCGCAATGCGGGTCTGGTCAACGCCGGGTTGTGGCTGCCACCAGACGACATCCGCGCGCATATCGGTAGGGACGCCGGAGACCGCCTGATCGACCTGCTGGCCAAGGCCCCGTCGGACGTCTTTTCCCTGATCGAAGAATACAGCATCGCATGCGCGCCTGTGCGCAACGGAACCCTTCATTGCGCGCATTCCGCCTCGGGGTTGAGGGACTTGCAGACACGCCATGAACAACTGAGTGGGGCTGGTGCGCCGGTTGAGTTGATATCGGCTCAGGTAACACGTGACAGGACCGGCAGCGATGCCTTTCATGGTGCCTTGTTCGATCCGCGTGCGGGCACCATTCAACCACTGGCCTATGCGACGGGCTTGGCGCGTGCAGCCTCTCAGGCCGGGGCGCAAATACATGCGAAAAGCCCGGTTCAGTCGATGCAGCATCAGGGCGGTCAGTGGATACTGATGACACCGGGTGGGACGGT
This sequence comes from Ruegeria sp. E8, assembly GCF_056533985.1. Taxonomy (NCBI): domain Bacteria; kingdom Pseudomonadati; phylum Pseudomonadota; class Alphaproteobacteria; order Rhodobacterales; family Roseobacteraceae; genus Ruegeria; species Ruegeria sp. E8. Next base: position 134,856 of record NZ_JBQFOY010000009.1, read on the forward strand.
TCGGGCCAAATCGGTCATTCAGGCGACGAACGCCTATCATCTTGCATTGCCGGAGTCCGCGCCTGCCTATGTGCCGGTCTATTACTTCCAGTATGCAACGGCCCCGCTGTCCCACAATCTGCGCGCCAGCATCCTGCCGCAGGCAGAGGGGTGCTGGGATACCGGATTGATCATGACGTCGTTTCGACTGGATCAGGCGGGGCGGATGATCATTGGCGGCATGGGTGATCTCGGACATGCGGGTCGAAGCGCGCACACCGCCTGGGTTCGGCGCAAGCTGGCCGAGCTTTATCCGCAACTGGCCGACCAGCCGTTTGAACAGGGGTGGCACGGTCGGATCGCGATGACGTCGGACCATATTCCGAAGATTACACAGATTGGCCCCAACGCCTTGGCCGCCCATGGTTATTCCGGTCGCGGCATCGGCCCGGGCACGGTTTTCGGGCGCATGATGGCCGAAAGCCTTCTGGCGGATGATCTCTCTCTTTTGCCGGTTCCCGCCGTGGTTGAGTATCGCGAAAGCTGGACGCGCCTGCGCCGCGCCTATTTCGAATCCGGCGCGGCGCTGACACATCTGGTAAAGGCGCGGTTCTGAGGTCAGACAGACCGGGTGATGCCACCATCCACCCGGATGTTCTGCCCGGTGATGTAGCCGCCACCGTCGGAGGCCAGCAGGGCCACGACCGAGGCGATCTCGTCATAGCTGCGCCCATAGCGCCCCATCGGAATACGGCTGCGGAACTCTTCCTTCTCGGGCAAGCTGTCGATGAAGCCCGGCAGGACGTTGTTCATGCGGATATTCTCGGCGGCATATTTGTCCGAGAATAGCTTGGTGAAGGCAGCCAGACCGGCCCGGAACACGCCAGAGGTCGGAAAAACCGGATCAGGCTCGAACGCCGCAAAGGTCGAGATATTGATGATCGACCCGCCCCCCTGCGCCTGCATGATCGGCGTCACCAGCCGCGTCGGACGGACCGCGTTCATGAAATAGACATCCATGCCGGTGTGCCAATCCTCATCCGTCAGTTCAAGGATCGGGGCACGAGGGCCGTGACCGGCAGAATTGACCAGAACGTCAATACGCCCCCAATGGGCCATCGCGGCATCGACAAGCTTCTGCAAATCTTGCGCGGACTGGTTCGAGCCGGTGACGCCGACGCCGCCCAGATCATGGGCCAAAGCTTCGCCTTTGCCCGAGGCCGACAGAATGCCAACTTTGAACCCGTCTGCCGCCAACCTGCGTGCGGAATCCGCACCCATGCCGCTGCCGCCGGCTGTGATAAGAGCTACTTTTTCCATCTGACATCTCCGTTTCCACTTGTTCCCAAGATGGCGATCAAGGCCCCGTTTGACCAATCAGTTCTGCTGGTCCTATGCTGTAGAAAATCTACAGGATCATGCCATGGCCGCCCTTCCACCCCTGAATGCGTTGCGGGCTTTTGAAGCCGCCGCGCGGCATCTGAACTTTCGGCTGGCTGCCGAGGAACTGGGCGTGACACAAGGCGCTGTTGCCCAGCAAGTGCGCGGGCTTGAGGCGCGATTGGATGAGGTCCTGTTCGACCGCCTGCCGCGTGGCTTGCGGTTGACCGAAGCCGGGCGCCGGTTTCACGCGCCTTTGCGCCGGGCCTTCAGGTTGATCGAAGAGGCCGTGGAAGACCTTTCTCCGGACCGTCGGATCACATTGTCAGTCACGCCAAGCTTTGCCTCAAAGTGGCTGGTGTCGCGATTGTCGGGGTTCACCGACTTGCATCCGGATATCTCGGTTCAGGTGGATGCGCGCGAACGTTTGGCGGACTTCAACTCGGATGGCGTGGATCTGGCAGTCAGACAGGGCAGAGCGCCTTTTGGGTCTGATCTGGATGCAACGCCATTGTTTTCGACCGAATTCATCCCGGTGTGCAGCCCCGCAATCGCCGCGCAGGTGGACGATCCATCTGACCTTCTGGGGCAGGTGCTGCTGAACGACACCCACGGGCTGTGGCCCCTGTTTCTTGAGAGGGTGGGTGTAAGCGGCAAGCCCCGGATGATGAGCTTCAGCCAGACCAGTCTTGCGATTGATGCCGCCCTCTCGGGGCAGGGGATCGCACTGGCCAATGCCCCACTGGTCGCGCCCGAGGTTGCATCGGGCCATCTGGTCCAGCCGCTTGACGATGTCTTGATCGAAGATCTGGGGTTTTACGTTGTCGCGCCCCGCAAGCCGCGACAGCCGCAACTGGTCGAGATCATGCGCAACTGGCTGTTGTCTCAGGTCTGAAGGGTGGCTGCGATGGTCTCGATCCGGGCGCGCAACCAGCGGTGTGCCGGGTCATTTGCCGATCGCTGGTGCCAGACCATGTAGATCGAGACGGGCGCGCATTCGAAAGGCAGCGGAGCACAATCCAACGCGTTCAACGGACCCTGTTTCATCAGCTCGGTGTCGGTCGAAATCAGGTCGCTGCCCAGCACAAAGGCGGGGATCGCGTTGAAATGCGGTAAGGTAACAACCGCTGGCCTGATCTGGCTTTGATCAACGCCGCGCATCACCGCGCGGGCGTTGCGGCCATCGGCAAAGCGCACCTCGACATGCGCGCTGTCGCAATAATCCTGCCAACTTTCTGGTGGTTTACGTTGCGCGGCGTCATAGAACACCATCAGCGGGCTGGTCATCAGGCGTTTCTGAAAGATATCCGGGCCGTCCGGCGGCAACGGGGTCAGCATCAACTGACACCGGTCGCTTCGCAACAGATCAGGATCCGGCACGCCCGAGGGGATGAATTCCAACCGAAGACGCGCGCCTTCAGCGCGGGTTTCGCGAAGGAGTTGCGGAAAGATCAACTCGCGCGGCATGTCATTGGTGGCGATGCGGATGTCGATCTGTTCAGACAACGGGTCGAACGGTCGCCCTTCGGTCAATGCGCGCATTCCATCCAGCACCTTTTGCGCAGGTTCCTTCAGAGACAGGGCGCGCTCGGTCGGGGTCAGGCCCTGACCGGAACGAACAAACAGAGGATCGCCCAGCACCTGCCGCAACTTGGCCAGCGTATGGCTGATCGCCGACTGCGTGACCCCCAGCCGGTCCGCTGCTTTCGAGACCGAGCTTTCCTCGAGTATGGTCAGAAACGTGCGCAGGACCTTGCCGTCGAGGTCGGTGAAATCGATTTTGCTCATACCGTTTATGATTAGGCATGAATGGATTTGCTGTCCATGGCGGGCTAGGTGACGGATAGCAACAGGAGGCACGCGATGGGGATCCGCTTTTTCTCGGATAAGAACCGGCCCGTTCACATGGGTCGCTACCCGCTGGAGCGTTTGGCCCGGCGGGATGACCTGCCCGACCTGTCGCTTGCGCCTGCCATGGCCGACCTGAGCTTCCACCGAACGGACCAGCCAGACAGCATCGTCAACGCGATGGGCGAGTTTCAGGCGATGATGGACGCCATTCGCGACGGGTTGGTGAACCCGGTTGCGTCAGAGATTCCGTCAGACCCGCGGGAACGCGCCAACCATCTGAAAGCATTCGGGTATTTCAACGACGCGTCGATGATGGGCTGCGGACCCTTACCGTCGGATGCGTTGTTGGCAGAACCGCGTCGCAACCCGGACATCGACCGGCTTGCCCTTGCCTTGCGCACCCGACAAACCAAAACGCTGGCTTCGGGCATCGACGTCATCATGGCCGACCTGAAAGACAGTATGGAGGCCGCGCCCAAGCCGATTGACAGTCATCGTCACAGCATTGTCTTCCTCTACGAACACAACCGCGACCCAGACCCGTCTGAGCCCGGTGCAGATTGGATCAACGACGCGCAGGACCATCGCGCTTGCCTGTTGGCGACCGAGAATGCTGTGGTCATCGCCAACTATATTCGTTTGCTGGGTTTTGACGCACGTGCGCATAGCATGATGTCCTCCGAAGTTGATCTGAGCAAGCTGGCGGTAGCTGCAGGGCTGGCTTCGGTCGAAGAGGGCGAGATTGCCGTGCCGTGGCTGGGCACACGGTTTGGTCTGGCCGCCGTGACGACCGAGATGCCGATTGCCCATGACCAACCGCTTCAGCCCATGGCGCAACAACCGTGGTTCCGGACGCAAGGGCCGGCATGGTGGTTGGGAGCGGGCTTTGCAAAGAACGCCCTCAACCGCGATCCCTATGCCAAGCGGCGCTATGTGGACGGGGCTCATCCGTTTGAGAAACTCAAGCGGGTCGAAAGCCCGACCACCTATATCGACGAAGAGAACGTTGCCCGCGTGCCAAAACGCGCCGACATGTTCGCCCGCGCCCAGTTCGGAGATATGGGCAAGTCGCTGCAGGATGCCGCGAAGGGAGGGTACTATGTCCGCAAGGCTGCGCCCAGCTTTGCCCAGAGGCGCGCCTTGGGAGCCTTCGTTCTGCTGCAGGACGGCGAAAGCGCTGACACACCCAAGCCAACTGATGCCCAACGCAATGCAGCGAATATCAAGGCCGCGACCTATTTTCTGGGGGTCGATGCGGTGGGTCTCAGCCGTTGCCCGAATTGGGCCTGGTACTCTCACGATGCGACCGGCGAAGAGATCGTGCCGCCCCATGATCAGGCCATCAGCATGATCATCGATCAGGGCTATGAGACCATGGAAGGTGCCAGTGGTGACGACTGGATCAGCGTCGCCCAATCCATGCGCGCTTATCTGCGGTTTTCCCTGCTGGGCGGAGTGATTGCCCAGCAGATCCGCAACCTCGGCCACAAGGCCAAGGCGCATACGGTGATGGATGGCGAGGTGCTGCAACCTCCGCTTTTGTTGCTGTCCGGTCTGGGTGAGGTCAGCCGGATCGGCGAGGTCATCCTGAACCCTTATCTCGGCCCGCGCCTGAAGTCCGGGGCCGTGACCACCGATATGCCGATGGAGCATGACAAGCCGATTGACTTCGGCCTGCAAAGCTTTTGCGAGGCTTGCAACAAGTGCGCACGCGAGTGCCCCTCGGGGGCGATCACCGCCGGGCCGAAGCTGATGTTCAACGGCTATGAAATCTGGAAATCCGACAGTCAGAAATGCGCAACCTACCGCGTGACAACGCCGGGTGGCGCGATGTGCGGGCGGTGCATGAAAACCTGCCCGTGGAACCTCGAAGGCATCTTCAAGGAACGCCCCTTCCGCTGGGCTGCGATGAACATTCCGTCTGCCGCGTCTGCACTGGCCAAGCTGGACGACGCGGCTGGAAATGGCGGCCTGAACGACATCAAGAAATGGTGGTGGGATATCGAACTACAGCCTGACGGCGCATACCGCCCCACAACCCATCCGCTGAACCGACGCGATCTGCAAAGGGATCTGGACCTGAAGTACGAGGATCAGACACTGGCCGTCTATCCCGCCTATCTGGCCCCGCACCCCTGGCCCTACCCCTTTGCCATGGATCGTGAGGCCGGGATTGCTGCCTACGAGGCCATGGTGACCGCCGATGAGTACAAGGCGCGCAAGGCAAGCGGGGATGTGTCGATCATCCACCGTTATCAAATCGCCGGTGATGCGCCGGTGATGCGGGTCGCCGTGACCAAGGTCGACAAGATGACTGCAGATGTAACGAAGTATGAATTCTCATCGCTGGACGGTGCGCCCCTGCCGGGATGGACAGCGGGCGCACATCTGGACGTATTGGTCGCACCGGAATTTCTGCGGCAATATTCCATGTCCGGTGACCCGTCAGACCGGGAGACTTATCAGATCGGGGTCCTGCGCGAAGATGAAGGGCGCGGCGGGTCGGCCCTGTTGCATCGTATCTTCAACGAAGGGCGCAAGGTCTTCATCTCGAAACCGATCAACCATTTCGAATTGGATGAGACGGCCACCAAGACCATTCTGATGGGCGGCGGCATCGGCATCACCCCGATGATCGCCTTTGCCCACCGCCTGCATGCGCTGGGCCGGGAGTTCGAGCTGCACTATTCGGCCAGCACGCGGGACGGGGCGGGGTATCTGGAGGATTTGGCCGCCATGCCCTGGGCAGACCGCGTTCATTACCATTTCTCGGATGAAGGAACCCGCGCCGATCTGGATGTGATCCTGTCTGGCTATCAGAACGGATGGCATGTCTATACCTGCGGACCGGATCGCTACATGGACGGGGTGATGCAGGCAGCAGAACGGCAGGGCTTTCCCGAAGAGGCGCGGCATCTGGAATATTTCTCGGTTCCCGAAACGCCCGAATACGAAAACCATCCGTTCAGCCTGAAGCTTGCGCGTTCAGGAAAAACACTGCCCGTGCCGGCAGAAAAGGACGCGGCACAGGTTCTGAACGAAGCTGGTATTCACGTGGATGTGAAATGCGCCGATGGCATCTGCGGCGTGTGTAAATGCGGTGTCATATCGGGCGAGGTCGAACACAGGGATTTCGTTTTGTCCCGAAAACAGCGTGAAGGGGCCATGATCCTGTGCCAAAGCCGCGCGGCCAAAGTGGATGGCGTGATCGAAATCGATCTCTGAACCCTGCCTATAAGCGACATCTGGAATTTAAAATTTGGTCGCTCGGCCCATGGACGCCGGGCAAGGGGTGAATTAACGTCGCCCCGAACCCAGATATCCCTGATCAACAGGTACGAGGTAGCTTCATGGATTATCACAGCCCCGCCAGCTTTGCCGAAGCCTCGGCTCTGGCCGCGAACGCGACGGGCATCACGCGGTTTCTGGCCGGCGGCACCGATGTGTTGGTGCAGCTGCGCTCGGATCTGGTGACGCCCGATACGCTGATCGACATCAAGAAAATCAATGGCGTACGCGACATCACCCGTAATGCCGACGGCAGTTGGACACTGGGCGTCGCGGCAACCGGCGCCGAGATGAGCGAACACCCCGAGCTGGGCCGCGACTGGCCCGGTGTGGTCGAGGCGATGGACCTGATCGGATCGACCCAGGTGCAGGGGCGCGCGACGCTGACGGGCAACCTGTGCAACGGCTCTCCGGCGGCTGATTCCGTGCCCGCCATGGTCGCGGCTGGCGTCACCGTCACGGTCACCGGGCCCGATGGCACGCGCGAGGTTGCGGTTGAATGCATTCCGACCGGACCCGGCAAGACGTCACTGGCCAAGGGAGAGCTGATCTCGGCGGTCAATATCCCTGTGCGCGGGGAAAACGGGGGCGACGCTTACCTGCGCTTCATTCCGAGGACTGAGATGGACATTGCCGTTGTCGGCGTGGGCGTGAACCTGCGTCTGGATGGTGACACGATCACCGAAGCCCGCGTGTCGCTGGGCGCTGTGGCCCCGACGGTTCTGCTGGTCGAAGATGCGGCCCGCGCCATTATCGGCACCACGCTGGACGACGCCGCGCTGGATGCGCTGGCCGCCGCAGCCTCTGCCGCGTGCAACCCGATCGACGACAAACGCGGCACCATCGAATTCCGCACCGAGGTCGCCGGCGTTCTGGCCAAGCGCGCCGCGAAAATCGCCTATGCCCGTGCGAAGGGAGAGCAAGCATGAGCAAGTTCCACGTATCCACCACCGTTAACGGAGACGCGGTCGAGTATCTCTGCGATCCGCGCGAAACCCTGCTGGATTGTCTGCGCGACAAGCTGAACCTGACCGGCGCGAAAGAAGGCTGCGGCACCGGCGATTGCGGCGCGTGTTCGGTTTCGGTCGACGGCCGTCTGGTCTGTTCCTGCCTGATGCTTGGGGTCGAAGCCGAAGGCAAACAGATCGAAACCGTCGAAGGCATTGCCGACGGCGACGTTCTGCATCCGCTGCAGAAGAAGATGATTGAATACGCCGCCTTGCAATGCGGTATCTGCACCCCGGGAATTCTGGTGGCGGCAAAATCTCTGCTGGAAAAGAACCCGAACCCGACCGAAGAAGAGACGCGGTATTGGCTGGCGGGCAACCTGTGCCGCTGTACCGGATATGACAAGATCATTCGCGCCGTGATGGATACGGCGGCCGAAATGCGGGAGGCGTCGTAATGGCTCTGGACGATCGTAAATCAGATTTCACTTTTGTTGGCACGCGCCCCAACCGTCCTGATGGACTGGACAAGGTGACAGGTCGCGCCAAATTCGGCGCGGATATTTCGGCACCAGGCATGTTGCACGGCGCGATCCTGCGCTCACCCCACGCCCATGCACGGATCGTGAAGATCGACGCGTCGAAAGCCGAGGCACATAAGGACGTCAAAGCCGTCGTGACCCGTGCGGATTTCGCCGAGTTGCCGTTCAAGCCGGGACTTGAGGGCGAGTTCTGGAACGTGCTGGAAAACGTCATGGCAGGCGAGAAAGCGCTCTATGACGGTCACGCAGTGGCGGCAGTCGCAGCGACCTCTGCCCTGGCGGCCCGTGACGCGCTGAAATTGATCGAAGTCGAATATGAAGTTCTGCCCCACGTCACCGATGTGGACAAGGCGATGGCTCCCGACGCGCCGGTCATTCGCGAAGGGGCGGCGGATTATTCCGTCCCCGAAGGGATGCACCCCAACGTCGTGCGTTATCACGAGAGCGGCCATGGCGATGTCGAGGCAGGCTTTGCCGAGGCCGATCTGGTCATCGAAGACAGCTTTGTGACCGAAGCAACGCACCAGGGCTATATCGAACCCCACGCCTGTCTCGGATCTTTGGGCAGTGACGGCAAGGGTGAGCTTTGGTGCTGCACGCAAGGCCATTGGTATGCACAGAAATACTGTGCTGCGCTGGTCGGAATTGAGACAGCGCAGCTTCGTGTGACCGCTTCGGAAATCGGTGGCGGATTCGGTGGCAAGACGACCGTTTTCATCGAACCCGTTGCGCTGGCGCTGAGCCGTAAGGCCAACCGTCCCGTCAAGATCGTGATGAGCCGTTCCGAGGTATTCCGCTCGACCGGTCCGACCTCTTCCGCTTCGATGGATGTCAAAATCGGCATGAAGAAGGATGGCACGATCACTGCGGCCGAAGGCATCTTCCGTTTGCAGGGTGGTGCCTTTCCGGGTGCGCCCGGAGACATGACCGCCATGTGTGCCTTTGCGCCTTACAACCTGACCAATGTGCGTCAGGTGGGGTATGACGTGTTGGCCAACCGTCCGAAACAGGCCGCTTATCGCGCACCTGGCGCACCCATGGGGGCGTTTGCAGTGGAATCCGTGCTGGATGAGCTGTGCAAGAAGCTGGGCCTTGATCCGGTAGAGGTTCGCCTCAAGAACGCGGCATACGAAGGCACGAAAGCCAACTATGGCCCGCGTTACGAGCGTATTGGTCTGGTTGAAACGCTCGAGGCCGCCAAGGCGCATCCACATTACTCGGCCCCGCTGAAACCGGGGCAAGGGCGTGGGATTTCCTGCGGCTTCTGGTTCAATCACGGCGGTGAGACCAGCGTGTCGCTGGCCCTGTCCGAGGACGGTTCGGCGCAAGTGATGGTTGGCACACCCGACATCGGCGGCTCGCGGGCGTCGATGGCGCTGATGGCGGCCGAGGTGCTGGGCATTCCCTACGAGAACATCCGCGTCACTGTCGCCGATACAGCGACGCTGGGCTACAACGATGTTAGCCATGGCTCGCGCGTGACCTATGCCAGCGGTCTGGCGACCATCAAGGCGGCCAATCATGCGGTTGAAAAGCTGTGCGGACGCGCAGCGGCCAAATGGGGAATCCCCGTCGATGCCGTGAAGTGGGAAAACGGTTGCGCTGTGCCTTCGGGCCCCAACGCGGGCGATTTCGACCCGATGCCACTGGCCGATATCACCGCCGATATGGGCTCGACCGGCGGTCCGATCTCGGGCCATTTCGAAGCCACCCCCGAAGGTGCTGGCGTGTCCTTTGGCACCCACATCGTCGATGCCGAGGTCGACCCGGAAACCGGGAAAACCAGCGTCACGCGTTATACGGTCATTCAGGACGCAGGCAAGGCGATCCACCCGACTTACGTCGAAGGCCAGTACCAAGGCGGTGCCGCTCAAGGCATCGGCTGGGCGCTGAACGAGGAATATATCTATGGCGAAGACGGTCGCCTGCAGAACTCGATCTTCCTCGACTATCGCATCCCGGTCGCCAGCGACCTGCCGATGATCGACACGGTGATCGTCGAAGTGCCCAATCCAGGCCACCCGTTCGGTGTGCGGGGCGTGGGGGAAACCGGCATCGTGCCGCCTCTGGCCGCCATCGCCAACGCTGTGTCTCGTGCGGCGGGTGTGCGGATGAAGCAACTGCCGATGTCCCCGCCGCGCATTCTTGCGGCGTTGAAGGACAATGGTTGAGGTGCACCTCTGGTCCAGCCTCCGGTCTCTGACCGGGGGCCGGCAGGTGGTCGAGGTTCAGGCCAAGACCACCGGTGAATTGCTGAAAGAACTGGTGCGGGCGCATCCGCAGCTTCAGGCGCCTATCGATGCGGGGGTCTCCATCGCCATCGACGGGCGCGTCATCGCCACCGGGCTGACCGAGCCGATCCCCGAAGGCAGCGAAGTCTATCTGATGCAGCGGCTGCGGGGCGGTTAAGCGTCAGGCGACCACGGCGTGCGCCCGACCATGCGGTCGGCTTCGGCGGTGATATCGTTCATGTGGTTCTCAAGGCTTTGGCGCAGCGCTTCGAATTCCTCTTCGCTTGCTTTGCGCGGGACCGCTTCGGTCCATTCTCGGCACAGAAACACACCCTCGTTGCGCCAGGGGCGGGGCATCAGCAGACGGTCCCATGTGCCCGCCTCACGCCCGTGTTTGGCGGAAAAAGTGATACCGAACACCCGTTTGCCCGAGGTGCGCGCCCACACCAGCGGCACGGTCGACAAAACCCGCTCGGGCCCGCGCGGTCCATCGGCGGCGATGCCGATGGAAATGCCCTGCTTCATCTTGCCCAGCACTTCGCGCGACAGGGCCACATGCCGCTTGTGGCTGGACATGGCGATCGTATCCATGCCGAACAGTTTTTGCACCCGGCCCACCATGCTGCCTGCCCGCGCGGACGAGGTGATTGAACAGATGCGGGCCTTGTCCAGCGGAAAGAAATAGGGTGACTGCGCCAGCCGCTGGTGCCACAGCACCACGATCACCGGTTCACCCTGTTCGGCCAGCTGATCCAGCTCTTCATACCCGATACGTTGCCAGCGCGTGTTGCGGTTGACCAATCGAATATAACTGGCGATCCGACGTGCCACCCAGTTCAGCACGGCTTCGCTGTCTGCGATCTTCTTTCGGAGGTTCACACGGGGTTCCTTTTTCTGCCCGGACCTTGTCTTAGCGCACTGCACATTTTGCGCAACTTGTTTGTCGGATCAGATAGTGGAGTAGATTCTGAAAAAGCCTCTTGAGTCCGCCGCGCGGCTGGCATATCTGGGGGCTCACTAAAGGGGTATAGCTCAGTTGGTAGAGCGACGGTCTCCAAAACCGTAGGTCGCGGGTTCGAACCCTGCTGCCCCTGCCAAAACATCCGACAATTTTACGCATCATCAGCCGTTAATGGTTCGAAGATTCGCGGTCGCGCAGGAAAAGCCTGTGAATCTGGCCTCAATCTTCATCCAGCGCAGTAGTTGAAATCCAATACTATCCGGCAATTGGTGCAATTCCGCCGGAAAATGCAGCCAGAAGCGGTGCAGACAACGCAAAACCTGCTCGCAGGATGTCTCCTGTACCTTCAGAAAGACCGTGCGATGATCTCCACTCACTCACGTCAAAGGTTTCGCTGGTTTTGTTGCGGTTTGCCCTTTCGGCAAGGTTTTTGACCCTGCTTTCCAGAATAAAGGCAACCGGCAGAAAGTAGCTCAGCATCAACAGGCAAAAATATGTCCCGGTAAAAAGTGCAGATGCCGAGACGAGCGAATTGTACGAAGACTTACCTGCTTCTGACACCAAAGGCATCGGCCAATACATCCAACTGGCTGCGAAAAACATACCAGAAGTCAGGATAAGACTGGACAGATACAACTGATGCCGCGTGCGGCGCAAGTTGCGGGCCAACTCTTCGGACGCCTCTTCAATGTCGTCGGTGTCACGCGATGCCAAACACAGAACCATTCCCACAATCAGAGACCCGACAGCGAGACCTGCCAGGGCGTTTACAATGTCCAGAATGCGCCGGAACAGTGAAAAGACCGGAATCTCACCGCATCTGCCCAACAGCCAATAGTCGTCAGAAGACTGGCAGTAGGGAAGCGAGCCTCGGGAAAGAGCGGTTTCAAAAACGTTCTTACCGACTTGATGATAGATTTGCGGCGTGCTGCCGGTTGCGTACTGCTGAATTGTCGGTATGACCGCCAGCATTGTGATCGCGAGAACAATCAGGACCGATATTATTTTCGTATTTCTTTCCAATGGGTTCGCTAAGTTCCGGATTAAAGCTGCAACGGGCAACAGGGCGAGCGCTGCAAAGAACCAAGCCGCGGAAAGAAACCTGTATCTGCCCACCGCCTCCATCCATTCTGATCCGTCGCCGAGAATGGTCACTGGAACGTCGGCACCCATTCCAATCATGTGCTTTTGAACAACTTCATGGATCACGAAAACGCAAACCGGTGACAGCACGATGAAGAAGTAGCGTAATTCTAATTGACGTTTGTGCAGGGTGGACCTCACCAGTTATTGGAAATTCTGGTCCCAGACTATCACAGATGACGGGTGCTCGTATAATTCAATAACTTAGTCGTGGCACGGTGGGTTAGCTCTGATCTCCGTCACACGGCAATCCGCTGAGGCGGACAAAAAGCAGGCTATGTTCCTGACCTTGGGCGCGGTATCGATGATTTCTGACAGTCCAAGTTTTTATGGTCGACAAAGACGTTTCTTCGAGGTGTTGGCAAAGTTGAGCTTGAGGCTCAGCAACGCGTATGCTCAAAAGCTCTGAGATTATGTTTAAGTCAAAAGCTATTGGGAGCAAAAAAGGGGAGGGCATTTTGCGCGATACTTGGGATGCAATCAATCTTGATGAATTTGTAGCTGAATGCGACGCGTTGGGAGGGATTTCCACGCCTCAAGCACGGGAAGCTGTGCGCAATTTTCAGTTCAAGCCTCAAGCAAAAGTTGATGTAACGCTCGATCCATTTAGCGAAGCCTATTTCCAGCAACAGCTTGAGGTCTATGCCGAGATTTCCGGCCGCGCTTTGGACCAGGCTTCCGGTGAGGTGTACCCTTTCGATGTCGACGCACGATTGAACACGGCCAACCCCTATGGCGTGAACGATATTGCCTTTATTTCAAAACACAGCCGCACGGTTCTGACCGCGCTGATGCTTGCAAATCCGGCACCTGGTGCGCGGGTGCTGGATATGGGGGCGGGCTGGGGGCTGAGTTCGGAAGTAATGGCCTTTGCCGGTGCAGAAGTGACCGCTGTCGATATCAATCCGGATTCGGTGGAACTGATCAATCGCCGGAGCGCCCGTTCCGGATTGCCAATTACTGCCATTCAGGGAAACTTCGATACCGTCGAACCGGGAAGCGATTTTGACATCGCGATTTTCTACGAATGTCTCCATCACGCGGTTCGCCCGGTTGACACCCTCAAGCGGGTGGCGGGGTTTTTGGGTCCAAAGGGCCGCATCGTATTTGCCGGTGAGCCAATCAATACCCTCTGGTGGCCCAATTGGGGTATGCGGCTGGACGCTGAATCCGTTTATGCCATGCGCAAATTCGGCTGGTTCGAAAGTGGCTGGTCAGCAGATTTCATTTGCGAGTGTATTCGCCAGGCTGGCTTTGAACCAACCATGATACCGGGTGTCGGGATAGATGGTGGCGATGTTTGCGTGGCGTCTCGCAAGGGAGTGAAAGAAACACAGGCAGATACCGCGGCCTCGTTGTCACTGGCGCAACCGTCGCAGTTCAACAATGTGGCTGAGGCGGAAAGAGAAGTGCTTCAGCTACAGGCCAAACTGGCCAAAGCCACATCCGATCTGCAACACGCCAGGCGCTATCCATGGAAGTACCTTCGTCAAGCTTTTCGAATGCGCAGATGAGGGCTGAGCGCCTAAAGCACTGGTCAACGCCCCGACGCTTTTGATTGATCAGGTCTGCCCCTGCAACAGGTCACCGCCCGCAAGCGTTGGGCGAGTGTTCGATTAGGTCAACAGCGCCAGATCACCGATGTTTGTCTTGTGCCGGGTCGGCATTGTTTTGGCCGGATGGCCGTCGATCGTCAGGGCAAGGTCCTGGTAAAATCCGGCGCTGTCGAACCACCAGCGATGCGATCTCATCAAGGTGCGCTGCCCCTTCGGTACGTCCTTGTTGTATTGATGGTCACAAAAAATGTCCCAGTGCCCTTTCGAGGTCAGCTTGGGCATCCCGACGCGGCCTGCGCGCTGCCGTCCGCCATGCACGACCCCTCCGGCCAGGGCCAGAACCTTGTCCTTGCGGCTGTAGTAATTGGTAAACCGCTTGCTGCGCTTTTTCAGGACAAGATCGCCCCAGGCGCCTTTCTCCAGCCACTCTGCATCGATATCACCCGACGCGAACATGACCTGATCCGCCGACCAGATCTTGTTGCCCGGTCCCGCCGAATCTCCGAAATCCGAGAACGCGCGCAGCACCAGCAACGACCCCATCGAATGCGCGATAAGGTGAACCTTGGGTTTCGGAGACATCCCCAACAGCGGTAAAATCCCATCCCCAACCAGATGCGGGGCCACCGCCTTGGCATCGGACCGGTCCGAGTCATAGGTGTGAACCGATCCGTCGCTGGGCCAGTCAAACGCAACGACGGCCCCCTGATACCCGTTGGCCCTGAGATTGCTTTCGATTTTCCCCAGCCGGTCCAGCATGCCCTTCTGGCTGGTGTTGAACCCGTGAACGTAGATTAAAACGGCCGTGTCTCCGCCCTCCTGACGCACCAGATCCAGCCATTTCGCCTGCTTGACGATGCTGCCTTTGCGAATTTTACCACCCGGGCTTTGGTGGGTGATGTGCACATATCTGGTCTTTGCGGCTGGCTTCAGAGTGAATTTCTTCTTCTTCGCGTTATAGGTGCGGCGGGAAAAAAACAGGGCCATTTCACAAACTCCATTCTTATCAATCCGTAAAATGTGCCATGAACCGGCGTTTTCACAAAGCGCTATCTCCCGACGTCTCCGGCACCCTTCGAAGACAGCGGGTTTGCGCGACAGTTGCACAGAGGGGCGTGCAGACGGCCAATGCCTGTTTCCTCTGCCGACCGAATGCCCTAGTGTCCGTTGCAAACGAACACACGCACGAGGGCCCATGTCGCGTTTCGATGGATATTTCCTGCGGCAATTGCTGATACTGTTTGGCTTTTTCACCCTGGTGCTGGTCGGCGTGTTCTGGATCACCCGATCCGTCAGCCTGTTTGACAGGGTCATCAGCGGCGGTCAGTCGGCGATTGTGTTTCTGGAATTCACGGCGCTGACCCTGCCGACCCTGATCCGAACGGTCATGCCCATGGCTGTGTTCGCCGCCGCCGTTTACGCCACCAACCGCCTGAGCCGCGAAAGTGAGCTGACGGTGATGTTGGCGACCGGCTCCAGCCCCCGGCGGCTGTCCCGGGCCGTTGCCCTGTTCGGTATCATCACCGGGCTGATGATGGCGGTTATCAGCGTGTTTCTGCGCCCGGCATCGGTGGAACAGCTCGAGTTCCGGCAGGCAGAGGTCGCGGGGGATGTCACCGCGCAACTGCTGAACGAAGGCGAGTTCCTTCACCCCGCCGAAGGTGTCACGGTCTACATCGGTGGTATCGATCTGGACGGCACCCTCCACGAAGTGTTTGTCTCGGACCGGCGCGATTCCGAAAACGCGGTCAGCTATTCCAGCGTCACGGCTTATCTGGTCAATAACGAGTTGGGTATCCACCTTGTGATGGTGGACGGGGTCGCCCTGCGTCTGAACCAGGACGGCAAGGTGTTGTCGTCGACTTTGTTCCAGGATGCCTCCTACGACATCTCGGAGTTGACCAACACAAGCCCGATCGCCCGCCGCAGCCTTGAAGCTATTCCAACCGCAGAGCTGATCCGCAACCGCGAAACGATTTCCGCAGCGGAAGGGTATAGCCAGGGGCAGCTGATTGAAGAACTGCACCAGCGGTTTTCGTGGATCGCCATCTGCATTGCCGTGGCGCTGGCCGGGTATTCGACCCTGATGCTGGGCAGTTTTTCGCGCTTTGGGCTGTGGCCGCAGATACTGGGCGCATTCACCATCCTCGTGCTGCTCGAAGGTGTGCGGGGGTTTGTGTCCCCCGTGGTGATTGATGACCCGAAGCTTTGGTTCCTGCTGTACCTGCCCGCAATCATGGGCGTGCTGATCTCGGGCGTCTTTCTGCTTATCGCCGGTCGTCCGCTGCTGCGCAAACGTCCGCGGGAACCGCAGACCATGCCGACACCGGTCTGATCTCAGGCGCGAAGTTCCGCCAGACAGCTGCGAATGTCGTCGAACTCCTCGTGATCCCCGCGCGCGACCAGATACATTGGCAGCGGCAGGCTGACACTGTCCTCGACCCGCACCAGCGCGCCCGAAGCCAGCTGTTCAGAGATGACGTAATCGGGGAAATAGCCACATCCGCCCCGTTGCAGGACATAGCGCAGCGCCATCATGCAATTGCCCAGAAACAAGGTCTGACCTGATGCCCGACGCGCAGCCGATCTGACGTGATCCTGATAGATCTCGCCCAGTTCAAGATTGACGAAGACCAGATCATCTTCTGCCAATGCCGCCTGCGGCGTCCGGACGAAAGACAACAGCTCTGGTTCCAGCTCGTGCCAGATAACGCGCCGGTCTGATGGTCTTTCATGCGTGATCGCCGCGTCCAGCACGTGGGTTGCCACAGCTTCGACCATGTTCAGATCGTGATCGTAATTCAGTGTCAGCAGAAGCTTGCCAAAGCGCTGCTCAAACCGAACGGCCAGATCCACCAGCAACGGGTCCCAAATGCTCAGCTGACCGCCCAGACGCAGCGCCGGGCGGTTCTGGGCCTGCAACGGCAAGTCGCGCGAGGCAAAGGACCAAAGGGACAACATTTGTTCCGCATAGGGTCTGAACTGCCTGCCAAACTCGGTCAGCGTCGTCCCCCCTGCGCCGCGCGTGAACAGCGCCCTGCCGGTTTCCTCTTCGATCAGACGAATGCGCGCGCTGACGGCCGTTTGGGTGACGTTCAGTTTGCGGGCAGCGGCATGAAAGCCGCCCGTTTCGGCCACGCAGAGAAAAGTTTCAAGTGCCTTGGTTTGCATATCGAAAGTATTTTTTGATCGATCCGATAAAATCAATTCATTTTTTTTGCAGGGTAGATTCAGAGTATCCTGAACTCAAGGAAACCCGCCAAAGGACCACGCAATGCTGGACAAAAGCCACAAACCCACCTGGACCAGTTTTGAACAGGCCACCAAGGCCGACTGGGATGCCGTCATGGAGTATGAAGAGGCTTACAATGCCGCCCTGCCGGATCGTATTCTGGATGCGATCCGGTCGCTCGATGAAGAATGGACGCCTTATCCGGTGAACCGCTATCAGCACAGCCTGCAAGCCGCCACGCGCGCCTATGAAGACGGCGCGGATGAAGAACTGGTGGTCGCAGCCCTGATCCATGACACCGGCGATATCCTGTCGCCCTATAACCATGGTGAGCTTTCAGCGGCGATGATGAAGCCCTATGTCAGCGAGAAAACCTATTGGATTCTGAAACACCACTGTGTGTTCCAAGGGTATTACTACAACCATCACCTCGGCGGTGATCGCAACGCCCGCGACAAGTATCGCGACAGCCCCTATTGGGAGGACTGCCGCTATTTCTGCCATGAATACGATCAGAAAGCGTTCGACCCGGACTACCCGACCAAACCGCTGGAGTTCTTCGAGCCGATGCTGCGCCGAGTCTTGAACAAGGGCGAAGGCCACATGGAACTCAATGAGACGTCCGAGGGTTAACAGGCCGCCATCAGGCGGTAGACAATCTGCGCGGCAGTGAAGTCCCAGGCGGCATTGCCGTCCGGCGCAAGTTCAACCACGTCGAAGCCCACGCATTTGCGGCCTTTCAAGGCGTGCTCGACCAGCCGCAGTGCCTGATAATAACCCAGGCCACCGGGCACAGGTGTTCCGGTGGCAGGCATCTGCGACGGGTCCAGGCCGTCGACGTCAAAACTGACATAGACCAGCTCGGGGAAATCCTCGGGCAGGTCGACGGCGTGGATATTGCCGGTGACAAGGTCTTCGGCGTCGACGTGGAAGACGTGGTTTTTCAGACGACTCTTGGCTTCTTCGGTGGAAAAGGCCCGAACGCCGAACTGGGCCAGCCGGATGCCTTCCTCGGCCAGCAGGTGCATGACCGACGCGTGCGAGTGTTTCTCGCCTTGATAGGCATTGCGCAGGTCGGCATGCGCGTCGATCTGGACGATACCAATGGGTTGGTTCAAGGCGCGAGCAACACCCATCACAGCGCCGTAGCTGAGCGAGTGTTCGCCCCCCAATGTCACGGGCAACTTGCCCGCGCGCACGGCGGCTTCGGTGCGCTGGGCGAGGCGTTCCATGATGTCAGGCAGGGCGGCGTCGCAATCGATAGGGTCCTCGGTGAAGATGCCCTCGACACAAGGCTCGGCGTGACCGGTGATGCGTTCCAACTCATTGCTGGCCTCGATGATTGCCTCGGGGCCTTTCGCTGTACCTGACCCATAGGACACGGTGCGTTCCAGCGGCACGGGGATCACGCGAAAACGGGCGTCCTCGCTGCGCTCGGCTGCCGTCAGTTCACTGTCGAGGAAAATGCTCATGAGAGTCTCTCTTTGAAGTCGTCATAGCCGAACTGTCTGATGATCTTCAGCTCGTCCGTTTCGCTGTTCCACAGCGCGATGGTCGGCAGGGGCACGCCGTTGAACGTGTTGGTCTTGACCATCGAATAATGCGCCTGATCGAGGAAGGCAAAGCGCTGACCGATCTCCAGCGGTTGCTCCCATGTGTAATCGCCGATCACATCGCCGGCCAGACAGGACGGCCCGCCCAGTCGGTAGGTGTGGCCCGCCTCGGCCTCATCCATCAGGGCGGGGCGGTAGGGGGCCTCGATCACGTCGGGCATGTGGCAGGTGGCCGAGATATCGGTGATCGCAAGGTTCATGCCGTTGACCGGCAGGTCGAGGATTTCCCCGACCAGAATACCAGCGTCCAGTGCCACCGCTTCACCGGGTTCGAGATAGACGTCGATGCCGTATGTTTCTCGGATGGACTGGATGAACTGGACCAGCCCGTCGCGGTCATAGTCGTCGCGAGTGATGTGGTGGCCACCGCCGAAATTCAGCCATTTGAGCTGACCCGTGAACGGGGCGAGCTTGGGCTCCACGGCTTGCCATGTGCGTTGCAAAGGTTCGAAACCCTGTTCGCAAAGCGTATGCATATGCAGGCCATCGACACCGTTCAGTGCGTCTGCGGTCAACTGACTGACCGGAGTTCCCAGCCGCGAACACGGCGCGCAGGGGTCGTATTTGGCAACCTCGCCCTCGGAATGTTCCGGGTTGATGCGCAGACCGACCTGAACGCCCGCAGCCTGTGCCTTGGTCAGAAACCGGTCCTTTTGCGCTGGCGAGTTGAAAATGATGTGGTCGGACAGAGACAGGATTTCATCGATATCGGCGTCCTTGTACCCGGCGCAGAAGGTGGCGACCTCGCCGCCATATTCCTCGCGGCCCAGACGCGCCTCATAGATGCCGCTGGCGCAGGTGCCGCCGAGGTGCTGGCGGACCAGCGGGGCCAGCGAGAACATCGAAAACGCTTTGAGCGCGCTGAGCACATGCGCACCGGACCGGGTTCCGACATCGGCGAGTACGCGCAGGTTGCGCTCGACGGCCTTTTCATCGACGACGAAGCAGGGGGAGGGGACACGGCTCAGGTCGAAGCTGCGGAAGGCTCCGGCGTCGCCGGCTTGGGTTGTCATCATGTCGGACATGTCCGGCGTCTCCGATTGGTGAAGAGGCCGGGGGCGCTGCCCCCGGACCTCCGAGGTAGTTCTGAACAGAAGCAGGTCTGGAGGTCAGAATT
>NZ_JBQFOY010000010.1:0-140435 GCF_056533985.1 Ruegeria sp. E8
ACCGTCGGCGCCGGCGTCGTCTCGAAAATCATCGAGTAATTCGCGCAAGCGAATAGCCAAAGAAAGGGCGTCCTTCGGGACGCCCTTTTTCTATGCGTGCCCTCCATCGGATTAATCCGGACTTCATCAATCGATAAAGAAGCGACCCCATGTAAGCCTTGAGACAAAGAGCGTCGGTCCCGAACCACACCATTTGTTCTCATGTTGCAATCATATCCGCTTGAACGCATCAAATGCCCGCCCCGCGCGGGTCGATACGCCAACGGGTCAAAAGATGGGGAACACCATGTTTGGACTTCGATTCGTACAATACGGCACACGCATCCTGCACAGCAGAGACCTGGATGACATGCAGACGGCGATCCTTGGTGATGAGGAATTCGAAAGCCGCACGGGCGGATCGAAACCCCAGAAAATGGTCAAGTTGACAGCCTGCTACTCGGGCCACCCGAAAAAGCCCGCCCTCCAGCAGCGTTTGTCTTCCAAGTAGACCTTCGCCTTTTTCGATATTTGTCTCCCGGTTGGGAGAAGCACAGAAATCTTTCATGCCGGGTGACGGCACGGCTAAACTCATCATACTCCTTTAAAGGCGCGCTGCAATTTGTAGCGCGCATAACAAACGAGGCATGGTATGGTGGGTTTGGACTTGTTGGTGAACGCGGCGAATGTCTTTTACCTGATTTCCTATTCGGTCAGAGATATCTTCTGGCTGCGTGTTCTATCGGTGATCGGGGCGATGATCCTGTTGCCCTATTACTATCTGCAGCCCGCTCCACTTTGGGCTCCAATCGGTTGGAACCTGTTTTTCACAGGTATCAACTTCTTTTGGATTATTCGGCTGTTGCTTGAACGCCGCCCGGTGCCATTTACCGATACAGAACGTCATCTGTACGAAACTGCGTTGCGCACTTTCAGCGAACGTGACGCGTATAACCTTCTTAAGTCGGGCGTCTGGAAAACCGTTCCCGCCGGAACAAGGCTGTTGACGCAGGGCGACCCCGTTCCACGCCTGTCGCTGATCGTGGAGGGTGAAGTCAGCGTTGAAATGAACGGCAATCCTGTCGACACGCTGGGCGAGGGGCGTTTCCTCGGCGGCACGGCATTTCTGAGCAGGGATCAGGATTTTTCGGCACCGGTGACCGTGACGGCGCTTGGGCCGTCACGTGTCATAAGCTGGGACATGCCCGAGCTGAATGCAGAACTCCGGAAACAACCGGATCTGGCGATTTCGATAGAAGCCAGCCTCGGGCTTGAGATTTCGCGCTTTCTGCAAACGGCGCGTGTGCAGATGGCCTAGAGCGCGCTTTCTGCCGCAGCCCGAACTGCGCGGATGTTTTCGCCGTAGACTTTGGGATCGGAAACCGATCCGCCTTTGAAAACCGCAGACCCTGCGACCAGAACATCGGCGCCTGCGGCTGCCACCAGTGGCGCGGTCTGCGGATCAACGCCACCGTCGATTTCGATATGCACCAGGCGGTCGCCGATCATCTGGCGCAGCTTGCGGACCTTGCTGGTCATGTCGATGAACTTCTGGCCGCCAAAACCGGGGTTCACGGTCATCACACAGACCAGATCGGTCAGGTCCAGAAGATGTTCGACCGACTCTGCTGGTGTGCCGGGGTTCAGCGCTACACCCGCCTTCATACCTGCTGCCCGGATGGCCTGCAACGTGCGGTGCGTGTGCGGCCCTGCCTCGACATGCGCAGTCAGAATATCGGCACCTGCGTCGGCGTAAGCCTGGATATAGGGGTCGACCGGCGTGATCATCAGATGCACATCCATCACCGTCTTTACATGCGGACGAAAGGCTTTGACGGCCGGTGGGCCGAAGGTCAGGTTCGGGACGAAATGGCCATCCATCACGTCCACATGAACCCAGTCGGCGCCCTGCGCTTCGATGGCCTGAATCTCTTGCCCGAAATTGGCGAAATCGGCGGACAGGATCGACGGAGCGATCTTGATGGTGCGGTCAAAGCTCATGTTGGCCTCGTATCAGCTGAAGAGTCGCGGATGCGTATACCTGTGGGGCAGAGGGATGGATAGCCCCTGCAACCGCAGGGTCGTTACAAAACTTTCACTGCGCTGACACATATCCGTTGAATGGCATCTGTAGCTGACCGCCAACACGAATTGGGGGTAGCCTGTGCTTCGGATCAAGAAACTAACCAAACGTTTTGGCGACAATACTGCTGTGGACTCCGCGACGTTGGACGTGGACAAGCCCTGCATGATCGGGATTATCGGGCGGTCTGGTGCAGGCAAATCAACCTTGCTGCGGATGATCAACCGTCTGACGGATGCCAGCGACGGTGAAATCCTGTTCGAAGGCCGCGATGTGACCCAATTGAAGGGTCGTGACAAACGCGCGTGGCAGGCCGACTGCGCGATGATCTTCCAACAGTTCAATCTGGTGCCGCGCTTGGATGTGGTGTCGAACGTGCTGCACGGGACGCTGAACCGTCATTCGACACTGGCGACCATGTTCAACCTGTTCCCGATGGATGAAATCCATCGCGCCATCGACATTCTGGACCGTCTGGGCATCGCCGAGCACGCGCCGAAACGGGCCGAGGCCCTATCGGGCGGTCAGCAACAGCGCGTCGCCATCGCGCGGGCCCTGATGCAGGACCCCAAGATCATTCTGGCGGACGAACCCATCGCCTCGCTGGACCCGATGAACGCTCAGGTGGTGATGCAGGCGCTGCGTCGTATCCACGAAGAGGATGGCCGCACCGTCATCGCCAACTTGCACACGCTGGATACCGCGCGCCGCTACTGCGACCGCGTGGTCGGGATGCGTGACGGGCGCATCGTGTTCGACGGCCTGCCCGAGCAACTGACGACCGGCGTGGCCCGCGAAATCTATGGTGCCGATGCCAGCTTCTCGGAAGAGGCGACATCGACCGAGATCGAAACTCTGGACGCCACCCAGAAGGCCCTGATGGAAGCGGAAGCGACCGTCTGAGCCACCAACCCCCTTTCATCGCCCGGTCCGATGAAAGACCGGGGTAATCAAACTGGAGAGAGACAGATGAAAAAACTGATTGCTGTTTTGGCAGCCACCACTACGCTTGCGGCCCCGGTCATGGCTCAGGACATCAGCGAATTCCGTATCGGCATTCTGGGCGGCGAGAACGCTCAGGACCGTTTGAACAACAACGAGTGCCTGCGCGTCTACACCGAAGAGGCTCTGGGCGTTCCGGCCAAACTGTTTGCGCCTGCCGACTATAACGGTGTGATCCAAGGCCTGCTGGGCGGCACCATCGACGTGGCATGGCTGGGTGCCTCGGGTTACGCGAAAACTTACCTGAGCGATCCCGAAGCGGTCGAGCCGGTTCTGGTCAAGGTCAATACCGATGGTGGCTATGGCTACTATTCGGTTGGATTTGCCCGCAAGGACAGCGGCATCAGCTCGCTGGAAGACATGAAGGGCAAGACCTTTGGTTTTGGCGACCCGAACTCGACCTCGGGCTACCTGATCCCGTCGATTGAAATCCCTGCGGCCACCGGTGCCACCATGGATTCGGGCGACTACTTTGGTGAAGTTAAGTTCACCGGCGGTCACGAGCAGACCATCGTCGCAGTCAACAACGGCGACGTCGATGGCGGTGTGACAT
Source organism: Ruegeria sp. E8 (assembly GCF_056533985.1). Lineage (NCBI taxonomy): Bacteria > Pseudomonadati > Pseudomonadota > Alphaproteobacteria > Rhodobacterales > Roseobacteraceae > Ruegeria > Ruegeria sp. E8. The sequence goes on from NZ_JBQFOY010000010.1 coordinate 3,618, forward strand.
GGGCCGACGGTCTGGGCGAATGGGAAGACGGTTACCAGTCGGGCGCTCTGCGCCGTGCCGTGGATGCCGGTCTGGTCGATATGAACGACATGGTCGAGATCTGGAAATCCAAGCCGATCCCGGAAGGTCCGGTCGTGGTTCGCAAAGCCCTGCCTGAAGACGTCAAAGCCAAAGTGACCGAGCTGTGGGACACTCTGAGCGAGAAAGATCAGGAGTGCTTCTACGGTGTGGCCGCGGGCGAAGCCAAAAGCTTCGACCCGATCACACATGACGCCTACGAAGTCATCATCGAAGCACGCAAGCTGAAGTCCAACTAAATCAGGACGATACGCGGGGTCCGGGACAAAGCCGGACCCCGTTTTACCACTCAGGAGCATTCCATGACAGACCTGACTGCAGGGTCCTCGACCGTCGATCAGATCCGCGACGACTATACCGCGATGGCGCGACGCAAGAGGGTCTATGGTGGTATCCTTCTGATCCTGTTCGTGGCCATGATGGCCGCAGGGTTCCGCACAGCCGACAGCCGCAATGCGGGCAGTTTCATCGACGGCTGGCACCGGATTTTTGATTATCCGGCCGAGGTTTTGTCAGAGGCGTGGGAAAAGATCGCCGAGATGCCGGCGAATCTTGTCGAGTTCTTCCCGGCTCTTGTTGAGACTCTGAACATTGCGGCTGCGGCAACACTGGTCGGGACGATTCTGGGCACGTTTCTGTCACTGATGTCCACGCGGGGCATGGCCTATTGGCCGTCGCTGATCCCTCTGTTCCGCCGTATCTCGGATGTCTTCCGGGCGATCCCCGAGATCGTTATCGCGCTGGTTCTGATTTTCATTCTGGGCGGTGGCCCGGTGCCTGCAATGATCGCAATTGCGATCCACACAGCGGGCGCGTTGGGCAAGCTGTTTTCCGAGGTCAACGAAAACGTCTCGCTCAAGCCGGTCGAAGGGTTGCAATCCGTCGGTGCCAACTGGTCTCAGCGCATGTATCTGGGCGTGATCCCGCAGGTCGGACCGAACTACGTCAGCTATGCGCTGCTGCGGTTCGAGATCAATATCCGCGCTTCGGCCATCCTTGGGTTCGTGGGCGCCGGCGGTCTGGGCTATGAGTTGCGCAACGCCATGTCCTGGGGGCAGGGGCGTTATGATGAGGCTGCTGCCATCTTCATCCTTCTCTTCGTTACGATCGTGGTCGTCGACCAGCTGTCTGGCTATCTGCGCGACCGTCTGACCCACGGGTCGGAAAAAGGAGCCTCGGCATGAGCACTTTCGCTACCAATCTGACTGTCGATCAGCTCAAGGCCGAAGCAGACCGTCTGTTCAGCCGCAAACGTATTACGAATTTCGGCCTGCCCGTTTTGGTGCTTGCCTATCTGGTCTACGTTTTCTTTGCCTTCGACGTGCCAGGGCTCGCTGCGCGGGCCAATTGGGAAAATGGCAAGACGCTGGTTTCCGACAGCTACAGCTACAAAACCCATATCGAGCGGGACAACCGCTCCGGCGAAGTCTCAGCCGCGATTGAGGGCGAGCGCAAAGGCACATATCCCGAAGGTCAGGCCCCGGATTGGGTAACGCTGAGCGAGACAACGGTGATTGACCTCGAAAATGGTCATGTTGTGCGCTTTGGTCCTGAGGAGGTGGAATATGACATTCCCGGCTACGGCACTATCCGTGCGACGCCCACGCGCACCGCAGGCGTGCAGGCGGAATTACCCGACGGAGAGGTGCCGGACTGGATCAATGTGTCCAAGAACCGGCTGGCTGTGACCACTGACGCAGGGCGTTTGACTGTCACCCGGAACCGGTCGGAAGTGTTCCGCTATTTCACAGGGTGGGAGCTGTTCTGGTTCACGCTCGACAGTCCTTATTACGGACAGTCATTCCCGGATCTTGTCGGGCGCGCCGCGTCGGGTGAAGCGGGCGAAATCTTCAATGATTTCTGGACCAACAAGATGTGGCGGCATCAAGACGTGGCATGGGCAATCTTTGAAACGATCCTGATGGCGTTTCTGGGCACGCTGGGCGCGGCCATGGTCGCCCTGCCACTGGCCTTCCTTGCAACACGCAATTTCAACCCGATGAAATCCGTCCGCTTTGCGACGCGTCGTGTATTCGATTTCGTGCGCGGCGTGGATGCGTTGATCTGGACTGTCGTACTGGCCCGTGCCTTTGGTCCCGGACCGCTGACCGGCGCATTGGCTATCCTCGTGACGGATACGGGTACGTTCGGCAAGATCTTTTCGGAGGCGCTGGAAAATGTGGATCAGAAGCAGATCGAAGGTGTGCAATCGACCGGGGCCAACGCGCCGCAGCGCTATCGCTTTGGCGTGATCCCGCAGATCACGCCGGTTCTGCTCAGCCAGCTTCTCTATTTCCTCGAATCCAACACGCGCAGCGCCACTGTGATCGGCGCGATCACTGGCGGCGGTATAGGTCTGCTGCTGACGCAGGCGATCATTACGCAGAAGGACTGGGAAGAGGTCGCCTATTACATTGTCCTGATCATCCTGATGGTGATGCTGATGGACTGGCTCTCGGGCTGGTTGCGCAAGCGCCTGATTCAGGGCGAGACCGGCAAAAAGCGCAAACCGCGCGATCTGCAGGCCAAGCCGTTGCTGCTGCCGTGATTTAAAAACAAGGACGATCAAGACCATGGCGCGCCTCCGTTCCGATCAGCCGTTCATCCATCCCGATTGCCAGATCACCGACAGCACGTTCGGAGAATATGTTGAGATCGGCGCGGGCAGCCGCCTCGCCAATACCGCTTGGGGAGACTATTCCTATTGCGACCGGACCTGCGACATCGCCAACGCGCAGATCGGCAAATTCGCCAATATCGCCAGCTTTACCCGGATCGGGGCCACGGATCACCCGATGGAGAAAGCCTCGCTGCATCATTTCCTGTATCGGTCTGCTAGCTATTGGGAGGGTGAGCCGGACGACGCCGACTGGTTCGCGCATCGCGCCAGCCGGATGGCTTGTATCGGCCACGATACCTGGATCGGCCACGCCGCGCTGATCAAACCCGAAGTGACGATTGGCCATGGCGCGATCGTGGCCTCAGGCGCGGTGGTGACCAAGGACGTGCCGCCCTATACAATTGTTGGAGGGGTCACGGCCCAACCGATCCGTCGCCGCTTTCCCCAAGGTGTTGCAGACCGGATGATGGCGCTGGCTTGGTGGGATTGGGATAACGCCCGCCTGCGCAAAGCCCTGCCGGATTTTCGCGCGCTGAGCGCCGAGACCTTTCTGGAGAAATACGAATAAACCCGTCGCTTTTGTCGGCAGGGCGGCCTCCCGCACCCGCAAGTGCATCGGCTGCGCCGACCCCCTCTGGCGGCTTTGGGCCCGGCGCCGCGCAAGGCGCGGCGCTACGCCCAACGGGATGAGACCTCCGCAAGGAGGTTGAAGATGGGCGGGAGAGCCTGCGGTTTCAGTCCTCGTTCAGGGTCAGGGTGACGCGTTCCCCGGCAAAAACGGTTCTGCCATATTCCACCGGCTGCCCCTCGGGGTCGGCGTTGATGCCGACCGAGCACAGAACAGGCGCGCCTTCGGTCAGTTGCAGGTGCAGCGCCTGCACGGCGGTCGCTGCGCGGGCGGTCAGCCGAGTCGAGATACGGGTATAATCCGCAACACCGCAGCCTTGCAGCGCCTTGGTGACCGATTGGGTGTCCGACAGGACCTCAAGCAGATCGGGGAAGCGAACCGCGGGAAAGACGCTCTGGAACAGGCCAATGGGCTGCCCGTCGGCCAGCGAAAGACCGTCATAGACATGCACCGGGTCACCAGAGGCCAGGCCTAATGCCTCGGCCTCGGCCTCATCGGCGGCGCGGGTGGTCAGGGCCAGGATCTTCTTGCCGGGGATCTTGCCGCTGGCCGAGATGTTCTTGTGATACCTCACCCGCTTGCCAATCGGGTAATCGGTGGGCCGTGCGGCGACGAATACGCCTGCCCCGCGCCGGGCGTGAACAAGTCCCTGTTCGGCCATCTCTGACAGGGCACGCCGGACCGTGTGGCGATTGACGCCATGCGCGGCGGCCAACGTGGCCTCGGTCGGCAGGCGGTCTCCGGTCTGATACCGGCCTTCGGCGATGTCCGAGGTCAGGCTCAGGGCGATACTTTTCCAGATCGGCGTTTTGCTCATGTCATTAAATCTTCACGAAGTTGCAGATTGCGACTCGGAAGCCTTAAGGTTAATATTTGTCTAGTTGTATAGTTCATGTAGACAACCCGGCCAAGAGGCTTTGATGACAAATCAGACAGAAACCGCGACCGCTGCGCGCAAGGAATGGATGGGCCTGCTGGCCCGTGCGCCCGAGGATGCCGTGATGAAACTTTGGGAAGGTGTTGCAGACCGCCCGAAATTCGAATGGCTCCGTAGCCCCGAGGTGGGTGGTGTGATGGTGCGGGGGCGCACTGGCGGCACCGGCGTGTCCTTCAATCTGGGCGAAATGTCCGTCACCCGCTGTTCGCTGCTGCTTGAGGACGGCACCGTCGGGCATGGCTATGTGCAGGGCCGCTCGAAACCCAAGGCCGAGGCGGCGGCGCTGATCGACGCGCTGATGCAGACGCCAGCGGCAGACGTGATCCGGGCGCAGGTGATCAACCCGCTGATACAGCAGATGCACGCGGTTAAATCCGCCCGCGCAGCCAAAGCGGCAGCCACCAAGGTCGAGTTTTTCACTATGGTCCGGGGAGAGGATTGATGAACGCGCAAACTCAATTTTCTGGCGGGTTCCGCAATGCACCGATCGATGCCGCCCATGCTTTCCGCGCGGCCATGACTGTCATGGCGCGCCCGGGTGAAATCCGCGACTTAACGGGCAGTGAACCACCTGCGCCCCTGTCCGTGTCGGCCGGCACGCTGCTGCTGACGCTGTGCGATCCCGAAACAAAGGTGCATCTGGCTGGCGTCACCGACTCCGATGCTGTGCGTAAATGGCTGACCTTTCACACAGGTGCGCCGATTGTGTCTGCCGACCAAGCTGATTTCGCGGTTGGTACGTGGGACGCGCTGGGTCCGCTCAACGCTTATCGTATCGGAACGCCGGAATACCCGGATCGTTCAGCGACCCTGATTGTCGAGTGTGAGCAGCTTGAGCAACGCGGCGCGGTTCTGAGTGGCCCGGGGATCAAGGGCACTGCGCGGTTGTCTCTGCCGGATATCTTGGCGCTTCAGGGCAATGCGACGCTCTATCCGTTGGGGTGTGATTTCTTCTTTACCTGCGGTGACAAGGTCGCGGCCCTGCCGCGCAGCACGCAGATCAGGGCAGAGGACTAAGCGATGTATGTTGCTGTCAAAGGGGGCGAAAAAGCCATCGAGAATGCCCATGCGTGGCTGGCCGAAGAACGCCGGGGCGCGACAGATGTGGCGGAGCTGAGTCTTGCACAGATCCGCGAACAGCTGAGCCTGGCGGTGAACCGGGTCATGGCCGAAGGGTCCTTATACGACCCCGATCTTGCCGCGCTGGCCATCAAGCAGGCACGTGGTGATCTGATCGAAGCGATCTTTCTGATCCGCGCCTATCGCACGACACTGCCGCGTTTTGGCTATTCCAACCCGGTTGAAACCGGTGAGATGGCGTGCGACCGCCGGATCTCGGCCACGTTTAAGGATGCGCCCGGGGGGCAGGTTCTGGGGCCGACCTTCGATTACACACACCGTTTGCTGGACTTCAAACTGGCTGCAGATGGTGAAACACCCAAGGCACCCGAAGGCCCCGCGCGGCAGGAGCCCACGCCGCACATTACCGAATTCCTGAAGGGCGATGACATCATTCAGGATGAACCATTCAGCGATGAAACCCCGGGCGATCTGACTCGTGAACCGATGGAATTTCCGGCCAACCGGCCCCTGCGCCTGCAATCGCTGACCCGTGGGGACGAAGGCTTTGTGCTGGGCATGGCCTATTCCACCCAGCGGGGTTACGCCCGTAACCACGCCTTTGTAGGTGAACTGCGCATCGGCAAGGTCGCGGTTGAAATGGACGTCCCCGAACTGGGCTTTGCCATTGATATCGGTGAGGTTGAACTGACCGAGTGTGAGACGGTGAACCAGTTCACGGGCTCCAAGACTGAACCGCCGCAGTTTACGCGCGGCTATGGTCTGGTCTTTGGTCAATCCGAACGAAAGTCCATCGCGATGGCCCTGGTCGATCGGGCGCTGCGGTGGGAAGAGCTGGGCGAAGACAATCTGGGCGCGCCTGCGCAGGATGAAGAATTTGTTCTAAGCCACGCGGACAACATTCAGGCCACAGGTTTCCTCGAACATATCAAACTGCCCCATTACGTCGATTTCCAATCCGAGCTGGAACTGGTCCGCAAACTGCGTAGCGAGGCCGAAGAGCGCATTACCCTAAAGGAGGCCGCAGAATGAAGGCCGTTGTTTTTGATATCGGAAACGTTCTGATCCGGTGGGATCCGCATCTGGCCTGGTTGGACGAGATGGGCAGCCGCGAGGCCGTGGCCGAGTTTCTGACCCGCATCGATTTCCAGGATCGCAACCTGCGCGCCGACGGCGGCGAGATGTTCGCTGATCTGGCAGCTGAACTGGAGGACGCCGAAGACCGACGGCGTCTAAATGTTTACGTTGAACGCTATGCCACGACCGTCCCGCACAAGATCGAGGGGACCTGGCAGGTGCTCTATCGTTTGAAAGAGCAGGGCAATCCGGTTCACGCGATCACCAACTGGTCTGCCGAAACTTGGCCTGTTGGCGTAGGCGCGCATCCGGAATTGGGCGACGTTTTCGGCGTGACGGTCGTGTCCGGGCAGGAAAAGTTGTTGAAACCGCAGCCAGAGATTTTCCATCGCTTGTGTGAACGGGCCGATCTTCCCCCCGAGAACTGTATTTTCATCGACGACGGGTTGCACAACGTCGAAGGCGCGCGCGCCGTTGGCATGGATGGCATCCATTTCACCGATCCGGAAGCCTTTGAGGCCGCGCTGATTGCGCGGGGGGTGTTATGATTGAGCGCAGCGTATCTCAATCAGCTCTGTCACAGGAAAAGAATTGTCCTGAAACGTATATGATTGAAGCAAAGTATTTGCCTGAAATCAGAAATATGACCGACGGCTTAGTCGCCACCACCTCCACAATCTCCGCCTCCGGAATCACTGTCACCTCCGACCCAAATGCCTGTCGAGGTGTTGTGAGATTCCTGTCTTGGCCGGTTCAGCCGTTTTCGCGATGGCAGTCGCCAAATGTAAAAAACGAACGCGAGTGCGCCTAGGATGACAATGATTTCGCCAGTGGAAACATCAGACATAAAACAGGTCTCCGTTTGAGTTACTATGAGGAAAAACACGTCATGAGCGAGTATAACTTCGCCTATCTGGACGAGCAAACCAAGCGGATGATCCGTCGGGCGATCCTCAAAGGATTGGCCGTGCCGGGGTATCAGGTGCCCTTTGCCAGCCGCGAGATGCCGATGCCGTATGGTTGGGGTACGGGCGGCGTTCAGGTCTCGGCGGCGACGCTGACGCCCGAGGATACGTTTAAGGTGATCGATCAGGGCGCAGACGACACCACCAACGCAGTGTCGATCCGCAAGTTCTTTGAGAACACCGCGGGGGTCGCGACCACGGAAGAGACGGAAAAGGCTACGGTCATTCAGACCCGCCATCGCATCCCCGAGGCAAAGCTGCGTGAAGACCAGATCATCGTCTATCAGGTGCCGATCCCGGAACCTTTGCGCTTTCTGGAGCCGCGCGAGACCGAGACGCGCAAAATGCACAGCCTCGAGGAATATGGTCTGATGCATGTGAAACTGTATGAGGACATCAGCCAGCATGGGGCGATCTCGACCGCCTATGCCTATCCGGTGAAAGTGTCTGGCCGGTATGTGATGGACCCGTCTCCGATCCCGAAATTCGACAATCCAAAGCTTGAGATGGATGCGATTCAGCTTTTCGGTGCCGGACGTGAGCAGCGTATCTATGCGGTGCCCCCGCATACCAAGGTCGTGAGCCTCGATTTTGAGGATTACCCGTTTGAGGCCACCAAGGCCAATCATCCCTGCGACCTGTGCGGGGCCGAGGACAGCTATCTGGATGAGGTGATCATGGATGACGCAGGCAACCGGATGTTTGTCTGCTCTGACACCGATTATTGCCGGTCACGCCGCGAGGCGGGCCATGTGGGCCGACTGGCCGAGGAGGACGCGGCATGACCCCCCTGTTGCAGGTCAAAGGCATCGAAAAGCGCTATGGTGCGCAGATCGGATGCGCGGATGTGAATTTCGATCTCTACCCCGGAGAAGTGATGGGGATCGTCGGTGAAAGTGGTTCGGGCAAGTCGACCTTGCTGAACTGTTTGGCAGGACATCAGGAGCCTGATGCCGGGCAGGTGATCTTTGATACCCGCGTCGACGGGCCGGTGGATACGGTCACCATGTCCGAGCCCGAACGCCGGATGCTGAGCCGCACTGATTGGGCGTTCGTGCATCAGCACGCGCGCGACGGGCTGCGAATGTCAGTCAGCGCAGGCGGCAATATCGGTGAGCGGCTGATGGCGGTGGGCGACCGGCACTATGGCGACATTCGGGACAAGGCGATCGACTGGCTGGGCCGGGTCGAGATTGACGCCTCCCGTGTCGATGATCGCCCCAGTGCGTTTTCAGGTGGGATGCAGCAGCGCCTGCAAATCGCGCGCAATCTGGTGACAGGCCCTCGGCTGGTGTTCATGGATGAGCCGACCGGAGGACTTGACGTTTCTGTTCAGGCGCGCCTGCTGGATTTGCTGCGCGGGCTGGTGCGCGAGATGGGGCTGAGCGCCATCATCGTGACGCACGATCTGGCGGTGGTGCGTCTGTTGGCGGACCGCTTGATGGTGATGAAGAGCGGCCATGTGGTCGAGGCCGGGCTGACCGATCAGGTGCTGGACGACCCGCAACACGCCTATACGCAGTTGCTGGTGTCCAGCGTTCTGCAGGTTTGAGTATTTGGGAAAAGATGAAGCGATGATTGAACTGATCGATGTAAGCAAATGCTTCACCCTGCATAATCAGGGCAGCGCCGTGATCCCGGTAATGGAAGGTGCGTCGCTGAAGGTTGAACCGGGGGAGTGTGTTGCTTTGACGGGGGCGTCCGGTGCAGGCAAGTCGACGCTGATGCGGGTGATCTACGGCAACTATCTGGTGGCCTCTGGTCAGGTGCTGGTCGGGGGGTTGGACGTGGCCAAGGCTGAGCCGCGTCAAATCCTGTCACTGCGTCGCGACACGTTAGGCTATGTCAGTCAGTTCCTGCGGGTTGTCCCTCGGGTGCCGACGCTGGAGGTTGTGGCGGAACCTCTGCTGGCGGTGGGTTGTGACAAGGACGCGGCTCTGGGCAAGGCAGCCGGGTTGTTGAGACGGTTGAACATTCCAGAGCGTTTGTGGACTTTGAGCCCGACGACTTTTTCTGGTGGTGAACAGCAACGGGTCAATATTGCGCGCGGCTTTGCGCATGAGTATCCGGCGATGTTGCTGGATGAGCCGACGGCAAGTCTGGATGCGCAGAACCGGGAAACCGTTCTATCGCTGATCGAAGAGGCAAAGCACCGAGGCGCGGCGATTGTTGGGATTTTCCACGATCTCGACGCACGTGAGCGGATCTGTGACCGCGAGGTCAATGTCTCGGACTTCACACCGGTGTTGGTTGCATGACGCTAGCTCCGGTCATAGCTGTTGTCGGCCCCTCGGGTGTTGGCAAAGACAGCGTTATGCAAGCGTTGGTTGACGTGTCCCCGGGCGTCCAGCGCCTGCGGCGTGTGATCACCCGCCCCGAAGGCGAAGAGGGTGAGGATTTCGACCGGGTCTCGGTTGAGCAGTTCCAGCAGATGGAACGTGAAGGGGCCTTTGCGCTGAGTTGGTCTGCGCATGGGCTGTTCTACGGTGTGCCGAACACGATTGCGCAGCAGCGGCAGAAGGCCGACGCCGTTCTGGTCAACCTTTCTCGCGCGATGTTGGTGCAGGCACAGGAGGTGTTTGGCGACCTGATCGTGATTTCCCTGACTGCGGAGGCCGAGGTTCTGGCGCAGCGCCTGTCATCAAGGGGGCGGGAAAGCGCAGCGGAACAAGCACGGCGGATGGGTCGTGCCAAAGCGCCTTTACCTGACGGTTTGAACCGGGTCATCGAAGTCGACAACTCTGGCGCACTGGAAGGCACGGTTGCCGAGATTCTGTCGCAACTTCAACCGGAAAGCGCGTAGCGATGGATCAGGTGAAACCGTCCATCCTCGGCCTCACCCATCAGGGCCAGATCGGTGATCTGGAAGGGTCGCGGCAGCAACGGGGCCAGATGGGTTTGCAGCGCTTTCTGAGTCGCCCTGAGCGTTGGCTTGTCCAGCTTGCCGCTGAGCGTGATGTGAAAGCGAAACGCATCCAACACATAAGGATAGCCCCATTGGACCAGATTGGCGTCCTGTTCCGGGGTCAACCCGGCGGCGCGACGGCGGGTCAGTTCAGCTTCGGTCGCTGGGCTGCGAAAACTGTCCAATTCCTGAACGCATGCAGTGGCCAGACCATTCAATGCTTGCGTCTCGCCCAGTGGCCGCAGGGCCAGAAAGCGGCCGAGCCGGGCAATTTCGAGACCATCCAGCGTGACAATGGGTTGGTTGGTGGCAAGAGAACCGCAAGCCGCGTGCAAGGCGTGGAATGTTTGGCCCTCGCTAAGTCTGAAGGGCGGTTTAAGTGTCGCGTGCAGCCCGTATTTGCGCGGCACCTCCGTGACGGCAGCAACGTCGATGTCCCGGATCAGCGGATGCGCCACCGGCGTTCCGGTCTCCATGTCCCAACCCAGCCAACTGGTTGCAAATTTCGTCCACTCTGCCCCCGTGGGTGGCGCAAAATAGATCGCGTATCGCGTGAATGTCACTTTGGCCTCCTATTGCGTGGCCTACCACTACCTCAAACTGCGTGAAGTTCAGATGACAGAAGACTTGATCCTTGCCAATGCCACGCTTGTGTTGCCGAATGAAACCGTAACCGGCAGTGTCCGGATTGTCGGAGAGACCATCGCCGAGATCGATACCGGGAACACGGTTCCGTCTGGTGCGATTGATTGTGAGGGCGATTATGTCAGCCCCGGCCTGGTCGAGTTGCACACGGATAATCTTGAGCGTCACATTCAACCCCGTCCCAAGGTGGACTGGCCCCATGCTGCCGCGATCCTTGCGCATGATGCGGAACTTGCCAGCACAGGGATCACGACCGTGTTTGACGCCATGCGGGTGGGGTCTATCCCGTCAGGCGCGGCGCGCTATGGCAAATATGCCCGTGGTCTGTCGCAGGAACTGTGGGACCTGCGTGAACAGGATGCACTCAAGATCAGTCACTTCCTGCATCTGCGGGCCGAGGTGTGTTCCGAGACCCTGGTCGAAGAATTGGACGAGTTCGGGCCCGAGGACAGGGTTGGCCTTGTGTCCATCATGGATCACACCCCTGGCCAACGGCAGTTCCGCGATCTGGCCAAGCTTGAGGCGTATATGAAAGGCAAACATGCGATGGACGATGATACATTCCTGCAGCATGTGGCCAAGCTAAAGGGGCTTCGGGATCGAAATGGCGATGTCCACGAGGTTGAAACCGTGAAAGCCGCTCGCCGATTTGGGGCTGTTTTGGCGAGCCATGACGACACGACCGAGGATCAGGTGAAAGTGTCCGCAGGCCACGGTATTCGATTGGCAGAATTCCCGACCACGGTCGAGGCTGCGCGAGCCTGTCACGATCACGACATCATGGTCATGATGGGCGCGCCCAACATTATTCGCGGGGGTTCGCATTCGGGCAATGTTGCGGCGCGCGAGCTGGCCGAGCTTGGGCATCTGGACATCATGTCCTCGGACTATGTGCCGTCGGCGCTGTTGTTGTCGGCGGCCAAGTTGGGTGAGATGTGGGGCGATATGGCGCGCGGGATGAAGACGGTGACGCTGGCCCCGGCGCAAGCGGCCGGTTTGGAGGATCGGGGCGAGTTGCGCGCCGACGCTCGTGCTGATGTCATCCGGTTTCGGATGCGGGCGGGTGTTCCGGCCCTGAACTCGGTCTGGGCGCGTGGTCGGCGTGTGGCGTGATCAGGCGGTGTAGAACAGGTAGCGGTCCGGGGCGATTGTCTCGGGACCTTTGATCTGCTCGAAGCCGACAAGGGGCTGGCCGGAGATCAGCAGCCCGCCGGGTTGCATCACTTGCGCGATCAGCGGGCTCAGGCGCGCAGCCTCGGCAACATCTTCATGCTTGATCCCGCGCCCGAAATCGTAATGCGCCAGTGCGATCCTGTGTCCTTCAGCCGCCAGTTTCTTCAGCATCGGCTCGGCCTCGCCTTGCAAAAAATCCTCGGCCGGAGGGGTGCTGTCCGGATGGCATTGCAGGACCCGGTCCATCACCCAGATCCGACGCTCTGGCAGGATTTCACGCAGGTGATCATAGGTGCGGCCATTGCCCAGCCCCATGTCTAGCACGTCGCCTGGCTGACCGATGATCCGTTCGGCGGCCCAGTTCAGCCCGTCGCGTTGAGCCGTCAGTCGGCGCAGCATGGAATCCAGTCTGCTCATGGTTATGTCCTTATTCGTTCTTCGGTGCGACCCAGGCTGTGGCAGGTCCGTTCAGCAGTTTGCGCAGCAAGGCCTCGGTAAAGGTCCAGATCTCCTGATCATGGACCAGATGATGGGTCAATACGCCAAATGGCTCGGTATTGTCTGAACGGCCTTCGCGACGGTCCCGCAACAGATCAACTGTTTGTGCGATCAATGTGTTGGACGAGATCAGACCCCGCGTGCCGCGCCAGTCAATCGGGTCGAGATGGGTGTTGATCTGCTCGAGCCTAGGTGCGGCAAGCGGAGTTTTGCGCGGGGTCGCAGTGGACAGGATACGATACCCCACCGTCGGCAATTGTTCGACCATTTCCGGCGCGATGCGGTTCCACGGGGGCACGAACATGGGGCGCACGTTGTCCCCAAACAGGGCATCAAGGCGCTTCTTCCCCGCCTGCGCATCCCTGACCATCTCGTCCAACGGACGGTTTAGGCGAAACTCGGCTTTTTTCTCGCCGTTGGGGGCATGGTTCGTGTGCGCCCATCCATGCACCACGGGGATGAGAGATGGTTGCGTCTCGGCATATTGGGCAAGGGCTTGGCTCGCGTCGTGGGGAATGACGGCCAGATGCACGGGCAGGCCCAATCGCGCAGACAGATCAGCCAGTTGATTCAACTGCGGCGTTGGGTCGGTGGCGTCGTCGTCGCGCCACCACAGAGGCAGGGTCAGACCTGCCGCGCGCCAGTGATCCAGCTCGGTGTCCAAAGAGTGCCAGTTGGGGGTCATGCACGTTGCTCCAACAGTCGCTTGGCGATGCGTACGGTTTGGGCGGCCCCGTCAAACCCGAAATCCTGTTGTGCGCGGGGTCCATCGGCAACGACGCGCTCGACCGCTTGTGCCAAAGCGTCCCCGCTCAGGGCCTGACTTTCCAGCACTTCGATTGCGGACAGGTCTGACAGGCTCTGCCCGCGCAGACCTTGCTCGACCTCCTTGCCGTCGTCGAAGGGGACAAACACGGCAGGTGTTCCACTTTGCAGGATATCCATCGCCGTGTTGTAGCCGCACATGCTGACCGAGGCCGCCGCGTGTGGCAGCATCTGGCGAAAATCCGGTCGGACAGGTTCCAGAATGACCGAGGTTCCTTGTGCTTGCTCGGACAGCTCAGCGATGCGCGCCTTCGCATCCGTCCCGCCAACCAACAGGCGCCAGCGCCTGTTGGGCATCTGGCGGGCGGCCTCGATGGCCGCGCGAAAGATCGGTTGCCCAACGGACCCGCCACCTGCGCTGACCAGGATTTCGCCTTGACCCACCGCATCTGGGTGAGGTTGCGGCAGTGCAGGCGCGACAAAGCCGGTATAGTGCAACCGTTCCGCCAGTTGGTCTGAAACTGGCCAACTCACCGATAAGGGTGTCACGCTTTCGGTCGAATGAACCAGTATGCCGTCGTAGTACCGGTTCACGATGTCATCGGTACGCTCCGCCTTGGCGGGTTTCGAGGGCGGAGCCAGAATGTCCCGGATCGATCCGAGAAAGATTGGACGCTTGGATAGAGTCCTTGCTGTATCCAAGGCCGCATCAAACTCGGTCGACAGGGACCGACGGCCAAAGGGGTAAAGCTCGGTGATCAGGACTTCGGGTTGAAAACTCTCGACCGCTTGCACCAAGGCTGAGATACGCGCAGCGTGATCGGCCGCATCCGCTTCCAAGCCGGTTTCAGCCAGCAAACGGGTAAAGTTGGTCCCGTCCGACCGTAGGGGTGGCAGGCCAAACAACGTGATGCCAGTGCTGTCCAGTTGAGGCGCGGGCATACCGCCCGTGACGACCATCACGTCGTGGCCGTCATCCCGGAACGCTCGCCCCAGTGTCAGAGCCCGGCTGAGATGCCCTGTCCCCAGCAGGTGCGTGACGATGATCATCACTTTCATTGGGGTGCCTCGTGCTTGATCAGGCGAACGGGGTCGGGATCGGGGGTCAAGGTGTTCATATCGACGACATACAGTCGATTGCGTTTGATCTTGAAAGGGGCGGGGCCATCAAAATTCCAACCCCAAGCCTGAGCCAGAATGACGCGCATGATACCGATATGACAGACCGCGACCGTATCGCGCTTCAACTCTGACAGCCACGGGCGCAACCGGTCCCTGACATCAGCTGGGCTTTCCCCGTTTGGCGGACGAAACTCCCAACTCCAATCTTCTATATGTTTATAACCGCTTGTTGCGTCTGCGATCAGATCGACGCCACGCTGACCCTCCCAATCGCCCCAGTTCATTTCGGTCAGCGCTGCCGACGTCTGCGGGCAGCGGCCCGAGACGATCTGCGCCGTTTCGCTGGCACGCTGTAACGGGCTGGACCAGATATCAGCATCTGCCCACCCATCCGGCAGGCTATAGCCAGCCAACTCGGATCGCGCGTCATCATCCAGCGGAATGTCGCTGCGGCCCTGAATTCGTCCCGCACGGTTCCAATGAGTGTGTCCGTGGCGAAGTAGTGCAAGTCGGGTCATGACGTTTCCTTCAACAAGGGGCGGAGGCTTGTCCACAACCGCTCGGTCGCCTGCGGTAGAAGGTGACGCGTCTCCACATAGCTGCGCGCAGCGGCGCCAAGGGTGCGACGCAAGGATGAATCCGTCAGCAGGGTCTGCAAGTGATCCGCAAAGCCTTTTGCCCCGGCATCAACCGAAGGGTAGGTCGCTGGGGCCAGCACATCCCGCACTCCGGGCCGATCCTGCGCGATCACTGGCAGGCCCGCGGCTTGTGCTTCCAGATAGATCATCCCATATGCTTCGTTCACCCCGGGCCACATCAGCAGCGATGACTGTTGATAGCTGCGCTGCAAGGCCTCCCGGTCGAGCTGGCCCAGAAATCGCACCCGATGCCCGAATGGTGCCATCAACGCCTCAACCTCAGCACGTGCCGGACCGTCACCCGCGATGCTCAGGTGCCAGTCGCCTGTTAGATAGGAAAGTGCTTCGGCGAGTATCCGATATGAGGCCAATTTGTCCCCATGCCGCATCATGCCAACGGTCAGCATGGGACCTTCTCTGGCAGTGGCAGGGGGCAGCTTGGACACCGGCAAAAACGGAGGCAACTCGATAAGAGCTTGGTCGCCAAAGCGGTCTCGTTTCAGCGTGATTAGGTCGTTTGCGGTGTGATAAAAGATCACGTCCGCTGCATCGCAGGCCTGATGCGCTGCTGCTGCAAAGCCCGCCCATGGCCCGTTCAACCTGCTTGAGGCGCGGGTGCTTTCAAGTTGCACGTATGGAATGCTGCGCGCCTTGCAGACCTGAGGGCCCAGCAGATCGGGGGCTTTGTAATAGTTGTGATAAGTCACCCACAGCGCAGTATCAGCGGGCAGTTCTGCGATCAGCCGCTGCGCTTCCGCTTCCGCCGCGTGTTGCAGAGATCGCTGCAGCGCCGGGTCGCCGTTCTTGTCATAGATCCGCAGGTCCGAGACCAGATCAACCGCGTCTCCTTCGGCAGTGAGGGCGCGCATCAGGTTTCGCGCCATTTCGCGGTCGCCCGAGGGGGTTGGGCTGTTGGGGGACTTCATCGGTGCATAAAATGCAACCCTGGCCATCATACGCCATCCGAGCACATGGCGTTCAGCCGCTTGGACAGATGGGCAATGCCCGGGTCCATCCGAAACTCGGCCATGAGGCGATCATAGGCCGCGCACGCCATCTGTGTGGCTTGCTGAGGATCGGCGGCCAGCCCTTCAATGGCTGTCGCCAGCGCTGCGGGGGCGTCATCGGACAGCACGCCGTGGGTTCCGGTTTCGATGAATTCCGGGATCGCCGAAACCGGGGTCGACAGGATGGGCAGAAGCTGAGATGCGGCTTCCATCAACACATTCGGCAAACCGTCGCGGTCGCCATCTGAGGCGATCCGGCTGGGCAGGACAAACAGGTCGGCCTGACGCATCGCTTCAATCACCTCGGGTTGATCGCAAGCGCCTTTCCAGGTGATGCGGTCCGCGACGCCAGCGGCGCGCGCCTGTTCGCGCAAGGTATCGCCCAGACCACCGCCGCCGATATGGGTCCAATGCCAGTCCAGATTGTCCGGCAGCAATGCAAAGGATGCGATCAGGCGGTCGAAGCCCTTTTTCTCGACCAGCCGACCGACGGATATCATGTGAAAGCGACCGGCCGCACAGCGCAGCTTGCGCGTCGGAGGTTCGGGAAAGCGGGACAGGTCCAGGCCATGATAGATTAGGTCGACGCGTGCGGCGTTGTCAGCGAGGCTGCGCAGATGCTCGGCACCGATGGCTGTGCAGGTGGCGCCGAAAGTGGCCCCATGCGTTGCGGCGTGCAGCTTTTCGCGTTTTTCCCAATCCGGTGACGTCCAGATGTCCTTGGCATGGGCCGAAAAGCTCCACGGCAATCCGCGCATGATAGCGGCGTACCGGGTGACCGACGACGGTGTGTGCATGAAATGGGCATAAAGACCCTGCGTCTGCGCAGGCAATTCGGTTGCCAGAACACAGGCCTGCCCGAACCGGCGGATGCGATTGGGCGTCGGATCGCGCCTCAGGTCCTGGCGCCAGATCCGGTAGGCCTCGGCATAACCGGGAAGTGCTTGGGCGGTGGCTCGCGCCGCCCAGACCCGGTCAGGTTCGTCATAGAGATACTCGGGCAGATATCGGACCTGTCCTTTGAAACGGTCATGCAGCGGGTGGCGTTTCGTGTCGGTCGGGTGCCGCAGAGACCAGATGTCGAACCGATGCCCGGCATCCTGCAAAGCGACAAGTTCCTGTGCAATGAACGTTTCGGACAGTCGCGGCCAGCCTTTGACCACAACTGCCAGAGTAGGAGAATTCGAGGTCATCCGGTGGCTCGTTCCTGTTCCCGGGTCAACAGGCTGTCGATGCGGTCCGTGACATAGTCCAACCCGTCCAGCAAGCCGCTCTGGATCGCCTGGGACGGCAGGGATTGGTGCGGCAGTTCGCGTATGGCACGGATCATCGCGTCCGGTGTCAGGCCATCCCGATTTTCATCCAGCATGCGGACAAGACCCAGCCCTTCGGCGCGCGACGCGCGGATCCATTGTTCCAGCCGGGGCGTGGTGCGCGGGACGATGACGGCACGTTTGTCGAAAGAAAGAACCTCGCAGAACGTGTTGTAGCCGCCCATGCAGACAACACCTTCGGCACCAGCAAACAGCGTTTCGATCTGGGATTCGAACCCGACAGCAGTCACGCGACCATTCAAAGCGGCAACGCGGGTTTCGAATTCTTCGCGCAGTTCGCCGGACAGGAAAGGGCCATAGACCAGAACGGCGCGCGGTGACAGATCCGGGTCTTTTTCATAGGCAGACAGGACTAGGTTGACCATCGCCTTACCATCACCGCCACCACCCGGAGTGATCAGTATGTAAGGTTGTTCCGGGGGCTCACCAACCGGACCGAGATCGCGGCGCAGATAGCCCGTCCAATGAATGCGCGATTGTGCCGCCGCACTCAGCGGCAGCCCTTGCGTCGGGTCATAGATCGACTGCAAACCGTAAACCCAGATTTCGTGATAAAACCGCTCGGTCGCTTCAATGGCTTCCTTGCGCGCCCATTCGGCGGCCAGCACTTCGGGTTCGTCCAGAACGTCGCGCAGCCCAAGCACCAGTTTCGTGCCGCAGTTTTGTTGCAGGTAGTTCAACGTCGGCAGCAACTCACCCCTGAACCCCGTCGGTTCCTTGTCAACGATCAGAACGTCGGGATCGAACTGCTGAACAGCGGTTTGAATCAAACCTGACCGCAACTCGGTGACTTCTTCGATCCCCATCCCGATCGTGCGCGCGGCATAGGATCCATCGGCGCGCTTTGTGACACCGGGCAGGCGCACGTGATCGACGCGGCGGGGAAAGGTAAACCGACCAGCTACGGGCGAGCCCGTCAGGATCAGGGCCGACGCGCTTGGATCCGCCTGCGTGATTGCCCCAGCCAGAGCCCGCGACCGGCGCAAGTGGCCCAGACCAAAGGTGTCGTGGCTGTAAAACAGGATACGCGGCGCGCGGTCCGGTTTGGAATTGGTTATGCCTAGGCTCATAGTGTTGCCTGTCTTCTTGATCCCGATGCGAAATCCGCGCGTGTGCAAGCGATATCGTATATTTCCCTTCCACGCTTGCCAAAGGCGGAATTGCGCTTCTGCAAATGTTCCAAGCATTGCGATTTGGCAACAGCATATTGACGATTTCGCGACATATCGCACCAACGCTTGAAAAGGATCGCAAATGGACCGGGAACTGGCAGGGGGAGCAAATCCTGAAACTTAACCTTGTTCATATTCAATTTTTGCCAGATTGAAAACCGCTGACGTCAGGCAGTGCGCCAAGAACACGCCCATTCAGGATATTAGTGTGGCCGCTCCCGAGTGTTTGAACTGTTTGGAACGCTTGGGTAATCTGATCGTTATCGGGAAATCTGGATACAATACCCTATGAAACATACCTTTCTGGCCGCAGTCTTTCTGGCTTTGTGGGCTTTTGTTCTGGCACTTCCTGTCAGCGTTTCAGCGCAATCCTCCTTGATTCCGGGATATGGCGCGGGCAGTTCGTCTACGTCCACGCAGGAAAGCGATCTGGCTGCTGCAATTCGCGCGGCCAGCGAAGCGGGGGCAAATGTAATTGTCATCGACAGCGCCGGGCAGGTCGTGACCTCGGCTGGTGGTACGGCTGCAGATTCGGCTGGCGCCGCAAGCGAGTCGGATAATCCCATGGGGGACGGATCGCAGCTGATGAAGGCGCAGGAGCGTTTTTCGAAGTTTAGTGAGTCGATGCAGTCGCGGCTTGAGGCGCTGCCGTATTCGATGTTCGAAGTGAAATACATCCTGCGCCAAACCAGTCCCGACGGTCGTATTCAGACTTATGTCGAAGTTCTGCTGTGGAATGTCCTGTTTCTGTTGCTGGGGCGCTGGCTGTCCACTGAAATCTACGGCAAACGCATAGCGCGCAGGTGGGTCGTGGCACGGATCAAAGACGATCCGCAGGGGTATCGTGAAAAGATGCCGTTCCTGCTTTACCGGTTCGTGATGGGGATCGGTGGCACGGTGTTTGCCATGCTGATGGCTTTGATCGTCGGATATCTGTTCTTTGGCGAGGCAGGGGATATCTCGATCCAGTTTACAGTGACCGCGATTTTCACGGCATTTTTCTTGTCGCGCACAATATCTGATTTATGGCGGATGGTTCTGTCGCCCTACCTGAGCCAGTATCGACTGCCGCCCTTCTCGGATCGGGATGCCAAGTTGCTTTACTTCTGGGCGTCAGCCCTGGCGACCTATGATATTTCTGTGGTTCTGTTTTCGACCTGGGTTGCGGATTTTGGTTTGAACTACAACGTCTACGCCATGGTTTATGGCTGCCTGACAATGGTCGGCGCTTTAGGCAATATTCTGATGATCCTGTTCAATGCCCGGGCGATTTCGAATGCAATCCGGGGCGGGCGTGCGCCTGATCAGGTGTCGTGGTTGTTGCGGTTCGTTTCCTTCGGCTGGGCACCTGCACTGATTGTCTACGTTGTGTTCAGCTGGTTCCGTCTGGCCGTGGATCTTGCGTTGGAAAACCCAACCCCGCTGCCACTGATCGCAAGCAGCTATTTGATCTTCATGTCAGTCGTGGTCGCTTATGGGGCGATGAATTATCTGCTGGAACGTTACTTCGACCGGTCTCGTCAGATCGATGAGATTAATGACGCAGCCGCCGCTGATGTTGAAACTGTCGAGCTAACGGAAACTCCCGAGGCTGAGCAGCGTAAACAATACCTTCTGACGTATGAAGATTTGGCCCGTCGCGTAGCCGGAATTCTTGCTTTTGTGATCGGTGCCTACGCGCTTGTGGTGATTTGGTACCCGGATGCGGATTGGAGCCAGGATCTGCCGGTCGAACGTGCGCTGGATGTCATGGTCATCCTCTTCATCGGCTATGTCCTGTTTCATTTCTTCCGCATCTGGATCGACAGCAAAATCGCTGAAGAGGTTGACGATGGCACAGAGGCCGAGCTGGGTGACGAAGGCGGCGAAGGGGGGCAAAGCCGGCTGGCGACGCTTTTGCCATTGTTCCGGGGTGCGATTCTGGCTGTCGTTGTTGTCACCATCGTGCTGATTGTACTGATGGAGTTGGGGATCAATGTCAGCCCGCTGTTTGCAGGCGCGGGTGTTGTAGGTCTGGCTGTCGGTTTCGGCTCTCAGACGCTGGTGCGGGATATCTTTTCAGGTGCGTTCTTCCTGTTGGATGACGCGTTCCGTAAAGGTGAATATATCGACATCGGGGATGTGAAAGGCACGGTCGAGAAAATCTCGGTTCGGTCCATGCAGTTGCGTCACCATCTGGGTGCGCTGAACACCATTCCCTTTGGTGAGATCAAGGTGCTGACCAACTATTCCCGCGATTGGGTGATCATGAAACTGCCGTTGCGCGTAACTTATGACACTGATGTCGAAAAGGTGCGCAAGCTGATCAAGAAGCTGGGTCAGCAATTGCTGACCGATCCTGTAATCGGGGACAATTTCATCCAGCCGCTGAAATCTCAGGGCGTGATCGAAATGCAGGATTCAGCGATGATCATCCGGGTCAAATTCATGACCAAACCGGGCGATCAATGGCTGGTGCGTAAGAAGGTTTACCAGGATATTCGCGAGCTGTTTGCGCGAGAAGGCATCAAGTTTGCCCACCGTGAAGTCACCGTCAGATTGGCGGAAGGCAAAGAGGCCGAAGACCTGACACCGAAACAGCGCGAGGCTGTGACCGGCGCAGTGCAGGCCGCGATAGATGAGGATTATCTGGACGATATCGGACCGGGTGGCGACGACCGCTAGGGGCGCTCCCGCCGCATTGGATTGCGTCTCTGACGAGACGCCACCCAATGCGTTGGGCCGGGCCGCGCGTTCCGCGCGGCGGTTGGTTCAGTTGGCGGTGAAGGGCCAGACGGGCTCTGACGTGCCCAGTTTCGATGCGGGCAAGTCCCAGCGCATCGAGGTGCCTCCGACCGTGAGCGCGGGATTGAGCCGATGGCCAGGGCCCCAGCCGGAAGCCTCTGGGTTTGTGTTGAAGTCTGCCGTTGTCGGGATGATGGCTTTCGCCTCGGCATCGTCCTTGCCGAGCACAGCCAGAAGTTCAGCGGTGCGTGCAAGGGACAGATGGGCATGCATGATGGAGTTACCTGATGCGGCCTCGGCCAGAGCCGATAGCACAGCGGCGGCCAACAGATACCCGGTTGCGTGATCCAGAGCCTGAACCGGCAGCGGAGTTGGCTTGTCTGCGTCAGCCCACCCCATTCCCGCATGGGCAATGCCTGCGCTCATCTGAACAAGGCTGTCGAACCCACGCCGTGTCGACCACGGACCCTGCCAACCATAGGCGTCCAGAGTTACTTCTATCCGGTTCGGGGCCAACTCGTCGCGTTTGGCGCGTGTCAGACCCAACGCATCCAGCGCGCCGGGCCGATACCCGTGCACAAACACATCCGCCTGCGAAAGCAGCCCGTGCAGCCTTTCCAGACCGTCGTCTGATTTCAGGTCGAGATAGGCGCAGTGTTTTCCCAGAGAAATGTCGGGGATAACACCGGGCTCGTCCCAACCCGGCGGGTCGATCCGCAACACCTCAGCCCCGAAACCGGCCAATGTGCGTGTCGACACCGGGCCAGCCAAAACGCGGGTCAGATCGAGCACGCGCAATCCCGCCAGTGGCCGTTCAATCGTTGCCTGAGGTCTGTCGCGCAGTTTGACATAACGCGGCCCCTGCCATCCGATCAATGGATCGCGCGACACCGCGCGGCCTTGCGGATGTTCCAGCCACTCAGCCCGGCTGCGCATGGCTGCGGCCACTCCGCCCTCAGCAACGACTGCTGTTTCCAGATCTGATATTGCCCAGGATCTGACGGCTTTGGCCACGGCTTCTCGCTCTGGCGGGGCACCAAGGACTTTCAACGCAGCAGCGCGATGGCGAGGGAGGTTTGTGTGCAGCCTGATCCAGCCATCCGAGGCTTTGTAGTCGCCCGCGACCGCATCCCACAGGCTCGGCATTTCCCAACCGTCTGGTTTGAAAGAAAAGCCGAACCATAAGGATGCCAGCCGATGATCGACATTGACCTCTGGCTTCTTCGCGGACAGGTTGAGTGCTTGCATCAGATGGGTCATTTCCTGACCCACGGCCGCAAAACTGGCGGTGGCCAGTTCGGAAACGGCGAAAGCGCTTGGCAGAACGCCTGCGCCAACCCTGCGATAGCTGTCGACAGCGGGAAGAGTGGCCAGAAGGCTCATTGCTGATAGGGGTCCAGACTGTCGCGCAGCCCGTCGCCGAGGAAGTTGAACGCCAACACCACGACGATGATCGGCAGCATCGGGATAGCCGTCCATGGGTAGATCTCGATCGAGGCGAGGTTCTGCGCGTCATTCAGCATCACACCCCAGCTGACGGCAGGCGCACGCAGGCCGAGGCCAAGGAAACTGAGGGCCGTTTCGCCAAGGATCATTGCCGGGATCGACAATGTGGCCGACGCGATCAGGTGCGACATGAAATTCGGCAGCAGGTGCTTGCGGATCACCCGGCCTGAACTTGCGCCCATCATTTCGGCAGCTCTGACATATTCTTCCTCTCGCAACGACAGGAATTTCGCACGGACCGAACGCGCCAGTCCCGGCCAATCGAGGATGCCGAGGATGATCGAAATGATGAAAAATACCGCGACCGGGCTCCAATTCGAAGGCACGGCGGCGGACAGGGCCAGCCACAGCGGCAGCTCAGGCAGCGACCGCAGGATTTCGATGACCCTGTTGATGGTCCAGTCGATACGCCCGCCGAAATAGCCAGCCATTGAACCGAACAAGATGCCCAGGAAGAACGACACCGAGATACCGATCAGACCCACCGTCAGCGACAGCTGCGCGCCATAGAGAATGCGGCTGAAGATATCCCGGCCCAGCCGGTCGGACCCCCACAGAAACAGGGTGGCACCTTCCGGGGCACAGAACAGGTGCGTGTCCGATGGTATGAACCCTGCCAGCTGATACTCTGAGCTTTCGCAGAAAAACCGGATCGGGCGTGGGTCATCCGTGTCGGGAACAAACTTCCACTGGAAAGTTTCAAGATCCGCCTCGGCCACGATCGGGTAAACATGAGGGCCGATGAACTCGCCCTCGTGGAACCAGTGCACTGATTGCGGCGGGGCATAGAGGTGCTCGCCATTGCGATCATTGGGTCCATAGGGTGCAATGAACCCGGCGAAGGGCAGCATCAGATAGCACAGCAGCAGGAAGATGCCCGAGATCAGACCCAGTTTATGGGTGCGGAACTTGCGCCAGACCAGCACCCAGTTCGGTGCATCCAGATCGGCGCGTTCCAGTTGCTGGATCGACGCCTGCGGATCAAAGGGCGCATCATCGACGTAGCGGTTGTCAGGACGGTCGGTCATGCTTCGCGCCCCTCATATCGAATGCGGGGATCCAGCATCACCAGCAGGATATCCGAGATCATTGTGCCGATCAGCGTCAGCAGGGCGACGAACATCAGGATGAACGCTGACAAGAACTGGTCCTGCGTCTTCAGAGCGGTCAGCAGGGTCGGGCCGATGGTTTGCAGGCCCAGAACAACGGAAACCAGAACCGAGCCGGATACCATCGACGGCAGAAGGTTTCCGATATCCGCGACGAACGGATTGAAAGCCACGCGCAATGGGTATTTGGCCAGCATCCGCGACGGGGCCATGCCCTTTGCGATGGCGGTTTCGACATAGGGTTTGCCAAGCTCATCGAGCATATTCGCACGCAAGCGCTGCATCATGGCCGACGCGCCTGAGGTGCCGATGACAAAGGTTGGCACGATCAGGTGAATGAGAATGGACTTCAGCTTGTCCCAACTCATCGGTTGGCCTTCGAACTTAGGATCCATCAGGCCGCCGATAGGAAGGTTGAAATACTGGTGACCGTAGTAGAACAGGATCAGCGCCAGCAAGAAGTTAGGTGTTGCCAGACCCAAGTACCCCACAAAGGCCGAAGTATAGTCGATCCATGTCCGCGACCGCGCCGCGGCGATGACGCCCAGTGGTAACGCCACGGCATAGACAAACAGGATCGCGGCCAGATTGACGACAACCGTCAACCAAAGCGTATCGCCAACGATTTCCGAAACGGGGCGGTCGAATTCAAAGGACCAGCCATAATTGCCCTGAATCAACCCGGAAAACCCATGTGGGCCGGGCCAGAAGCCTATCCAGATCAGATATTGTTCCCACATGGGGCGATCCAGTGCGTATTCGGCGCGCAGGAATTCCGCCTTCGCCACGCCTGCCGATTGGCCCGAGGCCTGGAGTTCGGCAATCTGGTTGCTTAGGTAATCGCCGGGTGGAAGGTTGATGATGACGAAAACCAAAACCGAGACCACCAACAACGTCAGCAGCATCGTGAAAAAGCGATACACCGCATAGCGCAGCATGACCATTTAGCTGCTCCTGCTTAGTCGGCGAAAAAGAACTCATCCGGGCGGTGGATGCCGAAATGGGCACCGGGTTCCCATGCCCACATGGCCTGTTCCGGTACGTTGCGCAGACGGTTTGACACGACAACAGGCTGTGGTGCGCCATTCAGAATGCCGATGGCATAAAGCTGATCCGCGTGAATGTTCAGCATCTCGGTCCAGACGGATGTGCGCTCTTCTTCTGTCGAGGCGGTTTGCCATTCATGCGCCAACTCCATCAGGCGTTTGGCTTCCGGCATATCGGGGGCTTCGCCCACTTCACCGCCGGTCTGATAGAATTGTCCCCATTTCGGCCAGGCCAGGAAAACCTGATCTGTCGGGGCCAGATAGGCGGGTGAAGTGTGCGCCTGCGGAATACCGTCATCCCAACCGAACCAGACCGACGCCATCGAGTTGCCCGCAAACACACGGTTGCGCAGGATGTCCCGGTCCAATGGACGCATGACCAGCTTAACCCCAACCTCACGCCAGTTGTCGGTGACGATCTGAAGGGCGTTTTCAACCTCTTGCCGCTCACCTGCGGTTTCGATCACCAACTCCATCGGGCGGCCGTCCGGCAACAGGCGAATGCCGTTTTTGTCACGCTGATCCAGACCAGCTTCGTCCAGAAGCGCATTGGCCTGATCGATATCGTATTGGGCCCACGCCTTGGCATTGTCTTCGCTGTAGAAGGGCGAGGCGGGCAGAACCGACATTGCGCCTGGCTGCGCGAGTTTAAAATACAAAGCCTGATTGATGGTTTGCCGGTCGATCGCCAGCGACAAGGCACGCCGCACACGTACGTCACGCAACACATCGCGCCAGGCATCATCGGAAAAATTGAGGTTCGGATAAATCGCGATCTGCGACGCTACGCCGGTTTTCCACAACAGCGTTTTATATCCGCCTTGTTCCTCGCCTTTCTTCAGGATCGATGCGTCGCGGAATGCCAAGCCCCGACCTTGCAGGTCGCTTTCGCCCGCGTTGGTTTTGGCGGCGACCAGACCGGGGGCAACGATCTCCATCTCGACCACGTCGATATAGGGAAGCTGCACCCCCTTGCTGTCGACGCGGTGGTAATACGGGTTGCGCACAAAATTGTGGCGAATTTTCTTGCCCGAGCTTGCATTTAACCAGGGCTGCAGTGTGGGAAGTTCGTGGTTGTCGAACTTGTACAGGTTGTCCAGCTTGTTGTGCAGCGCGGCCCAGCTTTTGACGCGGGCATCTTCGACCTGAAATGCCAGTTCTTCGGAATCTGCGTATTTCTCGTGATATTGCTTCAGGAAGGCGGCAGGTCGGTAGATAAACGGCGGTCGCGCCTGAGCCAGCGATTGCAGGAAGTTCGGGTTGGGGTCGTCCCATTCGAAGATCACCGTGGTTTCGTCCGGGAACGTGACTGTGGGCGTTTTACCTTCGACGATCAGAAAATCTGGCGGGCCCGACGGGCTGAGCAGTTCGTTATTGGCGACATCCTCCCACCAATAGCGGAAGTCTTCCGAGGTAAAGGGCGAACCGTCCGACCACTTATGCCCTTCGCGCAGTTTCAGGGTGAACTTGCGATTGCCCTCATTTTCAAACGATGCCAGCAGGTCTGGTACAATTTCGTAATTCTGGTTGAAGCCGACCAGCCGGGCATAGCCATAGACAACCATCTGGCGGATATCTTTGGACCGCGTGACCATGGTGCGCAAGGTGCCGCCTGGAGTGCCGAATTCGCGCCCTTTGGCCGACATATCCACAATCAGCGGGTCATTCGGCAGGCGCTCTTGCACAGGCGGAAGATCGCCGCTTTCGACCTCGGCGCTCCAGAAAGCGTTTTCCTGAGGGGTCGGGATCGTTTCTGCAGTGGCGGGCAGCATCCCTGAAATAGCCAGCGAAGCAGCCAGAAGCAGGGGGTGAGTGGTCTTAAACATGGCAACGTACCTTATGGCCCGGTTCCAATTCCACCAGTGAGGGTATCACGGTGTCCGAGAAACGAAAGGCTTCATCCCAACTATCCGGTGCGCCGGCACCCAGAGAGACCAATTGCAGGTCGATCGGGCGATTGATGTCGGGTTCTGGTTGAGCGGCAATCAGCGCCTTGGTGTACGGATGGCGCGGATTGTAGAAAAGAGTTTCGGGCGGTGCCTGCTCGACGATCAGACCACGCCGCATGACGGCAACTTCATCGGCGATCCGTGCAACAACGGCCAGATCGTGCGAGATGAACAGGTAGGACAGGTTCAGGCTGTCTTGCAGGTTTTCCAGCAAGGTCAGAATCTGTTCCTGAACGGACACATCCAAGGCCGAGGTCGGTTCGTCACACACAATTAACTGCGGATCCAGCATCATGGCGCGCGCAACAGACAGGCGCTGGCGTTGCCCGCCGGAAAAGGCGTGCGGATAGCGTTTCAGCATGTCTTCAGTCAGGCCAACGCGCTGCAACATCTCGGCGGCTTTGTCGCGTTGCTCGGCAGTTGTGCCGATACGGTGGATTTCCAACGGCTCGGTCATCGCGTCCTGAATGCGCATTCGGGGGCTGAGTGAGCTGTAGGGGTCTTGAAACACCATCTGCGCCTTGCGCTGAAACGCCGTGCGCTGGGCGCGGGTCATGCTGTGCACGGTGATCGGATCCGACTCGGGTGCGGTCCGAAACAGAACTTCGCCACCGGGGTCGGGCAACTCGGCACCCAAAGCGATTCGGGCCGCTGTCGTCTTGCCCGATCCGCTTTCACCGACAATGGCCAGCGTCTTGCCGCGCGCCAGATTCAGGTCGACGCCGCGACAGGCATAGATTGCTTTTTCAGCCTGCCAGCCCTTGCTGGATCGCATGGTGTAGGTCTTGGACACGCTCTTCATCTGAAGGATCAGATCTTCGTCAGGCATCGGAATACCCACGGCATCCTGATCCGGAATTTCCGGGGCGGCATCGAACAATTGCTTTGTATAGGGATGTGCCGGGGCCGTGAGGATCGGCGCGGCCGGGCCAGCCTCCATGATGCGGCCCTTGTGCATGACAACAACCTGTTCGGCCATGTTGGCAACCACACCCAGATCGTGCGTCACCAGAATAAGCGCCATGCCGGTTTCGCGCTGCAATTCCTTGATCAGTCCCAGAACCTGCGCCTGAGTGGTCACATCTAGCGCGGTGGTCGGTTCGTCCGCGATCAGCAATTCGGGCTTGGATACCATCGCCATGGCGATCATTGCGCGTTGGCGCATACCGCCCGACAGCTCGAACGGATACGAGTCATAAGCCCGCTGCGGGTCAGAGAAACCAACGCGATCGAACTGGGTCAGAACTTGTTTGCGGGCCTCGGCCTCGGACAATCCGCGGTGCAGCCACAGAACCTCGCTGACCTGATTGCCAATCTTGTGTAGGGGTGACAACGACCGCATCGGTTCCTGAAAAATCATCGAAACCCGATTGCCGCGAATGTTGCGCAGTTCACGTTCTGATACGGCAGTCAGATCGCACATGCCTTTGGAATCATTCAGGGTAATCGAGCCGCTTCTAATTTGCGCCGTGCGGGGCAGGATGCGCAAAGCTGCGCGGCACGTAATGGTTTTCCCTGATCCCGACTCACCGACCAAAGCCAGAGTCTGCCCGGCCTCTACATCAAAGTTGACACCCGTGACCACGGAATTGCCCGTACCAAAGCCGATGCTGAGGTCTTTGACCGACAACAACGCACTCATCCGGGTTTTCCACCCGTTTGGCCGTTCAGTGACATCGGTTGATTCAACTCCCCGTGATTTTTCCGCCAGTGTCGCGCGGTTCCGCCTGTCTAGTCAAACCCGTTCTTAAGCAGAAATGTCGCGGAAATGTGAAACTTGCGGCTTCTTCGCTACACAAAGTGTTGAGAATTTGTAATCAAGGGCGGCGTCGGAGGGATCTATCCTTCCTACTGGTATCAAGGAGATATTTGCCGGTGTCCGAGAATCAAAGTCGTCTGGATCTGTTCATTGATCGCATGGTGTCGCAACGCGCCTGTCTCGATCATGCGATTGCGCATACGGCGGGCATGACGGGCCCGGTGTTTGAACTGGGCCTGGGCAACGGTCGCACCTATCACCATCTGGTGCAGCATATGGATGATCGCCCGGTCTATGTGTTCGAACGCGCAGTCGCCTCGCATCCCGATTCCACCCCGCCCGAGGATCGGGTGATCCTGGGCGATGTGCGAGAAACCCTGCCCGCGTCGGTTGATCGGTTCGGCGCATCGGCCAGCCTTATCCACGCCGACCTTGGCGGGCATAACCGTGAAAAGAACGACAAGTTCGCGCGCTTTGTGTCCCCGCTTATTGAGCCTTTGCTGGCTCCGGGCGGTTTGATGGTCTCGAGCGACCGGATGTATTTCGACGCGCTGACCGAGTTGCCCTTGCCCGACGGTGCCGTTGAAGGGCGCTGTTTCATCTATCGCCGCTGACCGGAAAGGAGCACAGGCATGATTTTCTACGATTGTTCCACTGCTCCGAACCCACGTCGCGCACGTATGTTCATTGCTGAAAAAGGGGTGGACATCGAAACCCGCAATATCTCGATTGCCGATGGTGAGCAATTGAGCGACGCCTTTCGCGCCGTGAACCCAAGGGCGACGGTCCCGGTTCTGGTGACGGATGATGGAACCGCTTTGACAGAAAATCTGGGCATCGCGGCTTATCTGGAAGCACAGTTTCCCGAACCGCCGTTGATGGGCCGAACCCCTGATGAAAAGGGCCTGGTCCTGATGTGGAATGCCATTGTCGAGCAGCAGGGTGGGGTGCCCATCGCCGAGGCCCTGCGCAACAGCCATCCGGCCTTCAAAGACCGGGCCATTCCTGGTCCGTCTGATCACGCGCAGATTCCCGAACTTGCGCAGCGTGGACGGGCGCGTGTCGCCTCGTTTTTCGAACTGCTGGAAGCGCGCTTGAAAGAAAGCCCGTATATCGCGGGCGATGTTTTCTCTCTGGCTGATATCTCGACCTTCGTTTTTGTCGATTTCGCACGCGTCATCAAAATGCGTATCCCGGAGGAAAACGCCGCTACGCTGGCGTGGTTCCAAGGTATTCAGTCCCGCCCTAGCGCAAGCCTTTAAACATGCCAGACAGGGCAGCGCATTTCAGTGGCTATTACTGTACATAAATGTCTAGACAGAAGTGAACAGTGCTATTAGCGTCTCCTCAGATTCTGTTCAGGGGAGGCCGGGATGAAATCCCAGTATCGTGTCGTTGTCATCGGGGGCGGGGTTGTTGGCGCCTCGGTTCTGTATCACCTTGCCAAGTTCGGCTGGACCGATGTGGTCATGTTGGAGCGGCGGCGCCTGGCATCAGGGTCGTCCTGGCACGCGGCAGGGGGCATCCATGCGCTGAACGCCGATCCGAATATGGCGTCGTTGCAGGCCTATACTATCGATCTGCTGAGCGAGATCGAGAAAGAGTCAGGCCAGAATATCGGCCTGCACATGACCGGCGGTCTGACTTTGGCCGGGACACCCGAACGGTGGGAGTGGCTTCAGGCGAATTACCGCATCTTCCAATCCATCGGCATTGATGACTGCGAACTGTTGAGCCCAGAAGAGGCGCAGCGCCGCTGCCCGATCATGTCCACCGAGGGCGTACTGGGCGCAATGTGGGCCGACCGTGAAGGGTACATCGACACGACCGGCACGGTGCAGGCATATGCAACGGCGGCCAGGAAACGCGGTGCAGAATATTATGAGGAAACCAAGGTCGAGGAACTGATCCAGACCGATGAGGGCTGGCAGGTTGTGACCGACAAAGGCACGATCACTTGCGAGCATGTGGTCAACGCTGCGGGCCTATGGGCCAAGCAGGTGGGGCGCATGGCTGGGGTCGAACTGCCGGTCTCGCCGCTGAAACACCACTATCTGATCACCGATACCGTACCCGAAGTGGCCCAGGCTGATTTCGAGATGCCGATGACCGTGGACCTCGAAGGGTTCACCTATATGCGGCAGGACCAGAAAGGGGTTCTGGTCGGGATTTACGAGGTTGATCACGAACACTGGGCCATGGATGGCGCGCCGTGGAATTACGGCGAGGAGCTGTTTCAGGAACAGCTGGATCGGATCGAGAACGAGCTGACCCTGGGCTTTGAACGCTACCCCTCGATCCAGAATGTCGGCATCAAGACGTGGGTGAATGGTGCGTTTACCTTTTCGCCGGATGGCAACCCTCTGGTCGGGCCGGTGCCAGGCAAGCGCGGCTATTGGTCGGCCTGTGCGGTGATGGCGGGCTTCCTGCAAGGCGGTGGCGTCGGTAAGACGCTGGCCGAATGGATGATCCATGGGGAGCCTGAGGCGGACGCATGGCCAATGGACGTGGCGCGCTATGGCGATTTCGCGCAGAACAAGCGCTACATCCGGGAAACCACGGGCCAGTTCTATTCCCGTCGCTTCGTGATGACTTACCCGAATGAGCAACTGCCCGCGGGTCGCCCGCTGAAAATGGCCCCGGCGCATGACGCGATGACAGAAGCGGGCTGCAAATGGGGCGTTAGCTGGGATCTGGAAGTCCCGCTCTACTTCGCACCCAAAGGGTTCGAGGAGACGCCGACGCTCAAACGCTCGAACGCGCATGACATCGTGGCCGAGGAATGCAAGGTGATCCGCGAAGGGGTTGGCCTGCTCGACATATCGGGCTTTTCTCGGTTCGAGGTCACAGGACCGAATGCCGAAGCGTGGCTGGACAAGGTCATGGCCTCGAAACTGCCCGCACCGGGGCGGGCGAAGCTGGCCCCGATGCTGGGAGAGAACGGTCGGCTTAAGGGCGACCTGACCGTGCTCAACTGGGGCGACGGGACGTGGTGGATCATGGGCAGCTATTACCTGCGCGCCTGGCATATGCGCTGGTTCGACGATCATATGATGGACGGCGTCAGCATTCGCGATCTGGGCGAGGAATACTGCGGTTTTGCCGTTGTCGGACCGAAATCGCAGGCCGTGGTCGAGAAACTGGCGGAACAGGATACCTCGGGGCTCAAATTCATGGGCTGTGGTGACTTCGACATCGGGCTGGTCCGCGCGCGTGTTGCACGGATGTCAGTGACCGGTGAGAAAGGCTATGAGATCAACTGCCGTTATGGTGATCACATCAAGCTGCGCCGGATGCTGCTTGAGGCCGGGGCTGACGAAGGTATTCGCGAGTGCGGCTTCAACGCTATGCTTTCGACCCGGCTTGAGAAGAGCTTTGGCATCTGGTCGGCGGAATTTACGCAGCTCTACACGCCGGGCATGACCGGGATGGATCGCTGGATCGACTGGGACAAGGACTTTGTCGGCAAGGAAGCTGCTGTTGCAGAGCGCGATGGAAATGGCCCCGCACAGGTTCAGGTGACATTGGAAGTGGAGGCTTTGGACGCAGATGCCAGCGGCTATGAGCCGATCTGGTCAGGTGAGGAGCGTGTCGGCTTTGTGACGTCGGGCGGGTTTGGTCATTATACCGGCAAGTCACTGGCGATGGCGTTGGTCAATCGGGACAAGGCGGCACCGGGAACCGAACTGTCGGTGCATGTGGTCGGCGTAGAACGCCCCGCGCGGATCGTTGCGCCATCGCCTTATGACCCTTCGGGCAAAGCGATGCGAGGCTGACGATGGTTGCACAGGACCGAGGTCGTCGACGGCGCGGACGTGGCGCAGAGGTTGCGCCTCCGCCCAGTCGCGACGTGAATTACCGTCAACTCAGGAACCCGTTTCCGCAGATGGAGGTTTTCCCGGCGGATCAGATCGCGGACATGCACAAAACGGCGCTGCGCACGCTGGAGGATTTGGGCGTCAAAACCCTGCTGCCCGAGGCGCGCAAGCTGTTCAAGCAGAGCGGTGCGCGTGTGGATGAAGACAGCGAAATGGTTTTCATCGGACGCGACATGGTCGAGGCCGCCATCGCCTCGGCCCCAAAGTCCATCCCCTGCCGTGCAGGCGCGCGGCACCGGGACTTTACGCTGGAACTGGGGAGCCTGGTGTTTCAGCCCGGGGCAGGGGCCCCCAACGCCACCGATCTTGAACGCGGGCGCCGCCCGGCGACGGGGCAGGATTACCTGGAGTTCCTGAAACTCACCCATCACTTCGACGTCTTTCAGATGATCTCGCCCCAGGTCGAGCCGCAGGATGTTCCCACCCATCTGCGGCACTACTTTACCACGCAGGCGCAGATGGGACTGACGGACAAGTTCCCGTTCTTCTTCTCGCGCGGCACGCCGCAGGTGATGGACTGCTTTGAGATGCTATCCATCGCGCGGGGCCTGTCGGATGACGAATTCCGCGCGGGTGCGCATTGCTACACCATCATCAACACCAACAGCCCGCGTACGTTGGATATCCCTATGGCGCAGGGCCTGATCGACTTTGCGCGACACGGTCAGATGTCGATCATCACGCCCTTCACGCTGATGGGTGCGATGGCACCGATCACGGTGGCGGGTGCGATCACGCTGTCTCATGCCGAGGCGCTGGCAGCCTTGACGCTGACGCAACTGGCCACCCCCGGAGCGCCGGTCTGCTATGGCACCTTCACCAGCAACGTAGACATGAAATCGGGTGCGCCTGCCTTCGGGACCCCCTCGCATTTCCAGGCGTCACTGGCCGCCGGGCAACTGGCGCGACACCTGGGCCTGCCTTGGCGGTCCGCTGCAGGTTCGGCGTCGAATATCAACGACGTTCAGGCGGCAAACGAGAACCAGTTCGGCCTGTGGGGCTGTCTGATGGCGGGTGCGACGGTCATCATCCATTCGGCGGGCTGGCTTGAGGGCGGGCTGACCGTGTCCTTCGAAAAGCTGGTCTGCGATGCCGAAGTGCTGAACATGGTGGCTGAGCTTTGTGCCGGAGCGCAGGCCGGAACTGCCGAGATCGGTTTTGACACCGCGTTGTCCGAAGTCGAACCCAGCGGGCATTTCTTTGCCTCCAGCCAAACGATGGAACGGTACAACACCGAATTCTACCAACCCCACCTGCATGACTATGCCAATTTCGGAACATGGACGGAACGGGGATCAGTGGACGCCAACCATCGGGCGACCGGCGTCTGGAAAGGCATTCTTGCGGATTTCAAACCACCGTCCCATAACGATGACGGGATCGGCGCGATGAAGGAATTCATCGCCCGGCGCACTCAGGAGGGCGGCGCGCCGCCAGAGAGCTGATGAACACGAAACCCATTTTGCATCGCGACGACCCAAAGGCGGAACCTCTGGTCGGCAATATCAAGGTCACGCGGGATGACTGGCTGAATGTGGCCATGGACGTGTTGGTCTCGGACGGGGTCGAGCAGGTTAAAGTGATGAACCTAGCCGAGCGTATGGCGGTCTCACGCTCGTCTTTCTATTGGTATTTTAAGTCCCGGCAAGAGCTGCTGGACGCCTTGCTGGCCAAGTGGCAGGCGACCAACACGGCCGCCTTGATCGCGCAGTCCGAATTGCCTGCCGACACGATCACGGCGGCGGTCTGCAATGTTCAACGATGTGTAGTGAATACGGCATTGTTCGACACGGCCCTGGATTTTGCTGTGCGTGACTGGGCGCGTAGGTCGGGCAAGGTGCGGCGGATACTGGATCAGTCCGACGCGCGCCGCCTGGCGGCATTGCGCGAGATGTTCGCGCGCTTCGATTATGAGCCGCTTGAGGCGGAAACCCGAGCGCGCGTTCTTTACTACATGCAGATCGGGTACGATCTGGCGCAGTTGAACGAAGCGACCGAGACCCGTCTGGCGCTGGTATCGCATTATCTGTTCGTCTTCACCGGGGTTGAGCCGCAACCGGAAGAAGTGTCGGAATTCAGCGCTTATGCAAAACGCTTTTGGGAAGGGAGACCCTCATGAGCCAACCAGATGCAATCATCATCGGAACAGGCGTGATCGGCGCCGCCATCGCGTTCGAGATGGCCAAGGTGGGGTGGAAGACCCTGTCGCTGGACCGGAATGCGCAGGTCGGGCACGGCTCGACCGCGGGGTCCTGCGCGATTATCCGGATGCACTATTCGACCTTTGACGGTACGGCCTTCGCTTGGGAAGGCTACCATTACTGGCGCGATTGGGCCGACTATCTGGGTCTGCCGGAAGATGCCAATCTGGCCCAGTTCCGTGAAACCGGCTGTCTGGTCATGAAAACCGAGGCGAACGGGATGCTGGAAAAGCACATGCGCAACTCGTCAGAGCTTGATTGCCCGTTCGAGGAATGGTCGGGTGAAAAAGTGGTGGAACGCTTGCCGGTGTATTCGCTGGATAGTTTTGCCCCTGCGCGTCGTATGGACGATCCCGAATTCGGTCAGCCCAACGGGCGTAAAATGACGGGCGGTGTGTACTGGCCGCAGGCGGGCTATGTCACCGACCCGGCCCTGTCGGCGCAGAACCTGATGGACGCTGCGAAACAGCATGGTGCCGAGGTGCGAACCAGCGTTGAGGTCACTGAAATTCTGACCGAGAACGGGCGCGTTTCCGGCGTCAAACTGGCCTCGGGCGAGGAAATCCATGCCAATGTTGTGGTCAACGTGGCCGGGCCGGGATCGGCCATCATCAACGAGATGGCGGGTGTACTGGACGATATGACCATCAAAACCCGGCCCTTGCGGCAAGAGGTCGTGCATGTTCCCGCGCCTGATGGGTTCGACTTTGAAAACGACGGAACCATCGTTTCGGACAGCGATATCGCCTGTTACTGCCGCCCTGAACACGGCAACCACATTCTGGTCGGCTCGGAAGACCCGGAATGTGATCCGCACCAGTGGTGCGAGGACGATCTGCATTATAACCGCGAGTTTACGGATCAATGGACCACACAGGCCATGCGGTATGCGCAGCGCGTACCCAGCCTTGGCATTCCGTCGAAAACGCGCGGCGTTGTCGACCTGTATGATGCGTCGACCGACTGGATTCCGATTTATGACAAGTCCAGCCTGCCGGGGTTCTATATGGCCTGCGGCTCGAGCGGGAACCAGTACAAGAACGCGCCGATTGCGGGCAAGATGATGGCGGCGCTGATCGCCTATTGCGAAGATGGGGCCGATCATGATGCCGAGCCTTTGCAATTCGAACTGCCGTATATCAAGCGGACCATCGACGTGGGTTTCTACTCGCGCAAGCGTCCGATCAATGAAGAAAGCAGTTTCTCGGTTCTGGGCTAGCCGCCTAACGTAAACGGTCTATGTCCAGTGGGGTTGGCAGCAAAGGTGGCCCCACGATGACCGATGGAAAGACCAACGTATTGATCCTTGGCAGCGCCCCTTCGGCGCTGGCAGCGCGGACATGGCCGCGCGCATGTTTCACGCATATCGTCGCCATCAACAACGCGTGGCGTATTCGCAAGGATTGGGACTACTTGATCCATCCTGAGGATTTCCCTGCCGACCGGCGCCCGATGGATCTGTCCAGCACTCAGCGCATTATCACCGCTGGTGATTACGTCCCCAGGCAAAATGACTATGGTGGCTTTGTCTATGCAGGCGGAACGATGGCCTTTACGGCCGGATATTGGGCGTTGTCGGCTCTAAAGCCGGATGTTCTGGCATTTTTTGGTTGCGACATGGTCTATTCCGGCACCGGTTGGACACATTTTTACGGAAACGGGTCCGCAGACCCGTTGCGCAAGGATGTGACACTGCGCTCACTTGAAGCGAAATCCGCACGACTGGGGCTTTTCGCAGCCGCTCAAGGTTGCAGGACCGTGCGGTTGTCCAACGGGCCAAGCCGGCTGGTCTTTCCGTCAGCGAGCATATCCGACCTGACGGCTGTGCCACTTCCCGAAGTTAACGGTATGCGCACCGCAATGCGTTCAGAAAGTGACCTGGGATACTATGTTGCCTCGGGGCGGTACTGGGACGTTGAACACCGGTTCGATCCTGATGCAATCGACGCGTTGGATCGGATGTGGTTGTCGGCCTATCGGGTGGGATTGATGGACGACGCGGCCTAACTTTGGTCAGGCAGCCGCAAAGGTCACCCATGCCCAGACCATCGCCACATACGTCAGGTTGTGCATCAATTGATCCAGACCCGCTGCGCGCCAGAATGCGGCCTGCGATGGCTGAAGCTGTTTCTTGTCAGAATAGCTGGCCTTAACAAAATCGATGTTGAAATGGATAATCCATTCCAGCGCGGCGATGATTAAAATGAAGGACAAAGGCGCGCCGAACACGAAAAAAACGACGACAGAGCCCACAACATGCACAGCAGCATGTTGCGCGCGTCCCAAGTGAAAATACTCACCCCGTCCGGCAAGCATTTTCGGAGTCTGGAGGTAGTAGTCAGCGAACATATGCTTGATCAGCAACAGACAAAGCATAAGAAACACTGCGCCAAAACTGGCAGTCAAAAGAACCCTCCCGATATCGATCTGCTGTCAACTTTAGGCAAAAACAATGGCATGCGTAAATGAACTAGTTCACATAAGGTTAAGAAATTTCTCAAAAGGGAAAAAAATTGCGTATCCTGTCTGGATGATATTGGTTTCATGTTGTTGAATTTGCGTGCACAACATCCAATCCGCATTGTCGGTCAACAGCAGGGGCAGGTTCCATAGAACGCACGATTTTCCGATTTATCTGGAAATACTCCAAACGTGATCAGCTGATCCTGTTGGCGGTGACGGCAACGCTGTTTCCGCTGCTCTACCTGACACTTGAGTTGCCAAAACGCATCATCAACGATGCCATCGGTTCAACCACCTCCGAGATTACGGTTTGGGGCTACACCATGTCCCAGACGAATTTCCTGGTCATTTTGTGTTTTGCCTTTCTGGCGGCTGTGCTGGGTCATGGGCTGATGAAGATGCGCATCAACACCATGAAAGGTGTGTTGAGCGAACGGATGCTGCGGCGTTTTCGCTATCAGTTGATCAGCGGGGCCTTGCGCTTTCCTCAACCCTATTTCGAGCGGGTCAGCCAAGGTGAGATGGTCTCGATGATCACCGCCGAAAGCGAGCCGATGGGTGGCCTGATGGGGGACGCGATCAGCCAGCCGGTTCTGCAGGCCGGGCAAATGATCACGATCCTGTCTTTTCTGTTTTTGCAAAGCGTTTGGTTTGGGCTGGCGGCCGTGGCGCTCATTCCGTTGCAAGCCTGGTTGATCCCCAAGCTACAGCGCCAGATCAACCTGCTGAACAAAAAACGCATTCAGGAAGTCCGGGTTCTGGCCGCACAGATTGGTGAGAACGCGGCAGGTGCCTCCACCTTACGGACCAACGGTGGCTGGCGGTATCGCCGGTCGATGATCTCGGATCAGTTGGGTCGCCTGTTTGGTATCCGTTTCGAGATCTACCAAAAGAAGTTCTTTATGAAGTTCATAAACAACTTCATCTCGCAGCTGACGCCATTCATGTTCTATCTGATTGGCGGTTTATTGGTATTGCAGGGCTCGGTCTCGCTGGGGGCGTTGGTTGCTGCATTGGCGGCATACAAGGATCTCAGCTCGCCGTGGAAAGAGCTGCTGGCCTATTACAACCAGACCCAGGACATGTCGCTGCGCTGGGATGTGGTCATTGATCGTTTTGCGCCCTCCGGAATGCAGGACGAAGCCCTGTTTGAAGGCGAGCCTGCCGAGCTGCCGCATCTGAACGGTAATGTGGTGCTGGATCATGTTTCGGTGCGTGACATGGATGGCAATCAGGTCCTGGACGATCTGGACCTGAGCTTTCCTGCCGGAAAGACAATTGCCATCGCTGCGCCGAGTGAAGAAGACCGCCGCGCCATCGGTGAGTTGCTGACGCGCGAGATTATTCCCAGCGCCGGCAAGGTTCGGATCGGTGATTTGAATCTGGCTGAGCTGCATCAGGGTATCGTCGCTGCGCGTATCGGATATGCCTCTTCCCGCCCCGTGATGTTTCAGGGAACGCTGGGCGACAACGTGATGATGCCGATGCGCTACAAACCGCTGGTGGAGTCATCGGACGACCCGGGCTTTCCCGAAACCCTGCGGGCCGGGAACAGCGCTGATCCGTTCAAGGTTGAATGGTTGGATCCATCCAGGGCTGGGTTTCAGGATGAGGCCGGTTTGCGGGATTGGTGGTTGCAGCTGATCGATGGCATGGGATCGGGCGCTTCTCTGTTCCAGCGCGGTGCGGAGCAGAGTTTTGACGCGGCCAGCCACGCTGATCTGGCAGAGAAACTGATCGAACTGCGCCCTCTTGTCCGACAAGCCGTTCAGGACGCGGGCCTTGAACAACAGGCCCTTATCTTTGACCGAAGCGTTTATAATCCCGCTTTGCCTGTTGTTGAGAACCTGCTGTTTGCAACCCCCCGCGTTCCGGTGACACAGGCTTTGCTTGCCCGGCAAAAGGTCTTTTTGGGGCAATTGCGAGAGCTGGGGCTGGACAAAACACTGATTGCGCTGACCAGTGACGTGATCGAGATGCTGCGTCAGATCTTCGGGTTTGACGGGACGGATCATCCATTGTTCCGCAAGCTCGGCCTCGATGCCAAAACCTATGAAGCGGCGGTAGAGCTGGTTGAATACACACGCAAAGAGGGCACATCCGGGCTGGATGATGAACAACTGGCCAATATGCTGGCCGTGCCCTTTGTGATCTCGGCGGAGCAGATCGGGCCTGCCTTCTCAGACGAGTTGAAGGATCGAATTCTCGAATTGCGGCGCACCCATTCCGACAAGTTGTTGGAGCGCTTGCGTGACGTTTTTGTTCCGCTGGACCCGCAAGCCTTTGCGCCCGGTCTGACAGTTCTGGAAAACGCACTGTTCGGAAAGGTCAGCCAGATCGGAGGTGCCCGTTCAGATGAGGCCCGCAAGCTGGTCGTCGACGTATTGGCCGAGAACGGCGCGCGCCCTCTGGTAACCGAGCTGATTTATGATGTCCCGGTTTCTTTGGGTGGTCAGAACCTTCCCGCGGTGTTTGCCGAACCTTTGGCCTTTACCCGCGCGGCGATCAAGAAGCCTGACATATTGATTCTGGAAAACGCCTTGGCCAGCTACGACATGAAAACGCAGGTGGCCGTGTACAAAAAACTGCGTGAGTTGTTGCCGGACACCACGGTTTTCTATCTGAATGATCAGTTCGAAAACCCGAGCGTATTCGACATGTACGTGGAAGTACGGCAAGGTCGTGTCGTCTCGGACGGAGGGCCCGTGGACGTGGAGGAAGATAGCGCAGCTTCGGCAGATTTGGCGCGAAAACTGCGCGCTCTGGAACAGACCCCTTTGTTTTCGGGTCTGGACCGCAGGCAGCTGCGCCTGCTGGCCTTTGGTGCGCGCTGGTTCGATGCCGCACCGGGGCAGGTTGTGTTTTTGAAAGACGATCAGCCGACGGACGGCGCTTATGTCGTATTGGAGGGTGAAGCCGGGCTGTATCTGCCGCAGGAACAAGGGGCAGACCAGCTGATCACCAAGGTCGGGCCCGGTGCTTTGGTGGGTGAGTTGGGGTTGATCCGAAAAGAACCACGTGCACTGAGTATGGTGGCCGAAACCCAATTGTCCTGCCTGCGGATCGGTGAGGAAGAATTCCTCGCGGTTGTGGAAAACGACGCGGCAACTGCATTCAAGCTGTTGCAGGTTATTGCTGGCTATGTGTCCAACTAGCGGTCAATTGTCTGGTACGCAGAACAGGTTATAGAGCAGGCCAATCACCTGTTCCGTGTTCCCGTCTTTCAGAGAGTAATAGATGGCCTTGCCCTCACGGCGGGTTGAGACGAGGTTTTCTTCGCGCAAGCGGGCCAGCATCTGGCTGACTGCGGCT
The DNA here is from genome assembly GCF_056533985.1 of Ruegeria sp. E8. NCBI lineage: Bacteria > Pseudomonadati > Pseudomonadota > Alphaproteobacteria > Rhodobacterales > Roseobacteraceae > Ruegeria > Ruegeria sp. E8. Next base: position 44,209 of record NZ_JBQFOY010000010.1, read on the forward strand.
TGGCGCAATTGAAGCAGCTCCTCCAACTGGCTGACTGATTTCTCACCATTGCCGAGATGGCACAGGATCATCAGGCGGCCTTCATGTGCCAGCGTTTTGAGATACGCAGCCGCGCGGGCGGCGTTCTCTTTCAAGTCCGGCAGAGTGTCTGTGTGGTATGCCTGAGGATCGGTTTCTTTGAGTGCCACTTTTCGACCGTTGATCTGCTTTTTATGGTACCAATATGCATCAAAGCTAAGGGTATTGTCACCCCTCGGTCGCCGGAGCACCCCCTTGGAACGCGTTGCCGTTCGCGTAGTCGCAAGGGTCCTCCTGCATTTGCAGATGCAGCCCATCGTCGTGGTATGGGTGCGCACGTGCAAGGTCCTCGTCGACGTCGATCCCAAGGCCCGGAGCGGTCGGGACGGTGACGAACCCATCTTCAATCCGGATCGAGCTTTTGATCAGTTGATCGTGGAACGGTGTCTCAATGGTTTCAAGAAGCAGCAGGTTGGGAATTGAAGCTGCCAAATGGATGTTGGCGGCCCATTCAACCGGACCTGCGTACAGATGCGGTGCCATCTGGGCGTTGAAAACTTCCGCCATGGCCGCGACCTTCTTCATCTCCCAAATCCCGCCAGCGCGGCCCAGGGCCGGTTGCAGGATTTCCGCGGCTCCGGCGCGCAGGACGGCTCCGAACTCAGCCTTGGTGGTCATCCGCTCTCCGGTGGCGACCGGGATGCGGACGTTGCGAGCGACGCGGGCCATGTCGTCGATCATGTCAGGCGGTGTCGGTTCTTCGAACCAAAGCGGTTGGTAAGGTTCCAACGCCTGCCCCAGCCGGATGGCCCCGGCGGTGTTGAACTGACCATGTGTGCCGAACAGCAGATCGGCCTTGTCACCCACAGCCTCGCGGATCGCCTTGCAGAAGGCGACGGACATGGAAATGTCGCTCATCGCAGGCATGTGGCCGCCACGTATCGTATAGGGGCCAGCTGGGTCGAATTTCACTGCGGTATAGCCGCGGCGCACCATTTCAGCCGCCGTTTCGCCCGCTTGTTCAGGAGAGGTCCAAAAATCGGTCAGGTTATGATTGGGTAGGGGGTAAAGGTAAGTATAGGCCCGGATGCGTTCGTTCATCTTACCACCCAGCAGCGCATAAACCGGGCGGTCGCGATCCTTACCCAGAATGTCCCAGCAGGCGATCTCGAGCCCCGAAAACGCGCCCATAACCGTCAGGTCCGGTCGCTGGGTGAAGCCGCTGGAATAGGCGCGGCGAAACATGAGTTCGATGTTTTCGGGATTTTCATTCAGCATATGCCGTTCGAACACGTCCCGAATGACATGCCGCATCGCCTCGGGACCGACGGACGAGGCATAGCATTCGCCCCAACCGGTGATGCCGGTATCTGTCGTCAGTTTGACCAATATCCAGTACCGCCCACCCCAGCCCGGAGAGGGCGGGGCGGTGACGATAATGTCCAGATCCTGCAGTTTCATCCCAAATCCTTTCGGTGGGTCAGGTCCTGTCGAACAGGATCACGTTGCGCTTGGCCGATCCGGTTTTGGTGTCGGCGATGGCTTCGTTGATCTGTTCCAGAGACCAACGACCCGAGATCAGTTCATCCAGTTTCAGCCGTCCCTGTTCATACAGGTCGATCATCCACGGAATATCGCGCTGGATCACCACATCGCCCATTTTCGATCCGACAACCCCCTGCCCCAAAGCCGCCAGCACAACGGGTTCATAACTGGCCATGTCACCGGAATGAGGCATCCCGATCATGATCGCCTTGCCGCCACGGCCGAGATAGCGCGGGGCCTGATCATAGGCGGGGATCGCGCCGACCGTGATCAATACCGCGTCTGCTCCACGTCCGCCAAGCGCCTTGTAAGCGGCTTTCCATGGTTGATCCAAACTGGCCAAAACGCCGTGGGTGGCGCCGAATTCCTTCGCGATCTCGAGCTTTTCTTCGGTCATGTCCACGGCCACGATCCGCCGCGCACCCGCAATTCGCGCGCCTTGAATGGCGTTCAGACCAACGCCGCCTGCGCCGATGACCACGACATCCTGACCGGGGCGCAGGTTAGCGGCGTTCACCGCAGCTCCGACTCCGGTGATCACCCCACATGAGAGCAGGCTGGCCAAGTCTTTAGGCAGAGTTTCCGGGATTTTGACGATCTGGCGATGGCTCACCACAACTTTCTCGGCAAAGGCACCACAGGCCATGGCCTGTTCAAGCGGACTGCCGTCGCTCGTCTTCAGCGGACCTTTGACCGTATCGAAAGGCGTTTCACAGTTTGTTGGATGCCCGCCTGCACATGTGGGGCATGATCCGCATGCCCGGATCAGGGTGACGACTACCGGATCGCCGATTTTGAATTCACCCGAGGCCTCTCCGACCGCGCTGACCACTCCTGCGGCTTCGTGCCCATAGACGGCGGGCAGGAACCCACCCCACGCCCCTTCGGCATAAGAGATGTCTGAATGGCAGATGGCCACGGCATCCAGCGTCACTTCGACCTCGCCTGTGCCGGGGGGTGCCAGTTGAACCTCTTCGATCACCAATGGTTCGCCAAACGCCCGGCAGACTGCGGCTTTGATTGTTTGCATGTTGTCCCTCGCTCCCGTTGAGTTCACGGTGGCGCGGGAAACGGTGGCTCGCAAGGCGGAAACCGCCATTTACATGTCGTTGTTACGCCACGACAGGCGGGGACCTGCGGAACAGCACGAACCCACCCAACATCAGAACAAGCGCCAGCAGGAAAGGCGCGCCGGGTAGATAGAGCAGGGTGTCAGGCCGGATAAACTGCGCGAACACGCTGGTCATCACCAGCGGCGAGATCACCATGGAAAGCGCGTGCAACGCAGTCAGGACGCCTTGCAACTCGCCTTGTTGCGAATCTGGTGTGGCCTTGGACATCATTGCCTGAAGCGCAGGGGTGATGACCGCGCCGACGGCGGTCAAGGGAATCAGAAGCAGCGCGATCAGGCCGTTGGTCAAAAAGGCCAGAATGGCGAAACTCAGGATTTCAAAAACCATGCCATAGATGACAGTTCCCCGCTCACCCAGAAAGCGGATGGCCGGGCGGATCACGCCACCCTGCATGATGGCCATGCCGATACCGTAGACGCCAAGTGACAGGCCGATCATCTGCGGCGACCAGCCGAACCGCTCGGTCGTGAAGTAAGACCATATCGCAGGATAGACGTAGATCGAAACCGAATACAGAAAATAGACCCACAGCATTGGCCGAATACCCGGCAACGCGGCAATGGCGCGCAGCGAATTCACAGGGTTCGCGCGCCGCAGGTTGAATGCACGCCGGTTTTCGTCGGTCACTGTTTCGGGCATCACGAAATAGCCGATGCAAAAGGTCAGTGCCGCCAACCCTGCTGCAGCCCAAAACGGCGCGCGGGTCCCATACTCGCTCAGCAACCCGCCGACCACGGGGCCCAGGACGAATCCTACGCCAAAGGCCGCGCCGAGAAGGCCGAAATTGGCGGCCTTATCTTTGGGATCGGACACATCCGCCATGAACGCCGCTGCTGTCGAATGGGTGGCTGCCGTGATGCCGCCAACGATACGGCCGACCAGCAACAGCCAGATGCTGCCCGCCACAGCCATGACGACATAGTCCAGCGCCATAACGAACAGCGACACAAGCAATACGGTTCGACGCCCATAAGCATCGGACAGGTTTCCCAGAATGGGACCGAAAACAAATTGCATCGCGGCAAACGCAGTGCTCAGCACGCCGCCCCAGATCGCAGCATTGGCCAATGTGCCGCCCTGAACCTCGACAATCAGTTGCGGCATGATTGGCATCACAAGGCCAATGCCCATGGCGTCGATCATGACGATGCTGAGGATGAAGAAAAAAGGCAGACGCATGGGACCCGAAGAAATGAACCGTGAGCGGTAACCTAGGTGGGCTCGGTGTGGGAGGGAAGAGAGAGTTCGCTCTTGTCCCCACTGCCGTTGCGACACTTCAGTCCAGTTTGCGTGCCAGTTCGCTCAGCAACTCCGCCAATTCCTGTGGGTGTGAAAAAAAGGGGGAATGAGAACTGTTGATCGTGCGCCGAAGATTTTCGGGGACACAGGCGCTCATCTCTGCCTGGTACTCGGTTGGAACCGTGCGGTCGTCAGTGGTGCGGATATAGGCCTTGGGCATGTTGGCAAAATTTGAGCTGATCGGCAGCGGCGTTTCCTGCGGGCGAATGGCCTGAGGACACAGGCGCGCATAGGCGTAGGGCAGGATTTCGTCCGGGCAATCGTGATAAAACAGCTTGGGAATGGCGTCTACGGACACGGTATAAGACAACCCGTCAGAAGATTTCTCAACCGCGTGGGCAATGGTTTGCTGCGGCCCTTGTCTGCGCATCTCGGCCATCGACAGACCATCTTTCGGGACATAGGCGCACAGGTAAATCAGGGCGCGCATCGCATCGGGTCGTGCCTCGGCGGCTGCGCTGATCGGAAAGCCACCCCAGGAATGGCCCACGACAATCGCGTCGCGCGTGCAGGCGTTCAATATAGAATCACGGCAACTTTCTAGCGTAACCTCTGCCACCGGAGTAGGGTCGGCACCGTGGCTGGGCATGTCGATGGCGCGAACGGTGTGGCCCAAGGCTTCGAGTGCGGGGATCAGGTCGCGCCAGCACCAAGCGCCGTGGCAGGAACCGTGGACTAACAGGAAGGACGCCATTGCTGTTCTCCTTCAGACATGCCCGATTTCACTCAGAAAACCAGTCAGGATCGCTGCGTATTCTTCGGGTTTTTCAACGCAGGGCAAATGCCCCGCGCGGCGCATCAGTTGGAACCGGGACCCCGGGATCAAATCAACCGTTTCGCGTACCAGATCGGGCGGGGTCGAGCCGTCTTCGCTGCCCGCTATCCCAAGCGTGGGCAGCCGCAGGCCGCTTGTGGGGGTGTAGAAATCGGTACCGGCAATCGCCGCACAACACCCCAGATACCCTTCAACCGGCTGACTGACCATCATATTTCGCCATGGCAGGTGGTTTTGGGCGCTGCGGAAGTCACGAGAAAACCACCGTTCCATCGTGGCATCGGCCAAAGCTTCGATCCCACCGTTGCGCACCGCCTGAATGCGTTCATGCCAGACTGAGGGCGTTGCGATTTTGGCGGCGGTGTTCGACAGAACCAACGCGCGGATCTGATCCATGCGTTTGACCGCTAGCCCTTGCGCGATCATTCCACCAATAGACAGGCCGACAAACACGCAGTCACGCACCTGCAAGTGATCCAGCAGCGCCTCGGCATCTCGGATCAGCGCTCCCATCGCGTACGGCGCAGGCGGGACCGAGGACTGTCCGTGACCGCGTTTGTCATACCGGATGATGCGCAGCCCTTCCGGCAGATGTGGCAGCACCGCGTCCCACAGGTGCAGGTCGGTTCCAAGGGAGTTTGCAAACACCAGGGGTGCACCATCCGTCGGTCCGTCGATGCGGTAGTTCAGCTTCACGTCGCCCAGATCAGCGATCTTCATGACACGGGTCCTTGTCGTCATGCGTTCCGGGTGCAACTTGCACCGCTTTGGTACGGCTGTCAGGTCAGGAATTCCAACGCCTTAGCAAAAATCCGCGGATCGACATTCCCGCCCGAGGCGACAACGATCACGTCGTCGCCCTCGATCTCATCGCCCCGGAACAGGGCCGAGGCCAGTGCCACCGCACCGCCCGGTTCCAATACGATCTTAAGGCGCAGAAAGGCAAGCGCCATGGCGCGCATAGCCTCGTCCTCTGTGACCGAGAGCCCCGGTCCACACAACCTGCGCAGGATCGGAAAAGTGATGTCACCGGGTTGTGGTGTCAGGATGGCATCGCAAATGTTGCCCGCAGCTGCGTTGTTGTTTTGAATCTGACCCGTTGCCAGCGATCGTTTGACGTCATCGAACCCTTCCGGCTCACACGGTCGGGGCCGCAGGTTCGGAGCGTGTTTTTCCAACGCCAACGCAATGCCGGAGGTCAGACCTCCACCGCCGCAACAGATCAGAACATCCGCCTGAGAAACGCCAAGTTCCTTAGCCTGTTTGGCGATTTCCAGCCCGGTGGCGCCTTGCCCGGCAATGACTTGCGGTTCGTCATAGGGGCGGATCAGGGTCAGGCTGCGTTCGGCTGCGATGGCTTCACCAATCTCCTCCCGACTTTCATTGGCGCGATCGTACAAAACGACCTCACCCCCAATCGCGCGGGTATTGTCGATCTTCAATTGCGGCGCGTCCGACGGCATGACGATGACCGAGGTGACGCCATGTTTTGCTGCAGCCATCGCGACGCCCTGCGCGTGGTTGCCCGAAGAATAGGCGATCACGCCACGCTGGCGCTTGGCTTCATCCATCGCCGAAATGGCCGACCACGCCCCGCGAAACTTGAAACTGCCTGTGTGTTGCAGGCATTCCGGTTTAACCCATATCCGGCGCCCCGCGATCGTGTCGAGAAAAGGCGAAGACAGGATCGGGGTTTCACGGGCATGTCCTTTCAGCCGTTCAGCGGCGGCTTCGATCATCTCAATTGTGCTCATGCGGCGTTCTTCAATACCTTCTGTATCAGGTCCAGTGACTGAGGTTCGTTCAGGAATGGAACATGTCCGCGATCCGGCACTTCGACCGAGATCAGGCCCGGATGGCGCACCTGCATCTCGGCCAGAGTGTCCGCGCCCAGAACATCCGAATTTGCCCCGCGGATCACACCGGTGGGAATGTTGCGCAAGGCCTCAAAAAACATCCACAAATCGGGTGTTGCCCCGGTTGCCGCCTGCTCGATCAGAGCCTTGCGAAGCGCGGGATCGTACCGCAACCCAAGTCCATCCCCCTTCATTTCATACTGAAACTCGGCCTGCTTGCGCCAGGTTTCCAGTGAAACCCCGGGAAACTGCGGCTCCATCACGTGTTTCAGTGCGACAGCGGCTTCGTCATAGGTTTTCGCGGTCGGCTGTGTGCCCACATAGGCCATGATCTTGGCGATCCCTGACGGCTCGATGACCGGACCGACGTCATTCAGGATCACACCGGCCAGACGTTCGGGATGGCTTGCAGCCAGCGCCATCGCGATCAGCCCACCCCGCGAAGTGCCCAGTATGACGGCTTTCTCAATACCCAGAACATCCAGCAGCTCAATCGCGTCATGAGATTCGCGAAAGATGTTGTAGTTCATGAAGTCGGGATCGTAGTCCGAACGCCCGCGCCCCCTGTAATCCATCGCAATCATGCGCAAATCGGTGGCATGAGGGGCAAAGAACGAAAAGTCGCGGCTGTTCCGGGTGAGACCGGTCAGACACAAAAGCGGGGTGCCGGTACCGGTTTCTTCGTAGTAGATGCGCCTGCCATCCGTCGTTGTGAAGTCTGACATCAAAGGCCTGCCAGTTTGGGAATCGTGGTCAAATCCGACAACACATGTGCCGGGGTCCACGGCAGGCGATCCATCGGTTCGCCGATCCGGTTGACCCATGCGGTGACAAAGCCATAGCCGCTGGCCCCGGCAGCGTCCCAGCCGTTCGAACTGACGAACAACACCTCATCACGGGCGCAGTTGAACCTTTGTTGCACTAGATCGTAGACACTGACATGTGGCTTGAAGACACCAACGCTTTCGACTGACAGGACATCGTCCAATACGTCGCCGATCCCGGCAGACTGTACCGCGCCATCCAACATTGGGGGGGATCCATTTGACAGAATGGCTGTTTGCAACCCGCCATCCTTGAGGGCTTTCAACATAGAAGGGACTTCGGGATAGGCCTGCAATTCCCAATAGAGATCAAGCAGGCGCTGGCGCAGTTCGGGATCACCCTGCAGGCCCGTGGCCTCAAGCGCCCAGTCCAGCCCGTCCTGCGTGACGTCCCAGAAATCCGCATGTGCATCTGTCACGGCGCGTAGCCATGTGTATTGCAATTGCTTCAGACGCCAATGTCCCGCAACCGTGGGCCACTTTTCCTTCAGGGCTTCAAATCCGGGCTCGTCTGCCGCCTGCCGGGCAGCTGCCGCGACGTCGAATAGTGTTCCGTAGGCGTCGAACACACAGGTTGTGATCACCATATGATCCTCCTCTGATTGCGTGCAGGTTGGCACAACGATGTCAGGGGTAAAAGAGCCAAGGGTTTACAACATTGTGTCAACCTCTAGGGTTGACCGCTTAACCCCTAAGAACGGCCGGAGGCCACGATGACCGAAATCAAACAAGGCGACACGGTTCGCATCCACTACACCGGCACGCTGCTGGACGGCAAAGTCTTTGACAGCTCGGACGGGCGCGATCCGCTGGAATTCGTAGTTGGATCGGGGCAGATCATTCCCGGTTTGGATAGCGCCATGCCCGGTCTGTCGGCTGGCGACAAGAAGCGGGTCGAGATTGCCTGCGTGGATGCCTATGGTCCAATCAATCCGGCAATGCGTCAGGAAATCCCGCGTGAGGGTATTCCGGATGACATCCCGTTGGAGCCTGGAACGCAGTTGCAGATGCAGACGCCGGACGGGCAGGCCTTGCCTGTCACTGTGGTGGGTGCAAACGAAGCCACCGTGACGCTGGATGGAAATCACCCGCTGGCCGGTCAGGATCTGATTTTCGAGATCGAAGTGGTTTCAATCAACTGAGAAGCGATGCGGGCCGGTTACTCGGCCCGTGTTTCAGCCTATCAGAGATTCAATCGCGGCACGCACAGGTGGCTGCGTAAAGAAGACAAACACCAGCAACAGTGTCGTCAACGTCAGCAACAGCACTCTGGCCCGCTGGCTGAGAAAACCGGTCTTGCGCCGAGTTTGTGTGGCGCGTGCGTTGTTTGCAATGATTTGATCTAGCTTGCTCATATCGATTTCCTGCCGCGCAAAGATGGTGAAATCTTGGCAGCGGCAGGGAAAGATATGGTCACATAGCTTCTGGTTGGGGCATTCCCAGAACGTGGAAACCACCGTCAACGCGGATGATTTCACCGGATGTGCAGGACCCTGCGTCCGATGTCAGATAAACAGCGGTGCCGCCGACGGCCTCAAGCGTCGCATTCGAACGCATCGGCGCGTTCTGATCGCAGAACTTGTAGGTCTTGCGCGCGCCGCCAATGGCCGCACCGGCGAGGGTTTTCATCGGTCCCGGCGAGATTGCGTTCACGCGAATGCCATCGGGTCCTAAATCATTGGCCAGATAGCGTGTTGCCGATTCCAGCGCCGCCTTGGCAACGCCCATCACGTTATAGTTCGGAACAACCCGGTTTGATCCCTGGTAGGTCAGGGTCAACAAAGAGCCGCCGTTGTCCTTCATCATCGGATAGGCGCGGCGGGCGACTTCGATAAAGGAATAAGCCGAAACGTCCATCGAGTGTTTGAAGTTCGCCCGGGTGGTGTTCAGGAACCGGCCCGTCAGCTCGTTCTTGTCCGAATAGGCGATCGCATGGACGACGAAGTCGATGGTTGGCCAACGCTTGCCCAACTCGTTGAATGCACGGTCCAACGATTCGTCGTCGGTTACATCTGCATCGACCATGAAGTCGCTGCCAAGGCTCTGGGCCAAGGGTTCCAGACGTTTACCAAACGCTTCGCCCTGATAGGTGAATGCCAGCTCTGCGCCAGCTTCGTGCATCGCTTTGGCAATGCCCCACGCAATCGAGCGGTCATTGGCCACGCCCATGATCAGGCCGCGTTTACCCTTAAGAAGATCCGACATCACATTCACCCGTTATACTTGGACAGAACCATGGACCCGTTCGTGCCGCCAAAGCCGAAGCTGTTGGTCATGACACTGTCCAATCCTGCATTTTCAACCACTTGAGTTGCAATTTCACCGGGCAGGATGCCTTCGGCGAGCGTGTCGACATTGATCGACGGCGTAATAAAATCATTGTCCAGCATCAGCAGGCAGAAGATCGCCTCAAGTGCGCCCGCTGCGCCCTGTGCGTGGCCCGTCATCGACTTGGTCGAGGAAATTGGTGGCACACTGCCTTCTCCGAAGATGCGGCGTACGGCTTCAACCTCGCCGACATCGCCGACCGGGGTCGAGGTGCCGTGGGCGTTGATGTAGCCGACCTTACGGCCTTCGGGCAATGTGGACAGGGCCAAACGCATCGCTCGCTCGCCACCTTCACCGGAGGGGGCCACCATGTCATGTCCGTCTGACGTCGCCGCATAGCCGGTCACTTCGGCGTAAATCTTGGCGCCACGGGCCAGAGCGTGCTCCAGCTCTTCCAGAACAACGATGCCGCCGCCGCCGGAAATCACGAAACCGTCGCGGTTTTCGTCGAATGCGCGCGAGGCTTTTTCGGGAGTGTCATTGTACTTCGAGGACATCGCGCCCATTGCGTCGAACAGGCAGGACAGGGTCCAGTCCAGTTCTTCGCCGCCGCCTGCAAACATTACGTCCTGTTTGCCCAGCATGATCTGTTCCGCCGCGTTGCCGATGCAATGCAGCGAAGTAGAACAGGCCGAGGTGATCGAATAGTTGATGCCCTTGATCTTGAATGCCGTCGCCAGATTCGCAGAAATTGTCGAGCACATGCATTTCGGCACAGCAAACGGCCCGATCCGCTTGGTCGCACCGGTTTTCAGAACCGTCTGATGCGCTGTCAGCATGGCGCTGGTCGACGGACCGCCCGATCCTGCGACCAGACCGGTACGCGGGTTGACGACCTGACCCTCGGTCAGACCGGCGTCAGAGATCGCCTGGCTCATGGCAATATGAGCATACGCGGCACCGGGCCCCATGAAGCGTAGGGTACGTTTGTCCACATGCTCGGAGACGTCGATCTTGAGCGTTCCGGCGATCTGGCTGCGAAAGCCGTGTTCGACCATCTGCTCGTTGGCCTCGATCCCGGATTTGCCTGCTTTGAGCGAGGCCAGAACCTCTTCGGCATTGTTCCCGATGGAGGAGACAACCCCCAGACCGGTGACGACGACGCGACGCATATGCGTACTCCTGTATTTCGTTTTCAGTGACGTGCCCGATAGCTGGCGTCAGCTTTCCGACAGTGCAACCTTCATGTCTTTGACCTGATAAATCACTTCGCCATCGGCTTCGACCCGGCCATCCGCCACACCCATGGTCAGGCGGCGGGTTTGTACGGCTTTGGTAAAGTCTACATAATACGTCAGCATTTTGCGGTCAGGGCGGACCATTCCTGTCAGTTTGACCTCGCCTACGCCGAGGGCATAGCCTCGACCTTGCCAGCCGCGCCAGCCCAGGTTGAAGCCGGTCAACTGCCACAGTCCGTCCAGACCAAGGCATCCCGGCATGATCGGGTTTCCGGGAAAATGACAGTCAAAGAACCAAAGGTCAGGCGTGATGTCGAATTCGGCCACGACATGGCCCTTGCCATGCGCACCGCCATCGCCCGAGATGTCGGTGATCCGGTCCATCATCAGCATCGGCGGGGCGGGCAATTGCGCGTTGCCGGGGCCGAACAATTCGCCGCGGGCGCATTTCAGCAGATCATCTTTGTCAAAACTGCTTGGGAACTGGGCCATTCTGCCGCCTTTCCTGCCGGGGGTCTGTCTTTATATCTGGCCTCGTCTAGCACCCGTTTGCAAGGTCCTGCAAGAGCGGTGGGCCACATCATGTTGTGTACGTGCCTAACTTTGCGAATGAATTTCATTTGAAATTGCCAGCGATGCGCCCCTATATATAAAGGCAGCAACTATGGGTATCGGAACGATGACACCTCAGAGCCGTGAAATTGCAACGGATTGGCTGGTGAATGCTGGCCTGCGTCCGACGCGTCAGCGTGTGGCCCTGGCCGAGCTTCTGGTCGGCGACGGCCGCCATCGCCATGTCACCGCCGAAAGTCTTTTTGAATCGGCCAAGTCGAACGGGGATGCGGTGTCACTGGCGACGGTCTACAATACGCTTCGTGCGTTTTGCGACGCCGGTGTTTTGCAGGAAATCACGGTGGACGGATCGAAGAGTTATTTTGACACGAACACGCATGATCACCCTCATTTTTATTGGGAAGGCGAAGCACGGCTGAGCGATGCGCCGTCGGATCAACTGGTCATTCAACGCCTGCCCGAAGCGCCGGAAGGGGTCGAGATCGCGTCGGTCGATGTCGTTATCCGACTGCGCAAGAAGTGACGCCTTAGAAACCCTGCAACCCGTCTGACAAAACGCGTTCGGCCTGTTCTATGAGCGGGGCGGCCGGGCCAGTGCCGTGCCGCGCAAGAACAACGGATTCTGCTGCGTCCTGATCAATGATCGGCATGCTGACCAGACGTTTGTTGTCATAACTGAAGGTGCCGGGTGGGCTGGCATAGCTGATTCCGATTCCCTCACCATGCGCGGCGAGGCTGCGCTGAATCTCCAGGGACGCGGCCCTGTGCGCGACGGTCGGGCGCAGACCTTTTTGTCTGAACAGACCCAGAATGTGCTGCGCAGACAACCCTTCCGAAGACAGAATCAGCGGATAGCTTTCCAACTCTGCAATTGTGACATTGCGGGCTTCTGCCAAAGGATGGTCCGGTGACATCAGGGCCTTCGGCCTGCTGTCGAACAGCATTTTGCGGGCGAACCCAGCGTCCATTGTCAGATCATACGTAATCGCAATATCGATCTGGCCATCCATCAATCCGTTCAGCAATCCTTCGAAGGATCCGACGACATAGGTGATGGTGACATCGGGAAAGGTCTTGCGCAGAAATCGCAGGGCCGGGGCGAGCAGGAACGGGGCGAGGTCGGTAAAGCAGCCTAACCTCAGCTGTGCCGTACCTGCTGAGGATGTTTCGGAACCTTCGATTCGGGCTGCGTTTTTCAACAACACTTCCGCCTGTTCAATAAACGTACGTCCTTGGGGCGTCAGCGCCATGGCTGCACCCCTGCGGCGGATGAAAAGCGGATAGCCCAGATGCTCCTCAACCCGCGTCAATGCAGTAGACAGCGCAGGTTGCGATACATTCAGATGCTGGGCTGCGGCAGAAAGACTGCCATGGCGCCCAACGGCACAGACATATTCATATTGGCGCAGGGAAAGATATAACATGAGGTTAATTATATCTTCCAAAGATATGATTTGAACAGAATATGGATTTCAGAGCAAAACAGGGCAAAGCCAAAGGAGACACCGATGCCACACCCCCTTGTTTCTCAGCAGATGATCGACACTTATCAGGCGGATGGCGTTGTCCTGATCAAAGGTTTGTTCGCAGATCACGTGGATCAATTGCGGGACGGTGTGGCGGCGAATATGGCCGATCCCGGACCCTATGCGTCTGAAAACAAGAAGTCGGGCGAAACAGGTCGGTTCTTTGATGATTATTGCAACTGGACCCGGATTCCTCAGTTCCGCGAGGTGATCGAAAACTCGCCTGCTGCCGAGGTTGCGGCGGATCTGATGCAATCAAACAGCGTCCAGATGTTTCATGATCACGTACTGGTTAAAGAACCCGGCACGTCGATGGCCACGCCATGGCATCAGGACGGGCCGTATTACTTCGTCGAAGGCCAGCAAACGATCAGCTTCTGGTCTCCGCTGGATCCGGTCAAGCAGGCGACGTTGCGCTGTGTCGCCGGATCGCACCGGTGGGAAAAAGAGGTTCTTCCAACCCGCTGGGTTTCCGAGGAAGGCTTTTTTGCAGATGAAGGCCAATACATCCCCGTGCCGGACCCGGATGCCGAGGGCATGAAGGTTGTTGAATTCGAAATGGAGCCCGGCGATGCGGTCGCGTTCAACTATCGCACGCTGCACGGTGCGCGTGGGAATCAGTCGGACAGCCGCCGCCGCGCCTTTTCTCTGCGGCTGGTCGGTGACGATGCCCGGTATGTGGAGCGGCCCGGTCGCACCTCGCCCCCGTTCCCTGGGCATGACATGACCCCCGGACAGCGTCTGCGCGAGGATTGGTTCCCGATGCTGTTGCAGCGATAGGGCTGATCAGAACCACTGACCCGGTTCGATCAGACCCAGATCCAATAGCTGGCGCGAATGCCATTCAAATGGCACGGAATTGCGCCAGCGAAAGCTGGGGATGTCAAAAGTCGATCCCGCGTTTGTTTTCAGCGCTTTCGCAGCCCGGAAGGAACAAATGGCGGCTGTCATATTGTGGTGCCACGGGCAGGAATAGGTGTTGTATTCCTGCTCGTTGAACGTGTGGTCCGGCTTCAGGACCAGATCTTTTTGCGCCTTGAACAGGGCAATACGGTCGATCCGGCGACGTTCGTAAGGGATGTGGTTTTCGAACCGCCATCGCAATCCGCCTGACAAATCCACTTGCCGGTCCAGCGGCTGCCCGGCTGGGTCGTGGCGGGTGTGGGCATAATACCCTGTACTGTCGAACAAGGCATGATCGGGAGCGACGCCGTTAGGATATGTGTTCAAATCCTCGGCGTAGAGATCAATGACATAGCTGAGCATCGCGTTGCGACGTTCTTCGCTGTGAAAGGCCAGCATCTCACCCACGCTGCGCGTTTCGCAAAAGGGAAAGAACAGGTATTCGGCGTTGTAGCAATAATACATCCAGATGCCGGGTGCGGCCTGAATAAGCTTGTTTATTGTATCAAACACTACGGACCTGGGAACGCATTTCAAGGCGACCCGGTGCACCTGATCGGACAGGTCTGTTTCCTGCTGAAATTCGTCGGGCAGAAAGACAATGACGGATTTGAACCCCAGCTTCAGATGGTGGCGCACTGTGCCTTCAAGCTCTACCGCGTCCTCGGCAAAGATCAATGCAACGGGCCCTTTGGCCAATGCGGCCCGTCCCGATTTCAGAAAATGGTCGAGGGATTCGTATTTCATCGGGTGTTTTCGATTTGGCCTTGCTGGAAAGTCCTGTCAAACTCGGGTAAATGCGCCCGCATTGCAAGCGGCGTTCGAAGCGTATAGACGACGCCGATCCAGCGAATGCAAAGGCCCATCCCATGTCCGAACCGAAAAAGCTGTTTATCAAGACCTATGGCTGTCAGATGAATGTCTATGACAGCGAACGCATGTCCGAAGCGCTGGGCGGGCAGGGCTATGTCGAAACCAAGACGCCCGATGACGCGGATATGATCCTGCTGAACACCTGCCACATCCGTGAAAAAGCGGCAGAGAAAGTCTATTCCGAGCTTGGGCGGTTCAAGGGGCTGAAGGCAGAGAAGCCGGATCTGAAGATTGGCGTGGCGGGTTGTGTCGCGCAGGCCGAGGGCGAAGAAATCATGCGCCGCCAGCCGCTGGTTGATCTGGTGGTCGGCCCGCAAAGCTATCACCGTTTGCCCGAGATGGAGGCCAAGACCCGCGCAGGCGAAAAGGCACTGGATACGGATTTCCCCGAAGAGGACAAGTTCGAGAAACTGAAGAACCGCCCCAAGGCCAAGCGCGGCCCGACGGCGTTTCTGACTGTTCAGGAGGGCTGCGACAAGTTTTGCGCCTTCTGCGTGGTGCCTTATACCCGCGGTGCTGAAGTCAGCCGCCCGGCGGATCGCATTATCCGCGAAGCGCATGATCTGGTCGAACGCGGCGTGCGTGAAATCACTCTGCTGGGACAGAACGTTAACGCCTATCACGGTGCTGGCGCGAACGGCGACATGACGCTGGCGGGTTTGATCTGGGAACTGAACAAGGTCGACGGGTTGGAACGCATCCGATTTACCACATCGCATCCCAATGACATGGCCGATGATCTGATCGAAGCGCATGGCACCTGTGACAAGCTGATGCCTTATCTGCACCTGCCTGTTCAATCGGGGTCGGACCGTATCCTCAAGCGGATGAACCGCAGCCATACGGCGGAAAGCTATCTGCGCCTGATCGAACGTATCCGTGCGGCGCGCCCTGATATTGTCATGTCAGGGGATTTCATCGTCGGGTTCCCTGAAGAAACCGACGATGATTTTCAGGCCACAATGGATTTGGTTGAAGAGGTCAAATACGGCTACGCCTATTCCTTCAAATACTCCACACGCCCCGGTACTCCAGCGGCTGAACGGGCTCAGGTCGATCCGGCGGCAGCGGATGAGCGGCTGCAACGACTTCAGGCCCTTATCACCCGTCACCAAAGGGAAATTCAGGACGGCATGGTAGGGCGTACTATCTGTGTACTGTTCGAAAAACCGGGTCGTCTGCCCGGTCAGATGGTTGGGAAATCCGAGTATCTGCATTCAGTACATGTAAAGGGCCCCGAGATTGCCATTGGTGATCTGAAAGAGGTCCGGATCACTGAATCGAGTGCCAATTCTTTGGCGGGCGAACTGCTCTAGGTCGGTGGTTGTCGGACCTACGGACACCATGGTTGGTGTTTGTTTCCAAAATTTACCCTTGATTTATTGCTTGGAACTATGCTCGGACAGGAGCCATGTTTTTTCAGGCGCCGGTTTTTGCGTCTAAAAAACGAATTTCCACCGGTCTTGAGATCGGAGTGATGGAGGTACGAGTGAAGACTTTAAAGCGCGTCGGGGCCTTACGGCTGTTAAAAACTTTGCCTGTGGCTTCCGTAGTCACTCTTCTTGCCAGCGCAACGATCGCCGGAGATTTGAAGGGCGACGTTACTGATCCGGTTGTGGTCAGCCCCAACAGATTCAGCAGCGATGTCAGCGCCTTTTACCTGGGGCTGTCAGGTGGCTATGGTTCGGGCGGGGATGACCGTTTTGGCCTGAGAACGCCCGGCGGGCTGTTCGATGTCGGCGTTCAGAACGTGTCGGGAACTTACGGTGGCATTCGCGGCGGTTGGCACAGTGTGCTGCCTGCAAAGGGCGGACGCGATTTTGTTTACGGCTTTGAAGTTGGGTATGATTTCGGGTCATTGGACGACAGTGTCAGGGCACAGATTGGCGGTATGGATGTTCAGGGGGGCACTGAAGTATCCAAAATTCTGACCCTCCGGTATCGAAGCGGTCTGACCAATCGAAGCGGTCGGGTTCTGTACTTTTTCAGTGTCGGGTATCTGTGGGGTGATGTTGAAACAACCAACAGCAGAACATCCGTGATTTCGGCGCAAAGCTTTTCCGAGTCGGATCGGCGGAGCGGGTATTCTGCAAGCATTGGTGCCGAACATAAGCTGACCGACAACTGGTCAATCACGGGCGAGTATGAATATGTCCAGTTCAAATCGGAAGACGTTCAATTCGGCTCGGGCTTTTCCACGAAATCCACGCCGAAATATGGCGGTTTGAGATTCGGGTTGAACTATACGTTCTGATGCCAACCTTACGGGCATTTATTAACGGTCTTGTCGGCGCATTTACCATCCGCAGGTTTATTTTTGAAACTGTGGCTTGCGCCCACCAAGATTTGTTGTCTACGCTCGGGGTGAACCGCCAAGACAGGAGAACGGATTGGCCATCGGTGCCCTGACCCCACCGCAGAACGAAATGCCCCAACGCGAGGCGTTTGTAGAATTTCCCGACAACCGATTGTTGATTGACCTGTGCGGTGAATATGACCGCAATCTGACCGACATCGAAAGCAAGCTGTCCGTGCAGATCGTGCGTCGGGGCAATCAGCTTGTCGTCATGGGCGACGAAGACGCCCAGAAGCAGGCGGTCGAAGTGCTGCAATCGCTCTATACTCGACTGGAAGGCGGGCGCGAGGTTGAGGCCGCAGACGTGGACCGTGAACTACGGATGGGGGCTTCGGAACAGGGAACCGGGAGCCGCGACGGCGATCAGCTTGAAATGTTCAAGGGCGGATCGGTCGAAATCAAGACGCGCAAGAAACTGGTCGAACCGCGCACGGACGCGCAGAAAGCCTATGTCCAATCCCTGTTCCAGAACGAGCTTGCCTTTGGTATCGGGCCTGCTGGCACCGGCAAAACCTATCTGGCGGTCGCTGTTGGGGTGTCGATGTTTATCGGCGGGCATGTGGACCGAATCATCCTGAGCCGCCCCGCGGTCGAGGCGGGTGAAAAACTGGGCTATCTGCCCGGTGACATGAAAGACAAGGTCGATCCCTACATGCAGCCGCTTTATGATGCGCTGAATGATTTTCTGCCCGGCAAACAACTGGCCAAGCTGATCGAAGAGAAACGAATCGAAATTGCTCCGCTGGCCTTTATGCGTGGTCGGACGCTGGCCAATGCCTTTGTGGTTCTGGACGAGGCGCAGAACGCCACGACCATGCAGATGAAAATGTTCCTGACCCGTCTGGGTGAGGGTAGCCGCATGGTCATCACCGGTGACAGATCGCAGGTGGATCTGCCGCGCGGCGTGCAATCGGGGCTGGCGGACGCAGAAAGACTGCTGAAGACGATTCCGAATATCAGCTTCAACTATTTCACTTCAAAGGACGTGGTGCGCCACCCGCTTGTCGCCGCCATCATCGAAGCGTATGAGGCCGATGCGGGCCGCGAAACCAGCTGAGCGCAAGGCCCGCTCACAGGGCTTTTGTGCGATAAGATGAACTTGGAACTCACTGTCGAAGATGACCGGTGGCAAGGGCTTGAGGCTTTGTCACAGAAAGCGATTTACGCCGTTCTGGCCTATTCCGGGCTGGACGCAGAGCTGTGCGAAGTCAGCGTGCTCGCCTGCGATGATACGCGAATCTCAGAGCTGAACGCTGAATTTCGCGACAAACCGACCCCGACCAATGTCCTGAGCTGGCCAGCCGAAAATCTGGCCCCGGACGAGGCCGGGCAGAAACCGCATCCGCCAGAGCCGGATTTCACCGGCGAAATTTCATTGGGCGATATTGCGATTTCCTATGACACTTGCGTGCGTGAGGCGGCTGAGGCGGGCAAGGCAATGGACGATCACGTCGTACATTTACTTGTTCACGGAACGTTGCATTTGCTGGGATATGATCACATTCGTGACCCTGACGCGGCCCTGATGGAAGGGATTGAGGTCAAGATACTTGGCAAATTGGGTATAGATGACCCATATAAGGTATGAAGTGGGTCAGGTGACCCGATCAGTTGGAACAAGGTAATGGGCGATACAGACGGCAGTTCTAGGGCGGCGCAGAGCGCGCAACCTCAGGACAGCAGCAATAACACTGAAGAGAAAAGCGGGTTCATATCCCGGATTTTCGATGCGTTTTCGGGGCATGAGACCCAACAAAGTCCGGCGGTGAACGGGCAGAGTGCAGCGATGGCTCAGCCACACGGGATGATAAACCTGCGCCGGATGCGCGTTGAAGATGTGGCCATCCCGACGGCTGAAATTATCTCGGTCCCCTCGACAATTGCCAAGGATGAACTGGCGGATGTATTCCGGGACAGTGGCTTGTCCAGAATCCCGGTCTATGAAGGAACGCTGGATACGCCGCTGGGCTTTATCCACCTCAAGGATTTCGCTCTGACCCATGGGTTCAATGGGGGCGCGGACGAGTTTGACCTGACATCCATGCTGCGCACGCTGCTGTTCGTGCCGCCCTCGATGCCGATCGGTGTTCTGCTGACAAAGATGCAGACGGAACGCCGCCACATGGCGCTGGTGATCGATGAATACGGGGGCGTGGATGGCCTGCTGACCATCGAAGACCTGATCGAACAGGTAGTAGGTGAGATCGCCGACGAACATGATGCCGCCGAAGATCAGTTGTGGGTCCAGGAAAAGCCCGGCTGCTATGTGGTGCAGGCGCGTGTGCCGCTGGAAGATTTCGAGGCCGAGATCGGCCGGTCCCTGACCAGCCACGAGGACGTGGACGAAGAAGAGATCGATACGCTGGGTGGACTTGTCTTCATGCTGTCCGGGCGCGTTCCCGCGCGGGGTGAGGTTGTGATTCACCCCGAGGGTCCGGAATTCGAAGTGATTGAAGCCGACCCGCGGCGTATCAAACGGTTGCGTGTCATGCTGCCGGACGTCGCTGCATGACGCCTGTCCGGGGCTGGCCTTTATCGTTGAGATTGTTCGCCGCCGCCGCATTGGGCGCGGTTGGCGGTTTCGGCCAAGCTCCGTACGGGTATTGGATTGCAACGGTCTTGGCGCTGATCCTGATTGTGCCGGTGTTCCTTGCAAGCGAAACCCGAGCGCGCGCAGGGTGGGTCGGTTGGTTCTTCGCCACTGGTTACTTTGCCAATGCTCTCAGCTGGATCATCGAGCCGTTTCAGGTCGACGCAGCGCGCCACGCCTGGATGGCACCGTTTGCGCTTGTGTTTTTGGCGGGTGGGCTGGCGCTGTTCTGGGCTGTTGCTTTTGGTCTTTCTCGCTACGTCGGCGCTTCTGCTGGGCGACAGGGCATTTTGCTGGTCGCAACCCTGTCGCTGGCTGAACTGGCACGGGGTTATGTGCTGACCGGATTTCCCTGGGGCGGGGTTGCGCAAGTCTGGGTGGATACGCCTGTGGTGCAGGTGTTGTCTCTGGTCGGGCCTTATGGGCTGAATGCTCTGACCTTCGCTGTGGCTTTTCCAATCGGGGCGGCTTTGGCGACGGGCGGAACTTGGCGCAGGTTGGCCAGGCCGTTGGGTTTTGCAGCGGTGGTGGTGGCTTTGGCATTGGGCTATGCAGCCATGCGACAACCGGTTCTGGAAGGTCCACAGACGGTTCGCGTGGTTCAGCCAAACGCACCGCAGCATCAAAAGTGGGATCCAGCTTACGCTCCTTTGTTTTTTGCCCGTCAGATCGAATATTCGGCCGCATCGCCCAATCCGGACCTGATCGTGTGGCCCGAGACTGCGGTGCCCGCATGGTTGGGCAGTGCGCAACCTTTTCTGGCAGCTATCGCAGACGCCGCTCAGGGCACGCCGGTGGTTCTTGGAATTCAGCGCGGAGACGGCCCGAGGATCTACAACTCGATGGTCTACCTCGATGAAAGCGGGCAGCAGGCGGGCCTTTACGATAAACACCACCTGGCCCCCTTCGGAGAGTATGTTCCGTTCGGCGATCTGTTGGGGCGCTTTGGTATTCACGGGTTGGCTGTGACAACCGGGAATGGGTTCAGCGCAGGGGCAGGGCCTGAACTTTTGGACATTGGCAAGCTGGGCAAAGCGTTGCCCTTGATCTGCTACGAAGCCGTATTCCCGCAGGATGTGAACGGGGCACCAAGTCGTGCGAATTTCCTGTTGCAGATCACCAACGACGCGTGGTTCGGAACCCGTTCGGGACCCTATCAGCATCTGGCCCAAGCCCGGATGAGGGCTATTGAGCAGGGTCTGCCCATGATCCGCTCGGCCAATACAGGCGTATCGGCCATGATCGACCCGCTGGGGCGGGTCACGGCTTCACTGGCTTTGGGCCAGGCAGGGTATATCGACGCGATCCTGCCGCAGCCACAGCGCCCCACTGTTTATTCGCGTATTGGGGATAGCCCTGTTCTTGTAGCGTTATTGTTTCTGGCCGCGCTGGCTTGGATCAGCGTCGGCCGCGTCCGTACGTAATTTTGGATTGACCCCATCTTTCACCGCGCGTATGCGTCTGTGACCTGTCACAACGGCTTCCTGGCGTGGCAGCGAAACCCCTAATGGAGCACATTTATGTCCCGACAGAACTATACATTTACTTCGGAATCGGTTTCCGAAGGGCACCCGGACAAGGTCTGTGACCGTATCTCGGATGCTGTCCTTGATGCATTTCTCAACGAAGAGCCAGAAGCTCGTGTTGCCTGCGAAACCTTTGCCACGACCAACCGCGTCGTGATTGGTGGTGAAGTTGGCTTGTCTGACCAGGACAAACTGCACGACTACATGGGTCGCATTGAACAGATCGCGCGCGACTGTGTGAAAGACATCGGTTACGAGCAAGACAAGTTTCATCACGAAACTGTCGAAGTCACCAACCTGCTGCACGAACAATCCGCCCATATCGCGCAGGGCGTTGATGCAGCAGACAACAAGGATGAGGGTGCGGGTGACCAGGGCATCATGTTCGGTTATGCCACCACCGAGACCCCAGCGTTGATGCCGGCGCCGATCCAGTATTCGCACGCCATCCTGCGGCGTCTGGCTGAAGTGCGCAAAAACGGCACCGAGGCCGCTCTGGGCCCGGATGCGAAATCGCAGCTTTCGGTCGTGTATCGCGATGGCAAGCCGGTCGGCGTAAGCTCGATCGTTCTGTCGACGCAGCACCTGGACGAAGCTCTGACTTCAGATGACATCCGCGCCATCGTCGAGCCTTACATCCGCGAAACACTGCCCGAAGGCTGGCTGTCGGCTGAAACCGAATGGCACGTCAACCCGACCGGTAAGTTCGTCATCGGCGGGCCGGATGGTGACGCGGGCCTGACCGGGCGCAAGATCATCGTCGACACCTATGGTGGTGCAGCCCCGCATGGCGGCGGCGCGTTCTCGGGTAAAGACCCGACAAAGGTTGACCGTTCGGCTGCCTACGCCGCGCGCTACCTGGCCAAGAACGTTGTGGCTGCCGGTATGGCCGAGCGCTGCACGATTCAGCTGAGCTATGCGATCGGTGTTTCGAAACCGTTGTCGATCTATGCCGATACCCATGGAACCGGCGAACTGGCGGATGCGGTCATCGAAAAAGCGGTGGGTGAGGTCATGGACCTGACACCGCGCGGCATTCGGCAGCACCTGCAGCTGAACAAGCCGATCTATCAGCGCACTGCAGCTTACGGTCATTTTGGCCGTGAACCCGATGCGGATGGCGGCTTCAGCTGGGAGCGCACAGATCTGGTCGACGCTCTGAAATCCGCAGTTTGATCTGAACACCACAAAGCGCGCCTTCCGGGGCGCGCTTTTTCTTTGCGAGCGTTGCGTGCCCTTGCAACGCTCAGGCCCGCGCAGTATGGCGACCGCCATGAGCACCGAGACCCCACAACGCCCGCGCAGAAACTTCTATGGCCGCTTCAAGGGGAAGACCCTGAAGCCCAGCCAAAAGACCTATCTGAACGAAGATCTTGCTGCGCTGTCACCCGGCGCGGTGGACTGGGAAGCCAACCCCGAGCGCGCGCCTCTGGACCTGAACGGCCTGTTCGGCGGCAAGCCGGTTTGGCTTGAGGTCGGTTTTGGCGGTGGTGAGCATCTGGTGCATCAGGCGCAAAGCAATCCCGACATCGGCATCATCGGGGCCGAGCCTTACATCAACGGCGTTGCCATGCTGCTGGGTAAAATCCGCCAAGCGGGTGTTGAAAATCTGTCTGTGCATCCTGGCGATGCGCGCGATCTGTTCGACGTGTTGCCCGAAGCCAGCATTTCGCGGGCCTTCCTTCTGTATCCCGATCCATGGCCCAAAACCCGGCATCATCGCCGCCGTTTCGTGACGCCGGAACATCTGGAACCATTGGCGAAAGTGCTGAAGCCCGGATCAATCTTCCGGGTCGCCACCGACATCCCTGACTATGTACGTCAGACATTGGAAGAAGTGCCGCGCGCCGGATTCGAGTGGCTGGCAGAACGTCCGGCTGACTGGCGCGAACCGTGGAATGACTGGATTTCCACCCGCTATGAACAAAAGGCGCTGCGCGAAGGCCGCACGCCTCATTACCTGACCTTCCGACGCAAAGGCTGATTGCCGCTGGACCAACCGGCCCCAATTCGCTAATCGGCTTGAGCACTGATAGCGAAAACAGGAGCCCCCATGTCCGGACACGGCACGCCCATCCCGATGACCTCTCATCCCTGCGGTCCGCTGACCGGAACGGCAGAGGTGCCCGGTGACAAGTCGATCTCTCACCGGTCGCTGATCCTTGGCGCGATGGCGGTCGGAGAGACCAAGATCTCGGGTCTGCTGGAGGGTGAGGACGTTCTGGACACCGCAAAGGCGATGCGCGCGTTCGGTGCCGAGGTTACAGATCACGGGAGCGGTGAATGGACCGTGCACGGCGTGGGCGTTGGTGGTTTTGCCGAACCGGATCAGGTCATCGACTGCGGCAACTCGGGCACCGGCGTGCGTTTGATCATGGGCGCGATGGCGACCTCTCCGATTACGGCGACCTTTACCGGTGATGCCAGCCTGAACAAACGCCCTATGGCGCGAGTGACGGACCCGCTGGCTTTGTTCGGAACGCAATCGGTAGGACGATCCGGTGGACGCTTGCCGATGACCATCGTCGGCGCGGCAGATCCGACGCCGGTGCGGTATGAGGTGCCCGTGCCCTCGGCTCAGGTGAAATCCGCCGTTCTGCTGGCTGGGCTGAATGCGCCCGGCAAAACCGTTGTGATCGAGAAAGAAGCGACACGCGACCATTCCGAGCGGATGCTGGCGGGCTTTGGAGCCGAAATCACCGTTGAGGATACCGACGAGGGACGCGTCATTACCCTGACTGGTCGTCCCGAGTTGAAACCGCAGGTCATCGCCGTTCCGCGTGATCCGTCCAGCGCGGCGTTTCCGGTTTGCGCGGCGCTGATCACGCCTGGCTCGGATGTTCTGGTGCCCGGCATCGGATTGAACCCAACCCGCGCGGGGCTGTTCACCACCCTGCGTGAGATGGGTGCGGATCTGACCTATGAGAATGAGCGCGAAGAGGGCGGCGAGCCGGTTGCCGACCTGCGCGCAAAATACTCGCCCAACATGAAGGGCATCGACGTGCCGCCCGAACGCGCGGCCTCGATGATCGATGAGTATCCGGTTTTGTCCGTGGTCGCTGCAAATGCGACTGGCACCACGATGATGGGCGGCGTGAAAGAGCTGCGGGTGAAGGAAAGCGACCGTATCGACGCCATGGCCCGTGGCCTACGCGCCAACGGAGTCACCGTGCAAGAGGGCGACGACTGGTGGTCGGTCGAAGGGCTTGGCATCGGCAACGTTCCGGGCGGCGGCACCTGCGAAAGCTTCCTGGATCACCGCATTGCGATGTCGTTCATGGTGATGGGCATGGGCGCGCAAACTCCGGTAAGCGTGGATGATGGTGGCCCGATTGCGACCTCTTTCCCGATTTTTGAGCCGCTGATGGCATCGCTGGGTGCAAAGGTTGAGCGCACGTGAGCTTTACGGTTGCCATCGACGGGCCTGCGGCCGCGGGCAAGGGTACTATTTCTAAGGCGGTTGCGGCCCATTTCGGGTTTGCGCATCTGGACACTGGTTTGCTGTATCGCGCTGTCGGGCGACGTACCCTCGAAGGGGTTGGCGCGCTTGAAGCTGCGCAGGCCCTGACGGCGGAAGAGCTTGAGCAGGGTGATCTGCGAACCGCTGAAATCGCTCAGGCCGCGTCCAAAGTGGCGGTCCTTCCCGAGGTTCGCGCCGCCTTGGTGGATTTCCAACGCGCGTTTGCCCGCAGGGCAGGCGGGGCCGTTCTGGATGGGCGCGACATCGGGACGGTGATCTGCCCCAATGCCGAGGTAAAGCTGTTTGTGACGGCCAGCCCCGAAGTGCGCGCCGAACGCCGCTATCTGGAACTCAGCGCAAAAGGTTCTGACGTGACACGCGATCAGGTTCTGGCAGATGTCAAAGAGCGGGACGCGCGGGATGCGGAACGCAGTACCGCTCCGATGAAGCCGGCCAAAGATGCGGTGCAGCTGGATACCACCGATCTGAGCATCGAGGCTGCATTGGCCGAAGCGCTTGAAGCCATCAGCGCGAAACTGCCCGCAACGCGTTAACACCGCGCACCTTTGGGGCAGAGGCGACAACTGGCGCTCGGCGTCAGGTCTGCGCACGAGATGCCGTTGGTGTGGTTCCATAGGAGTTCGGGTTGAGGCTGACCGGATCGCTGATCTGACTAGTCGGATTAATCGTGGGTTTTCGAGCGTCTGATCGCAGATGGGTCACCAAGTTTCGCGAATCACACAGGTTCCTGAAGGGCGCGAGAAATGCGTTCACTAAGCTTTGTTTGGCCCGTGTGAATTTCAGTTCGTATGCTGAGAGGGTGTCTGCAGGAGTGACCTCATGATCCGACTAGCTCTTTTTTTGATTTTCGCCGCCGGAAGCCTTGCCGCTCAGGAGGCCGAACCTCCGATGACGTATGAGAGGCTGGGAAACATCCTGTTCGCACTGGATCCCGAGGCGCAGCCATACGGTCCCGGGTTTCAGATGACGGTGGCAGATGTGCCGGTTCTGGTGATCACCGACACCAATGCAGACCGGATGCGCGCAATGGTTGCGATCCGCAGCGCCGAGGCGCTGTCGGATGAGGATCTGATGCGGATGATGCAGGCCAATTTCGACAGCACGCTGGATGCGCGTTACGCGATTGCCAACGGGACATTGTGGGCTGCCTTCATCCACCCGTTGTCCCTGTTGGAAAAAGACCAGTTGATTTCGGGGCTCGCTCAGACCGTGAACATCGCCAAGACCTACGGCACGCTGTACTCCGGCGGTGCCGCAGAGTTCGGAGGGGGCGACAGCACTGACCTGCAGCGCGCATTGATCGAAGAGCTTCTGAAGAAGGGCGAGGAGATCTAACCCGGGACCGGAACTTCAGCCTGTCCTGATTTAGCCCATCTCAGAGAATCTGAGAAGCGGGGCAAAAAGTCGTTCCTGTCGGTCATGGGTCAGGTGCGTGGGCGAATATGCTGCCGAGGTCGTCATAGACCCTAGATGGATACGGTAAAGCTGCTATAGTTTTCCTTTAACAAAGAGGGAAAGCTGCAAAACAAGCCCAAAACAAAAGGGCGCAGCACAATACCCCCATAGCCAACAGGAACGGAACTACATGAATAATCGTTTGCGCCAGATCACCATCGTGGGCGGCGGCACAGCGGGTTGGATGACCGCGCTGATACTGGACACAGTGTTTTCCCGCACGTCAGCACCCAAAGACAGCCCACGCATCTGCCTGATCGAAAGCCCCAATATCGCCACTGTCGGGGTCGGCGAGGCCACGGTGCCGCGCATGCCGAGCACTCTCCGGCAAGCGGGCATTGCAGAGCGGGATTTCTTCCGCGAGACCAATGCGTCGTTCAAACTGGGTGTGAAGTTTTGCAACTGGAACAAGGACGCCAAGGGTAATCGCATCGATTACGTGAACCCTTTTTCTCATGGCCAGATGATATACGGGCTTGAGGCAGCCGAGTATTTTCTGCGCTTTGGCAATGGGGATCGGGATTTTACGCAGTCCATCTCACCCCATGATGATCTGGGCCGCCTGTGCAAGGGCGCGCGGGCCTTGGGTCAGCCGGAATATGAACAGCGCTTTGGCTACGCCTATCATCTGGATGCGGTGAAATTTGCAGGCATGCTTACCAAAGTCTGCACCAAGCGCGGCGTCGAGCATATCCAGGATGAGGTGCAATCGGTTGAGCTGGATGAACAGGGCAACGTCAGCCATCTGATGCTGGAGCGCAAAGGCCGCCATGACATTGAGATGGTGATCGATTGCACCGGCTTCCGCGGGTTGATCATCAATCAGGCGCTCGGTGAGCCGTTTATGGATTATTCGGATTATCTGCCAAACGACCGCGCCATGGCGTTGCAGATCGAACATCCTGACCCGGACAAGATCGAAAGCCTTACACGGTCGACAGCGCTTGGCGCAGGCTGGACGTGGCGGGTGCCGCTCTACAATCGTGTGGGCACGGGGTATGTGTACTCATCCGCGCATCGTACGGATGATCAGGCGGCGGATGAGTATCTCGAATGGCTGGGCGACAGCGGCAAGGGTCTGACCCCGCGCGTGATCCCGATGCGGATCGGACGTGTGCGCAATGCCTGGGTCAAGAATTGCGTGGCGATCGGTCTGTCCGGCGGGTTTATCGAACCGCTTGAGAGTACCGCGATCCATATGGTTGACCATGCGATACGCTGGTTCGCCGAGCACTTGCCCACACGTGACATCGAGCCGTCGCTGCGGGCAAGATATAACCGGCAGATGAACAAGCTCTATGACGAGGTTCTGGAATTCATCTGTCTGCACTATCGATTGGGCAACCGCACCGATGACCAGTATTGGATCGACGCGCGCACTGAGATGAAGCTGCCGGACCGGTTGGCCGAAAACCTGGAATTATGGCAACACCGCCTGCCGCAAGAGCACGATATCGAGTTTGCGACGCTGTTTGACCATCGTGTGTATCAGACGGTTCTTTTGGGCAAACAGGTTTACGATACCGGCTATGGCCCCGGCATTCGCGATCGCCTGAGGCCGTTGAAAAAGCCGGTCTGGTTCCAGGGCATGAAGACCGCGAAAGCGGACCTTGCTCAAGTTCTCAAGGCGATGCCGGATCACAAAACGCTGCTGCGGGATATCCGGGGTGAACTGGAACAACCGGTCGCCTTTGGCATGGCAGCGGCAATGAAGCCGACAGTGGCGATGCCGGGCACAGCACCGGCCCCGGTGGTGATCGAGAACATGCCGGACTTTGCGGAAATCCAAAGCGGCAAGAAGGACTTGCAACTGTTCTAGAAAGTCTTCGCGCTCCGCGCGGGGAGTATTTTTGAAAAGATGAAGGGTGGGGCGTCAAGTCCCCGCCCTCACAGAATACGACTTGCAATGTATTCGTCTGCTACCCGTATTCTTGTGTACTTTCTGAATGTAATGTAATCACATCGCAAAAATTGGATGGAGATCGAACGCAGTGCAGGAACAGTTTGGGCAAAGACGTCAGGTGCGGCGAAATCTGCAGAGCGGCCTGAAGCGCCGGAGGCGACAGGTGGCTCCGATGCAGGTTTACGACTCTCTGCCACCTGGGTTGCGGCAATGGCTGGCTTCGGCGAGCTTGCCATGGAGCCCTGTTTCAGCCCAGAAGATCTGGAACCGGGCAGGAGGTGCGCGCAACCCGTCAGCCGCGCTGATGCGACTGGATGACATCGAGCAGGCCATGTTGCGGCGCGATGCCGGGGTTTGGGGGGCCAAAAGCTGAAGCCAGCACGCGCAAAGACCTACCGAACCTTGAAAACATGGGCTTTGCCCTTGCACACGCGGTGGAATCCGCCTATACGCGCGCTGTCGATACAAGGGCGGTCAACGTCCGGATGACGTTTCTGAGCAGGGCCGGGTTACCTCGGCCCTTTGTGTTTGTTTGCTCAGGGGCGATCCGGGTCACGCCTGAAGACATCATGAAACAAGACCGGCGGAGACAACCGCTCGGCCAGCAAAAACGTTATGTAGAGGAAAACAACGCCACATGGCTGATACATCTATGGAGGAATTCGAAGCCCTCCTGAACGAAAGCTTCGAAATGGACACACCCGAAGAGGGTTCTGTTGTCAAAGGCAAGGTTCTGGCGATCGAAGCCGGCCAAGCCATCATCGACGTAGGCTACAAAATGGAAGGCCGCGTTGATCTGAAAGAATTCGCAAATCCCGGCGAAGCCCCTGAAATCGCTGTTGGTGACGAGGTCGAAGTTTACCTGCGCGCTGCAGAAAACGCCCGTGGCGAAGCCGTCATCTCGCGCGAGATGGCCCGCCGTGAAGAGGCATGGGACCGTCTGGAAAAAGCATATGCCGACGACCAGCGCGTCGAAGGCGCAATCTTTGGTCGCGTCAAAGGTGGCTTCACCGTCGATCTGGGTGGCGCAGTTGCGTTCCTGCCCGGCTCGCAGGTTGACGTTCGCCCCGTGCGCGACGCTGGCCCGCTGATGGGTCTGAAGCAGCCGTTCCAAATCCTGAAAATGGACCGCCGCCGTGGCAACATCGTTGTTTCGCGTCGCGCAATCCTGGAAGAATCGCGTGCCGAACAGCGTGCCGAAGTTATCGGCAACCTGTCCGAAGGTCAGACCGTCGAGGGTGTTGTCAAAAACATCACCGAATACGGTGCATTTGTTGACCTGGGCGGCGTTGACGGCCTGCTGCACGTCACCGACATGGCATGGCGCCGTGTGAACCACCCGTCCGAGATCCTGACGATCGGCGAAACCATCAAGGTTCAGGTCATCAAGATCAACAAAGAGACCCACCGCATCAGCCTGGGCATGAAGCAGCTGCAGGAAGATCCGTGGGATCTGGTTGCTGCGAAATACCCGCTGGGCTCGGTCCATCAGGGCCGCGTTACCAACATCACCGATTACGGCGCGTTCGTCGAGCTGGAAGCCGGTGTCGAAGGTCTGGTGCACGTGTCCGAGATGTCCTGGACCAAGAAAAACGTCCACCCCGGCAAGATCGTTTCGACCAGCCAGGAAGTCGACGTCATGGTTCTGGAAATCGATGGCGCCAAGCGTCGCGTGTCTCTGGGCCTGAAGCAGACTCAGCGCAATCCATGGGAAGTGTTTGCAGAAACGCACCCCGAGGGCACCGAAGTCGAAGGCGAAGTCAAGAACATCACCGAATTCGGTCTGTTCATCGGCCTCGAAGGCGACATCGACGGCATGGTTCACCTGTCGGACCTGTCCTGGGACGAGCGTGGCGAGGATGCGATCCAGAACTACCGCAAAGGCGACATGGTTTCGGCCGTTGTCTCGGAAGTTGACGTCGAAAAAGAGCGTATCTCGCTGTCGATCAAAGCCCTGGGCGGTGACAAGTTCGCCGAAGCCGTGGGTGGCGTGAAGCGTGGCTCGGTCATCACCGTTGAAGTCACCGCGATCGAAGATGGCGGCATCGAGGTCGAGTACGAAGGCATGAAGTCGTTCATCCGTCGTTCCGACCTGTCGCGTGACCGTGCCGAACAGCGCCCCGAGCGTTTCTCGGTCGGTGACAAGGTCGACGTCCGCGTCACCAATGTCGACAGCAAGACCCGCCGTCTGGGTCTGTCGATCAAGGCACGCGAGATCGCCGAAGAGAAAGAGGCCGTGGAACAGTACGGTTCTTCCGACTCGGGCGCATCGCTGGGCGATATCCTGGGTGCAGCGCTGAAATCCGGCGACTAAGCCCGGGGCGCATCCCAATCAAGCTTTTCGGCCTCGCGCATCAGCGCGGGGCCGTTTTTGTTGCGAATCAATATGTTCCAATTAACCGGGTTAATCGGGGGTTTGTTCGCGCAAAAGCTGTGGAATTCGGCCTGACAAGCAAAAATTCGCGTGAGAATGTGGCAAAATAAAGCCCCGGTGCGCAGAGTATCCGTTCCCCCGTTCCGGATTTTTTCCTATACTGTCAAATCAGTAGACCTGACACACCGGCTGCCTGGGAGGGTATCACGCATGATCCGTTCAGAATTGATTCAGAAAATCGCTGACGAAAACCCGCATCTCTATCAGCGCGATGTTGAGCGGATTGTGAATACCGTGTTCGAAGAAGTCACCGACGCCATGGCGCGCGGCGATCGTGTGGAACTGCGTGGCTTCGGTGCGTTTTCGGTGAAAAAACGCGATGCGCGCGTGGGGCGCAACCCGCGCACTGGTGAGACTGTCCAGGTCGAGGAAAAATGTGTGCCGTTTTTCAAAACTGGCAAGTTGCTCAGGGATCGATTGAACGGTAAAGCCTGACGTTATGATGCGTTACCTTCGATATGCTTTTTTGGCGGCGCTTGGGATCATCCTGATTTCCGTCTCGCTCGCCAATGTTCAGTCTGTAGAACTGAAACTGATGCCCGATGCTCTGGCCGAGCTTCTGGGTTTTAACCTCAGCACGTCCCTGCCGCTGTTTCTTGTGGTTTTGGGCGGCGTTGTGGCGGGTTTGATTATCGGCTTCATGTGGGAATGGCTGCGGGAACATAAACACCGCCGTGATGCGACCGCGAAGAAAAGCGAGGTTCGCAAGCTTGAGCGTGAAGTCAAGAAGCTCAAGAAAAAGCAAAACGAAGGTCAAGACGAAGTTCTGGCCCTTCTGGATGAGGCAAGCTGAGCCCAAAAGCTATGTCTGATGTTCGGTTCAAAATCTGCGGTTTGACCGCACCTGATCACGTGCGCGCGGCAACCGAGGCTGGCGCGGGCTATGTCGGGTTTGTCTTCTTTCCAATATCGCCACGTCATCTGGAGGTGTCGCAGGCGGCAGAACTGGCGCATCTTGTCCCGGCAGGCGTTGCCAAAGTGGCTCTGGTCGTCAATGCCACCGACGACGAGTTGGACAGCATAGTTTCCAACGTACCAATCGACATGCTTCAGCTTCACGGCAAGGAAACGCCTGAACGGGTGGCCGAAGTCCGCGAGCGGTTTGGCCTGCCGGTGATGAAGGCCATCGGTGTGGCAGAGGCCGAGGATATTGCGGCGATTGATCTTTACTCTGAAGTGGCAGATCAACTGCTGATCGACGCAAAACCGCCGAGAGAATCGGAACTGCCAGGTGGCAACGGGCTGGCTTTTGACTGGCGGTTGTTGGCCGGGCGAAAGTACTGGCGGCGCCCCTGGATGTTGGCTGGTGGCCTGACACCCCAAAACGTCGCTGAAGCTGCCCGAATGACCGGCGCGCAACAGGTTGATGTTTCATCCGGTGTCGAAAGTGCGCCGGGTGTAAAGGACACGACCCTGATCCGTGACTTTGCGTCCGCTCTCAAGTGATCTGATCCCGGGATTGCTGCGTATCCCCCGATATGGAGGGATGGAACATGCTGGCAGCAATCGGTGGTGTGTCTCTTAAGCACTGGTACAACGCGCCGGAGTTTTTCTGGCGCGCGGCACAGGCATATCGGCAGGCAAAGGGCGATCCGTTGTGCCTGCACGCGGCCCTGTTCCGTCAGGATGGTCTCTATTTTTCGCTCAGCGTCTGGCACGATATCGAAGCGATGCTGACTTTTGCCCAATCCGGCCCGCATCGGCGGATCATGTTGGCAGCCGACCGGTTGGCCGATGTGAACCGGTTCCACCATTTCCCATGCATCGGTGTGCCCAGCTCGGCGCAGGCGATCCAGGTCTGGCGTCAGAACACGCAGGTTGCGGAATGATGCGTTTTGCC
Organism: Ruegeria sp. E8; assembly: GCF_056533985.1. Classification (NCBI taxonomy): domain Bacteria; kingdom Pseudomonadati; phylum Pseudomonadota; class Alphaproteobacteria; order Rhodobacterales; family Roseobacteraceae; genus Ruegeria; species Ruegeria sp. E8. The sequence goes on from NZ_JBQFOY010000010.1 coordinate 76,625, forward strand.
CATGGCAAATCCTGTCTCCACCACCTATGAACAACGGATACGACGAGGGAGACACCCATGGCCAACGATCTTTTCAATTCCTTCATGTCCGGCCCCGACGAACAGGGACGCTTTGGCATTTTCGGCGGGCGTTTTGTCAGCGAAACACTGATGCCGCTGATCCTGTCGCTGGAAGAGGAATATGACAAAGCCAAGGATGATCCGACCTTCTGGGCCGAGATGGACGATCTGTGGGCCAACTATGTGGGCCGCCCTTCGCCTTTGTATTTCGCAGAACGCCTGACCGAGCATCTGGGCGGTGCGAAGATTTACCTGAAGCGCGATGAGTTGAACCATACCGGCGCGCACAAGATCAACAACGTGCTGGGCCAGATCATTCTGGCGCGCCGCATGGGCAAGACCCGGATCATTGCCGAGACCGGGGCGGGGCAGCACGGCGTGGCCACTGCGACTGTCTGCGCAAAGTTCGGTCTGAAATGCATCGTCTACATGGGCGCGCATGACGTGCAGCGTCAGGCCCCGAACGTGTTTCGGATGCGTTTGCTGGGCGCGGAAGTGATCCCGGTGACGAGCGGTCGTGGCACGCTGAAAGACGCGATGAACGACGCTCTGCGTGACTGGGTGACCAATGTCCGCGACACGTTCTATTGCATCGGTACGGTGGCGGGTCCGCACCCGTACCCGGCGATGGTGCGGGATTTCCAGTCGATCATCGGCAAGGAAGCGAAAGAGCAGATGATGAAGGCCGAAGGCCGTCTGCCCGACACGATCATCGCCGCCATTGGTGGTGGGTCGAACGCGATGGGCCTGTTCTACCCATTCCTCGACGACAAATCCGTCAACATCATCGGTGTCGAAGCCGGTGGTAAAGGCGTGAACGAGAAGATGGAACATTGCGCCTCGTTGACCGGTGGTCGCCCAGGCGTGCTGCATGGCAACCGCACCTATCTGTTGCAGGATAACGATGGCCAGATTCTTGAGGGATACTCGATCTCGGCCGGTCTGGACTATCCGGGCATCGGGCCTGAACACTCGTGGCTGCACGAGATCGGCCGCGCGAATTATGTCTCGATCACCGACAAGGAAGCGCTGGAGGCATTCCAACTGTGCTGCGCCACCGAGGGGATCATCCCGGCGCTCGAGCCAAGCCACGCGCTGGCCCATGTCATGAAGATCGCCCCCGATCTGCCTAAGGACCACCTGATCTGCATGAACATGTGCGGTCGCGGTGACAAGGATGTTCAGACTGTGGCGAAATACCTGAACTTCGACATGTCAGATACCGAAGGCCGTACGGCGGGCTGATTGCGAACCGGGGTCACGCACCCCGGTTTTTTCCTTCGGGGCGTACAACCTGTGCGGTTGAGAGATCATTAACTCTTCACAAAAATCTTTGGTGAGACTGTCTGAGATGCGGCGCATGGTGCGGCAGCGAAAGTAAAGCCTCGGCCTATCTGGTCAGCATCTGGTTTGCCTTTGAGAAATCATCCGCCAGTCGCAATCACGAACAAGATACGAGCAACTGGAATCGCGAGGGTTCCGGACAACTCGGGCCGCTTCTCAAGTATGAGTTTCCAATTGATCGCCAATTGCAAAAGTTTTGCGGAACTGTTGCGAATTTGATGAAAAATCAGAGGCCATGCAGCTGCGTTCTTTTGGAAGTTTCGTTCTGAAAACCCATCTCGAAAAATTTGCGCATGTGGGAAGAGGCTTAAAAACAACGAGTTTTTGAAACAGCTTGTCGGATCGCGGTGCCTGAACCCGACCGAATGCGCGCAAAAATTTAATCTGCACGCCGAAGTTGAATCTTTTCCGATTCTATACAGCGTTGCTGAATTGATTTAACTTTTTGTTAACCGGTGATGTTGCGGCCGGTTCAGGGGATGTCTCTGCGTAGATGGGACAAAAGATGACGTTGCTCGGGATGCGGAATCCTCACCCGAGCACCCTGGTGTTTAGCACCCTTGTGGTGTGGTAGGAGGTAAAATGGTTAGGTCCGTGACGCTGAGGCTGTCGTGCCTCTTTTTTTTGATTGCAGCACTGATGATCGGAGGTGTCAGGGAAGGTCAGGCTTTCGGCAACCCTTCATTCGCCTCCCAAACTGTGTCAACTCCCAACGGTGGGCAGATATTTTTCAGCAACCTCCAAGGCAGCGCAACAGCGTTTATGTCTTTGGGTGGCTCCGGACAAGCCCCTGGGGGGTCGTTCTATTTCAACAACGGTGTTTTGAATGTCAGTCCGATCACGCCAGCCGGGTTGGGAAATTTGGGATATCTGGGTGCGACCATCATCAGTCAGGACGGCGCAGATTCCACCTATGCGGCGGACGGGTATCTCGGGATCATCTTCACCGCGCGCGAAACAGTTGGCGGACCGCTTTTCCGTTATGAGATTGCTCTCTCCGGTGTAACGAATACTCAAGTTATAAACACGCGTGTTGCGGTTGACACGACCCCGCCCACAGCAACGATCGCACCCCTGGTACCGGCAGGTAATGGAGTCTTCACGGCTCAGATAACGCTAAGTGAACCAAGTACGGATTTCGTTGTTGGAGACTTGGCATTGACCAACGCAACTGCGACGTTGGCAGGATCCGGCAGCAACTACACCGCAACGCTTACAGCGCAAGCCAACGGGCTTGTTGAGCTGTCCATCCCCGCTGGGGTCTTCACGGACGCGGCCGGAAACGCCAATCAGGCCTCCAACACCGTCAACACAACCTATGATGCAAACGGGCCAACAGTCACCATTAGCGGTCTTCCGCCTAACTTTAGTGGGCTAAACCCGATCACTGTTACATTTACGTTTTCCGAAGACGTTACGAATTTTAGCGTTGCCGGAATTTCGGTGACGAACGGGACGATCGGAGCACTTTCAGGAGGGCCGCAAACCTATACTGCCACTGTGACGCCGTCTGGCTCAGGCGACCTTTCTATGATTGTTTTAGCGGGTGCTGCAGTGGATTTATCGGGCAATCCCAGTATTGCTTCCAACCAAGTGACTGTAGTCAACGAAATTGTTGCGAACACGCGACGTCAAATTCAAGCGTTTCAGAACGCCCGGGCCAACAGCCTTGTGGCAAGCCAGCCAAAGCTGACCCAGTTTCTGCAACGTTCAGGGTCAGGGGCGCTGGACACGTCCGTCACGCAAGGTTCGGGGTATCTGAACTTTTCCAGCGATCCGTCGCGCCCGGTCTGGTTCAATCTGACCGGCAACTGGAGCTCGCAAGACGATTTCGACAGCTCCTATGCATTGGCCGTGGTGGGTGCCCATCGCCAGATCAGTTCCAACCTGCTGATTGGCGCCATGCTTCAGTTCGACTATGCCGAGACCGAAAACGGTCCGGCCAGCGTGGATGGTACAGGCTGGCTGATTGGTCCCTACTTCGTGGCGAAACTGCCCAATCAGCCGGTGTATTTCGAGGGGCGCGTTCTGTATGGGCAAGCGGACAACGATATCTCTCCGTTAGGTACCTATGAGGATAGTTTCGACAGTGAACGCTGGCTGATCCAGTCCCGCGTGACCGGCGAGATCAAGCGTGGGGCTTTGACGCTGATGCCTTTGCTGGATGTCAGCTACGCCAGCGATGATCAGGAAGCCTATACCGATAGCCTGGGCAACCTGATCCCTAATCAGGATTTCAGCCTGACAACGGCACGGCTGGGTATGGATTTCAGTCACCCGATTCAAGTGACACGAGGTGAGATGATGCTCACTGGCGGTCTGTCAGGGATCTGGAGCACGACCTCTGGCACCGGTACCGTTCCCGGTGCGACGCCGATTGGCGACACTGCCCGCGCTCGGGCGGATCTGGGGTTCGATTACCGGTTGGAAAACAACAGCCTGCTTGCGGCGAATGTGTTTTATGACGGTATCGGCGAAAGTGGCTTTGAAAACTACAGCGTCAGCTTGATCTGGCAGATGACGTTCTGAATCAGCGACAATACCCGATCAGGTCACATCAAGGCGCAATACCGGTCAGGCTTTCGCTTTGTTCAGAAGCAAGATGTCGAGCGGCACAATTTCCAATGCCCGTTGATGCGTTGCTTCCAGATGGACCTTAGGGGCGCATCCTTCGTCATGGGCCTGTAGGAATCGGCCGGCACATAGGCACCAACTGTCACCGGGCTTGAGGCCGGGGAAATCGAATTCAGGCCGTGCTGTGCTCAGATCATTGCCAACGTATTTCGAGAACGCCAGAAACTCGGCCGTCATCACGGCACATACGGTGTGGCTGCCCTGATCCTCGGGGCAGGTATTGCATGCACCGTCCCGGAAAAACCCTGTCAGCGGGTCGCGCGAGCAGGGGGCCAGAACGCCACCAAGTACATTGATACTGTCTTGTTTTTGCATAAAGGCACCTTACAGGCTTTCCGCGATCTTGCGGAACATTTCGATGTTCTGGTCGTTTACTCCGGGGTCGCGGAACCGCCGGTCGGCTCCGGTCGCGACAATCAGAACACCGCGAGGCTGGTTGAAATAGATATATTGGCCATAAACGCCGCGGGCCAGAAACTCCCCCTCATGCGCGCCGCGAGGTATCCACCATTGATACCCATAGCCGATTTTGCCCGGTTCCGTTGGGGCGCTGGGTTGTGTCGCTGCGAATATCCATTCGGCTGGCACCAATTGTTGACCGTTCAATTTGCCATCTTGCAGGATCATTTGCCCGAACCGGGCAAAATCACGTGTGGTGAAGTTCAAACCACCCAGAACGAAGGCGACACCCGCGCCATCGGTGACATAGTATCCGGCGCGCTCAAGGCCCAACGGTTGTATGATCTTTTCTGTCAAAAGATCCGCTACACTACGCCCGGTGGCACCGCGTATCACCATGCCCAATACATGGGTGTCTATGGAAACATATTGCCAGGTTTCACCGGGTGTCGTGAAGCTGTCTTGCAGTGAAGCAGCGAAATCGTCCAACTCGCCACCCAGTGCGATCACGCGGCCCATCCTGTTGATGTCAGAGCTAGGGTCCAGATAGTCCTCATCAAACGTGACCCCGCTGGCCATATTCAAAACATTGCGGATTGTCGCCGCCTCATAAGCGCTGCCCTTAAGTTTCGGGGCGTATTTGACCACGGGGTCGTCCAGAGACTGGATTGCGCCTTCGGCCAGCAAAATCCCAAACAGCGCCGACAGATAGCTTTTGGCCACTGACCACGATATCCGAAGATCGTCCGGCCCGGTGCCCAGATAGTATTCCTCGAACCGGATGTTGCCGTCCTGCATGACCAGCAGCGAAGTGACAGAGCGTTCGTCGATCCAGGCGTCGGTACCATCGGGCAGGTCAAACCCTTCGGCATAAAGAAGTTCCCATATGGGGGCGGTGCCTCGGGGCAGGTCGACGGTCAGGAAAGCCTCGTCCATATGCGAAAAGTTGTGAACGATCTTGTCCTCGGAGAACAGAGAGTTCACCGCCATCAGGCGCTGCAACTCTTCGCGTTTCCACAGCCCAACAGCGGCAGCGGCCAGAGCCAACGCCACTACAATGCGCAGAACCCACTTCAATATGGTTCTCATCGCATAACCTCCCTTGTTGACATGTATTGGAACGTGGGCGCCCCTGTTTCGCAATGCCTACGTTACGGAATAAGGACGAGATCTATTTGAACTTGTCCAAAAGCTTTTGCATGGCAGAGCGATTATCAACTTCGGATTCGGGCGGTGTACTGGGTTTCGTCTCGCCTTTGGGGGCAGGGGTCTTTGAAGATCGGGGCGGGGCCGTGCGCAATGCGACCGCGTTCATGAATTTGCCACCATCTCCGCGCGCCAGATATGCCGCGCCATCCGAAACCCCGCGCAGAACATCATCCAACCAGTCTGCATCCGCCTTGGCAAAGTCACTCAGAACAAAGGGTGAGACCATCTCTTTCCGGCCTGGGTGCCCGATTCCCAGCCGGACCCGGTCGTAGGCCGGGCTGATATGATCGTGGATCGAGCGCAGGCCGTTGTGCCCGGCATGCCCCCCACCCGCTTTCACGCGGACTTTGCCTGGGGCGAGGTCCAACTCATCATGAAAGACGGTCACATCGGTCGAATCCAGCTTGTAGAACCGCATCGCTTCTCCGACCGACTGGCCTGACCGGTTCATGAAGGTCTGCGGTTTGATCAGCAGAACTTTTTCATTGCCCAAGCGCCCCTCGGCGATTTCGGCCTGGAACTTGGATTTCCAGGGGCCAAAGCCATGATCCTCGGCAATCCGTTCCACAGCCATGAAGCCAACATTGTGCCGGTTGCGGGCGTATTTCGACCCCGGGTTCCCCAATCCGACAAACAGTTTCATAGTCTCGTCCTTGTGCGATGCACGTGGTTGATGGCATGGAATGCCACCTACTTTCCAGCCCGTCGGACCAAAAGAAAACGGGGCCCGAAATGAGCCCCGCCTGGAAATCCGAATACAGGGTTCGGACTTATTCTTCTGCTTCTTCCTGGCCGACGACTTCAACCTCGTCTGCAGCCACTTCTTCACCTTCTTCGTCGTCGCTGGTCGACAGACCGGTCGGTGCCGAAACGTTCGCGATCACGAAATCACGGTCGATGGTCGGTTTGGTACCTGCAGGCAGGTCAACCGAAGAAATGGTTACAACGTCGTTGATGTTCATTCCGGTCACGTCAACGGTGATCTTCTCAGGAATGTCACCGGCGGTGCACATCAGTTCGACTTCCGGACGGACAACAGTCAGAACGCCGCCCTTCTTGATGCCGGGTGCTTCATCTTCGTTGATGAACTCAACGGGGATGAACAGCGCGATCTTGGTGGTCCGACGCAGACGCATCAGGTCCAGGTGGGTCGGCAGGTCTTTGACGACGTCACGCTGAACGTCGCGGCAGATGACGCGAACGTCTTCGTGGCCTTCAACCTTCAGGTTCCACAGGGTAGACTTGAACCGGCCCGCTTTCAGGCGCTTGAACAGTTCGTTGAACGGGATCTTGATTGCCAGCGGTTCTTTGTCGCCACCGAATACAACACCCGGAACCATGCCGTCGCGGCGGGTTTGACGAGCGGCGCCCTTGCCTGTCCCCGTCCGTTCCAGAGCTACGAGATCAGGAATCTCTCCAGCCATGATAATTCTCCAATGTTAGGGCGGGCATCCTCCAAGGCTGTATGCCCGCGTGAAGCCGCGTCCTTAGCTTGATTTATTGAGTTTGGAAAGGGGTTTTTAGCCCGTATGATTTTTTTGCGAGGCTCTGCCTCGCGCTCCGGGATATTTGGGGCCAGATGAATGAAGGATCCCTGGCTTCATCTGGCTGAAAATATCCCGGGGGAGTCGCCCGAAGGGCGGCGGGGGCAGAGCCCCCGATTTGCGCGGTCACTCTTGCCAACGCCCCTCAAAATCCTGCGGGACCAACAAGTTGTGCCGTCCCAGATCATTGACACTCCGTTCACCGCACAGGGCCATCGTGGTGTCCAATTCTTGCCGGATCACCTCAAGTGCAGTGATGACACCTTTCTGGCCCATTGCGCCCAGGCCATAGATAAACGCACGACCGATATGGGTTCCTTTGGCACCCAAGGCCAAGGCCTTGAGGACGTCCTGACCGGACCGGATGCCGCTGTCTAGATGCACTTCCACATCCCCTCCAACCGCGTCCATGATTTCCGGCAGCACCCGTATTGAACTGAGTGCACCGTCCAATTGCCGACCTCCGTGGTTGGAGACCACAATGGCATCGGCTCCGAGTTTTGCGGCCATTTTGGCGTCTTCAGCGTCCAGAATGCCCTTGAGGATAACCTTGCCGCCCCATTGCGCCATCAGTTTTTCGACCTTTGCCCAGTCGAGGCTCGGATCGAATTGCTCAGCGGTCCATGCACCAAGGGAGGAGGCGTCCGAGATGCCTTCGACATGGCCGACGATATTGCCGAACTCGCGCCGTTTGGCCCTCAACATCTCGATGCCCCAGGACCATTTGGTCAACAGGTTCGCAATGGTTTTTGGAGTCAGCTTAGGCGGTGCGGACAGGCCATTCTTCAGATCCTTGTGCCGTTGGCCGAGGATTTGCAAATCCAGGGTGATCACCAGTGCCGAACACTTGGCGTCTTTGGCCCGCTGGATCAGTCGACTGACATAGTCAGTATCCTTCATAGTATAAAGCTGGAACCAGAATGGTTTGTCTGTGTGTTCCGCCACATCTTCGATCGAGTTGATCGACATGGTTGAGAGGGTAAAGGGCACGCCAAAGTCTTCGGCAGCTTTGGCGGCTTTCATCTCTCCATCCGCGTGCTGCATTCCCGTCAGCCCGACAGGTGCCAGCGCGACGGGCATCGAGACATCCTCACCAATCATCTGCGATGCTGTCGACCGTCCGGCCATATCGACCGCGACCCGCTGGCGCAGGCGGATCTTCTCAAAGTCGCTGCTGTTTTCGCGAAAGGTCTGCTCTGTCCAACTGCCACTTTCAGCGTAATCGTAGAACATCCGGGGCACACGGCGTTCATAAATGCGCTTGAGGTCTTCGATATTGGTAATAACAGGCACGGCAGCAGACCTTTGCGATTATTGGTTAGTTTTGCTTACCGATCCATACCTGAACCTGCAATGTTTTGGCCTTGAGGCGGATACAAAAAAATCCGCCGCAGCGATATTCTGCGACGGATCATTTACATGAATGTTGTGCCGGGTGGATCAGACGCTGTGCGCGCCATCCGACAGGGATTTTACAAAATCCAGAACCTCGGCCACCGGTTTGCCCGCGCCGATCTGGCTGACGATAGCCGATCCGACAACCGCTCCGTCCGACACCGAAGCGATGTTGCGGGATTTCTCGGGCGTGTTGATGCCAAAGCCCACGATTACCGGTAGGTCGGTCGCGGCCTTGATACGCGCAACTTCAGGTCCGACATCCGTAGCCTGCGCTTCCGCAGCGCCGGTGATCCCGGTGATCGAAACGTAATATACAAAGCCCGACGTGTTCTGCAGAACGCGCGGCAGGCGTTTGTCATCCGTGGTTGGGGTTGCCAGACGAATGAAGTTCAGACCCGCGGCCTGAGCGGGCAGGCAGAGCTCTTCATCCTCTTCCGGCGGCAGGTCCACGACGATCAGCCCGTCTATGCCTGCGTCTTTTGCGTCTGCCAGAAACGCGTCGACGCCCCGGCTGTAGATCGGGTTGTAGTAGCCCATCAGGACGATCGGAGTTGTATCGTCAGTTTCCCGAAACGCGCGCGCCAGATCCAATGTGCGCTGCAATGTCATGCCGCCATCCAACGCGCGTTGGCCCGCAGCCTGAATAGTGGGACCATCCGCCATCGGATCAGTGAAGGGCAAACCCAGTTCGATTACGTCCACGCCAGCGCCCGGCAGGCCTTTGACCACTTCAAGCGAGGTGTCATAGTCGGGATCTCCGGCCAAGACGTAGGCAACGAAAGCCTTTTTTCCTTCGGCTTTCAGGGCGGCGAACTTTGCGTCGATACGGGTCATCGGATGTCCTTGCACTCGGGTTTCGACCCGTGTGCAGAAACTTTCACCGAAAATCAATCCCGCCGAGGCAGGATTAGATCAGAAGCCCAGATGATACCGCAGCAGCACTGCGTTTACCCCGGGGTTTTCATCATTGGTGCTGGCGTTCGACTTGTGGGTGATCGCGACGGATACGTTGTTGCCGTTGTTCAGGGTGTAGCCTAGGCCAAGGAGACTGCGGATCTGAAAGTCCCCTCCCAGATCGTTCGTGTCATCGTTGGCGTTGAAGTAGCCCGGCATAACGCTGCCTTCGACGAACCAGCGGTCGCTCAGCGAATACAACCCGATCAGGCCGACGCCGATATGCGTATCTCCGTCTTCATGAACCGAGAGTGCTGCCCCCCAGCCAGCGCTGAACCGTGTTGCCTGATGAAAAGGGCTATGCTGGTACTCCAGTGAAATCAGCCCTTGATCATCGGATGCTTCTTCCGAGAAGTCCGCGTACCCCGCGCCAAAAACAACGGATTGAGCCTGGGCTGTCGCATAAGACGTGACCGCCAACATGGCTGCAAGAAGGAACGTTTTCATCATTTTCTACCACTCAAGAAATAATCGTAATGCGCTAACTGGTTATCCTAAGGTCTTTTTTTCAGTTCCACCAAGAACACGATTTGTGAACGTTTTTGTGATGTTGCGAAATTGGCTCAATCCAGGCCTCCCCAGCAATCACTTGCGCATTGAAGCGGACCTGCATAGAAGCTGCGCTCGTATTCTATGCAGGAGGCCGTGATGGGCTTTAAAATGGGAATCGTAGGTCTGCCGAATGTGGGCAAATCGACCCTCTTCAATGCGCTGACCAAAACCGCTGCTGCGCAAGCTGCGAACTTCCCGTTCTGCACCATCGAGCCCAATGTTGGCGATGTGGCCGTTCCTGACGATCGTCTGGACAAGCTGGCGGCAATTGCGTCGTCGAAACAGATCATTCCAACGCGCATGACCTTTGTGGATATCGCCGGTCTGGTGAAAGGAGCCTCGAAGGGTGAGGGGCTGGGCAACCAGTTTCTGGCCAACATTCGCGAGACCGACGCCATTGCCCACGTACTGCGCTGTTTCGAAGACGGCGACGTGACTCATGTGGATGGCCGTGTCGATCCTGTTGCGGATGCCGACACCATCGAGACCGAACTGATGCTGGCTGATCTGGAAAGCATCGAAAAGCGCCGCGCCAATCTGGTACGCAAGCTGAAGGGCAACGACAAAGAGGCGCAACAGCAGGACCGCCTGCTGGCCGAGGCGCAGGCGATGCTGGAAAGCGGCAAGCCCGCGCGTCTGGTCGAAGTGTCCGATGAGGACGCCAAAGCCTGGAAGATGCTGCAGCTGCTGACCACCAAGCCGGTGCTCTATGTCTGCAACGTTTCGGAAGAAGAAGCCGCCGAAGGCAACGAGTACTCGGCTCGTGTGGCCGAAATGGCTGCCGCGCAGGGCAACGCCCACGTTATCATCAGCGCCAAGATCGAAGAAGAGATCAGCCTGCTGGAAGAAGACGAGGCCCAGATGTTCCTTGAAGAGATGGGTCTGGAAGAACCTGGCCTCGACCGTCTGATCCGCGCGGGTTACGACCTGCTTAAGCTGGAAACCTATTTCACCGTCGGCCCGAAAGAAGCCCGCGCCTGGACCATCCGCACCGGCACCGCCGCGCCGCAGGCCGCTGGCGTGATCCATGGTGATTTCGAGAAAGGCTTCATCCGCGCCGAGACCATCGCCTATGACGACTACATTGACGCCAATGGCGAGCAGGGCGCGAAAGAGGCAGGCAAGATGCGGGCTGAGGGCAAAGGCTACATCGTCAAGGATGGCGATGTGATGCATTTCTTGTTCAACACCTGATTAGTGCCGAATTGCCCGGTCTGCTGGCAGGCCGGGCGCACAGTATTCGCTGCTGTTAGTTTTCCAAGCCAAGCTGCTGTCGCTGCGTGAAGAAATCCCACACGACCCAGCTTTCTGCTATCTGGCCATTGGCAATACGGTCGATCTGAATGCCGGTCCAGTCAACCGACCGGCCCGTGGCGGGCAGCCCGAGATAAGTGCCATTCTGGGTTCCGTAAAAGCGCCAATGGGTGGATACGCGGTCGCCTTCGGCGGTCTGCCCCAAAATCTCAACCTTCAGGTCTGGAAAGGCCTTATGGTTCTCTCTGACAATGCTGACCCAGGTGCTCAGATCGATGGTGCCGGTGCCTCCGGTAGCCAAGGGGGCCTGATGGTTCTGATAGCCGCCGACGAAAATTGATTCATCAATCGTGGAATCTGCGGCCCACATTTCAAGGGCCTGTCGTGACAGGTTTTTTGCTGCTGAAATATCGTTCTCCTGTGCCATGACACCTCCTACTGCCAAAAAAGCAAGCGATACTGTCAGTATCCAGATATGTGCGATCAAGCCGATATGTTCTCTGATCATTGAATCCTCCGCCCATCATCTCGACTTTGTTTCACGATAACGCGCTGTTCGTGAAAGAAGAAAGCGCATTTCGCGCCTCAATGTCATAGTCGGACTACAACTATAGCTTTCACCGCGACGCAAACGCGTTAATGTGCGTCTGATCAGATTTTGGGACAACTCCGCATGATCGAAATCCGCGACCTCCAACTCCTCAGCGCTCTGGCGCGGCATCGCCATTTCGCTAAGGCAGCCGAGGAGTGCGGGATTTCGCAGCCCGCATTTTCCATGCGCATCCGCAATCTTGAGGATCGACTGGGTGTCTCCATCGTCCGCCGTGCCAACCGGTTTCAGGGCCTGACCGAAGAGGGCGAGATGATCGTCCAGCGGGCGCGGCGTATTCTCGACGATACCAAGGCATTGGAACAGCAGGTGCTGGCTGCCAAGGGCGAGATTACCGGGACTTTGATCCTCGGGGTGATTCCAACCGCAATTGCCTTTAGCGGACGGCTCACCAAACGATTGCGTCAGGCGCATCCGCGTATTGTTACGCGTATCGAAACCATGTCTGCCTCTGCAATCCAGCACCGGCTGGACGAGGGCAGCTTGGATGCGGGTGTGACCTATGGCGACAGTATCGGCACGGATCTGCGGCAGGTGCAACCTTTGTATGAGGAAACCTATGTCCTGCTCGTGCCGGCTCATATGACAGATGAGACGAGCGCGATTCCCTGGGCGCGGGTCGCTGAGTTTCCGCTCAGCCTGTTACAACCACAGATGCAGAATCGACGCATTCTGGACCGCATTTTTGCGGAGCAGGGCTTGCACCCGGATATCGTGGCAGAGACCAGCGGGTTTACAGCGTCGATGGTCATGGCGCGTGAAGGGTTGGCAGCAACCGTCGTGCCACGCGTGCTGGTGCGCGCGCTGGGCGATCTCAAGGGGACGCGTGTGCTGCCTTTGGTCGATCCCGTTGTTAGTAAACCGATTTGTCTGGCGACGCTCACGCGCGACCCGGAATTGCCGACAGTTGCGGCTTTGCGTGATGTGGTGACGTCTTTGCGGTGATAATCCGTCGTTATCGTGCGATTGAGATTTGCGATTTGACGATATGCTAATCTGATGAGAGACGGGACTCTCTTACGGAGGAAAGCATGGCACCACTGGATACCAAGCCATCCGACGCAAAAGGCGTTTGGAAGTCAGGTAAAGGCAAAGGGCGGCACACGCCCAAAGGCCGTCAGTTCACGGATGAAGCACAGGCCGAGATTGCGCGCCTGTTGGGCAATCGCCCGCGTCGCCGCGACCTGCTGATCGAATTTCTGCATTTGATTCAGGACGAACACGGCCATATCAGCGCCGATCACATCGCCGCCTTGGCGGTCGAGATGCGGATCGGTCAGGCCGAGATATATGAGACCGCGACCTTCTATGCCCATTTCGACGTGGTGAAAGAGGGTGAAACCCCTCCGCCCGCGCTGACGATCCGGGTCTGTGATTCCCTTTCCTGCGAAATGGCCGGTGCCCAGCATTTGCAGAAAGCGCTGGAAGATGGTCTTGACCCGGCCGAGGTGCGTGTGGTGCGCGCGCCCTGCATGGGCCGCTGTGACACAGCCCCCGTGCTTGAGATTGGTCACAACCATATCGACCATGCGACCCCCGAAAAGGTGCAGGCCGCAATTGCTGGCAATGACACCCATGCACATCTGCCCGATTACGAAGCCTTTTCGGCTTATGAAGCGAACGGTGGTTACGCCAAGCTGAAAGAGCTGCGCGACGGCGGCGATTGGGAAAAGGTGCAGGAAGATGTCCTGTCTTCGGGCCTGCGCGGTCTTGGCGGTGCCGGCTTCCCGTCCGGCAAGAAATGGGGCTTTGTTCGCATGAACGAAGGCCCGCGCTATCTGGCTGTCAATGGTGACGAAGGCGAACCCGGTACCTTCAAGGACCGTTACTATCTGGAACGCACGCCGCATGTCTTCCTCGAAGGTATGCTGATCGCCGCTTGGGCGGTCGAGGCTGAGACTTGCTTCATCTACATGCGCGACGAATACCCGGCGGTGCTGGAAATCCTTGCTCGCGAGATTGCTGCGCTGGAAGAGGCCGGGATCGTCGACAAGGGTTACATCGACCTGCGCCGGGGTGCCGGTGCTTACATCTGCGGTGAAGAATCCGCGATGATCGAGTCGATCGAAGGCAAAAAGGGCCTGCCACGTCACCGTCCTCCGTTCGTGGCGCAGGTCGGGGTCTTTAACCGCCCGACGCTCGTGCACAATGTCGAGACGCTCTATTGGGTCTCAAAGATCTGCCGCGAAGGACCGCAGATACTCAATTCAGTTGAAAAGAATGGCCGCAAGGGCCTGCGCAGCTATTCGGTCTCGGGCCGGGTGGCAAAGCCGGGTGTCTACCTGTTGCCCGCAGGTTCGACCATTCTTGACGTGATTGATGCCGCCGGCGGCATGGCCGAAGGTCATGTGTTCAAGGCGTATCAACCGGGCGGGCCGTCGTCAGGTCTTCTCCCCTCCAGCATCGACGACGTCCCGCTCGACTTTGACACACTGCAGCCGTTGGGCACCTTCATCGGGTCTGCCGCGGTTGTGGTCATGTCCAATCAGGACACCGCCCGCGATGCGGCGCTGAACATGCTGCGGTTCTTTGAAGATGAAAGCTGCGGCCAGTGCACACCCTGCCGGGCGGGCTGCGAAAAGGCTGTGAAGCTGATGCAGGCCGAAAAATGGGACCAGGACCTGCTGGAAGACCTGTGTCAGGTCATGGGCGACGCATCGATTTGCGGTCTGGGGCAGGCAGCCCCGAACCCGATCCGCCTGGTCATGAAACATTTCGCTGACGAAATCTGAGGGAGACAGAGCCATGCTTGATGCAAGCCCAACCAAGACCGTCACCTTCAACCTGAACGGCGAAGATGTCACCGTGCCCGAGGGCTGGACCATCTGGGAAGCCGCCAAAGGGCAAGGGTTCACCATCCCGCACCTGTGCCACAAGCCACAGCCGGGCTATCGCCCCGACGGCAACTGCCGCGCCTGTATGGTCGAGGTGGAAGGCGAGCGCACTCTGGTCGCCTCGTGCATCCGCCCCGCTGCGGACGGCATGGTGGTGAAGACCGACTCGGATCGCGCCGAGAAATCGCGCGCCATGGTCATGGAACTGCTGGTTGCTGACCAGCCCGAGGAAGCACACGACACCTCTAGCCATTTCTGGGACATGGCGAAGCTGAACGATGTCAGCGACAGCCGTTTTCCTGCGAAAGAGGCCGAGAAAATCCCGCTGCTGGATGACAGCCACGTTGCGATGCGCGTCAATCTGGACGCCTGCATCAACTGCAACCTTTGCGTCCGCGCCTGCCGTGAAGTGCAGGTCAATGACGTGATCGGCATGGCCGGTCGAGGACATACGGCACAGGTGGTGTTCGACCAGAACGACCCGATGGGCGATTCAACCTGTGTGGCCTGCGGTGAATGCGTTCAGGCCTGCCCCACGGGCGCCCTGATGCCCGCTACCGTACTGGACGACCAGCAGAAGGGTGACAGCAAGGATTACGACTCTGAGACCGAAAGCGTCTGCCCGTTCTGCGGTGTGGGCTGTAAAGTCTCGCTGAAGGTCAAGGACGGCAAGGTCAAATATGTCGAGGGCATCAACGGCCCGGCAAACGAAGGCCGCCTGTGCGTCAAAGGCCGCTTTGGCTTTGACTATATCCACCACCCGCACCGCCTGACCAAGCCTCTGATCCGGCGTGAGGACGCGCCTGAAAAGGGTTTGAACGTCGATCCGGGCAATCTGGACACCCATTTCCGCGAAGCGACCTGGGAAGAGGCGATGGATCTGGCCGCCACCAAGCTGATGGCCCTGCGCGAAGAAGATCCGCGCAGCGTCGCGGGCTTTGGTTCGGCCAAATGTACCAACGAAGAGGCGTACCTGTTCCAGAAGTTCATCCGTCAGGGATTCAAGCACAACAATGTCGACCACTGCACCCGTCTGTGCCACGCGTCGTCCGTTGCGGCTCTGATCGAGAACGTAGGCTCGGGCGCTGTGACCGCGACCTTCAACGAGATTGAAAACGCGGATGTGGCGATCATCATCGGCTCGAACCCGATCGAGAACCACCCGGTTGCGGCGACCTATTTCAAGCAGTTCGCCAAACGTGGCGGCAAGCTGATCGTGATGGACCCGCGCGGCGTCGGTATGCGCAAGTTTGCGGATGAGATGCTGCAATTCCGTCCGGGGGCGGATGTCTCGATGCTCAACGCGATCATGAACGTGATCGTCGAGGAAGAGCTGTATGACAGCCAGTACATCCACCGCTGGACCGAGAACTGGGAAGCCGAGAAAGAGCATCTGCGCCAGTTCACGCCCGAGGCGATGTCGCCGATCTGTGGCATCGAACCGGATCAGCTGCGCCGTGTCGCGCGCACCTTTGCGCAGGCCAAGGCCGGTCTGATCTTCTGGGGTATGGGTGTCAGCCAGCACATCCACGGTACCGACAACTCGCGTTGCCTGATCTCGCTGGCTCTGATGACTGGCAACGTTGGTAAACCGGGCGCGGGTCTGCACCCGTTGCGTGGTCAGAACAACGTGCAGGGTGCGTCTGACGCCGGTCTGATCCCGATGTTTCTGCCGGATTACCAGTCGGTCACCGATGACGGTATCCGGGCCAAGTTCAACAATGTCTGGAACTCGGACGATTTCTCGAACGAGAAAGGTCTGACCGTGACCGAGATCATCGATCAGGCCTATGCGGGCAACATCAAGGGTATGTATATCCAGGGTGAAAACCCGGCTATGTCCGACCCGGATGTAGGCCATGCGCGCGACGCGCTGGCCAAGCTGGAGCTGATGATCGTGCAGGATATCTTCCTGACCGAGACGGCGAACTATGCCGACATCATCCTGCCAGCCTCGGCGCTCTATGAAAAGAACGGCACGGTGTCGAACACCAACCGTCAGGTGCAGCGTGTGCGCCCCGCAGTGACACCTCCGGGTGAGGCGCGCGAAGACTGGAAGATCACAGTCGAGCTGGCACAGCGCATCGGGCTGAACTGGGATTACACCGACGTGTCACAGGTATTCGATGAGATGAAGCTGACGATGAACTCGCTCAACAACATCACATGGGATCGTCTGAAAACCGAAACCATCACCTACCCGTCGCTCAGCGAGACCGATCCGGGGCAGTCGATTGTGTTTGGCGATGGCTTCCCTCGCGCGGAAGGCAAGGCGCGTTTCACCCCGGCCAGCGTCATCCCACCGGATGAGGCCCCGGATGACGAATACCCGATGATCGCTACAACCGGGCGTCAGCTGGAGCATTGGCACACCGGGTCGATGACCCGCCGGTCCAACGTTCTGGACGCGGTGGAACCGGAAGCGAACTGTTCGATGAACCCGCGTACGCTCAAGCTGATGGGTATTGAGCCGGGCGAGATGATCCGTTTGACCACGCGTCGCGGTTCCATCGAGATCATGGTGCGGGCCGACCGGGCAATTGCCGAGGATATGGTGTTCATCCCCTTCGCCTATGTCGAGGCGGCGGCGAACATCCTGACCAACTCGGCCATCGACCCCTACGGCAAGATCCCCGAGTTCAAGTTCTCGGCCATCCGTGTCGAAAAGATCGCAGACGCCATCGCGGCGGAATAGTCCGCACCGTTATGCGATATGGTATTGGGCGGCCCTCAACGGGGCCGCTCTTTTTTGTTGTCCTCTGCCAAAAGACGGTGTTTTCCGCGCCTCAGTCGCACGCGAACTGGATCGTTTGCTCTTGCCGGTAACGAACCGGATCTGGAGGAGTTCCTTGGCCAGCATTCGGGCGTGAACTACGATTTTCTCGAATACTCTTCGACGGGCTCAGGTTCGAACGCGGTGTTCTTCCAGTATGAGGTTGCCGATTTTGCGTTTGGTACCTCTTATGACACCGACGCGAGCCAAGGGGCCGACCGTTGGGATGTCAGCGCGACCTACACGTATGACAACGTTTCGGCCACGTTGATTTACGGTCAAGCCAAAAGCGTCAATGGCGACAACGACCAGGACCTTGTCGTTCTGGCACTGGGTGCGGAATTGAGTGATTTCAACGGTACCCTATTCGTTGGTCGAGATGGCGACACGCTGAACAACAGTGCTGGCGAAAGAACCGACGGCACGGCCTATGGTCTGTCATTGGCTTACAATGTTGGTGCGGCCACTACGCTGACAGCAGCTTATGGTGACGGTTCCGCTGACGGTGACACCCAGCAATATGGTTTTGATGTCCTCTACGAACTGGGCGGCGGCAGCTTCGCCGCGCGGCGCTGTCGGGCACGAAAAGGTTGGCCGTCAGGGCCAAGGCCAAGTCCTTGCCGACTTCGGCGTTCTTTTCGACTTCTGTATTAATCTGAAGCCTTATATGGGGTTGGTCGTGGGACCAACCCTTTTTCATTCGCCCAGAGCGCGCAGCGCAATACCCTAGTAATCCCGTTCGAAAAACACGCCGATACCGGTTTCACCCCGGCCGTCAACGGTGCCTTTGACGGTGAAATTGTCGCTTACGTCGAGATTCAGGTTCACTTCGGTGTCGCCCTCGGTGTTCACAGTGAAATCGGTATAAAGGTTTTCACCCAGATAAGCCCCGGCACCTAACCGGCCTGCTCCGCCCTCCGATGCACCGATGTCGATCGTATCCACACCTGTGGATTCACGCAGTCCTTTGGTCGCATCGCCACCCGCCCCACTCAATTGCGCCAGTGAAGCTGCCATCTGTGCGATCAGGAATGGGGAGATTTCAGAGAACCGGTTCCCGAACAACAGCATCGCCAACGCTTCTTCGGCGGGGCGTTCAGGGTCGGAAAACACGTCGACCTCGGGCGAATCCAGCGGGCCCGCGATTTCGATTGTCGCCGTGCCGTCCGAAGTGCTGGCCGAGGATTCAAACTCGATATAGGGCGTCAGGTCGCCCTGAAGCGTGACGATGCCTTTGGTCAGCGCCAGCCTGCGGCCCAGAATGTCGAAATTTCCCCGGATCAGTTCGATCTGACCGGACGGAACAACCGAGGCTGTGGTGCCGCCGATAAAAATCCGGCCGCCCAGCTCGGCGTTCACACCACGTCCCCTGACAAACACCGCTTTGGGTGCCAGCAGGCTGATGTCCAACGCAATGCGAGAGGCGCTTTTGCCTGAGCCTTCTGTTGCAACCAATCCGGCGCGCTCTCGCGTGACGAAACCGGCACGGCTTTCGTTGATGTGTTCAATCTCCGGGATCGGTGCCGCGCCCACAGCGCCCGAGGCGGCTGCGAGGTTGATATTGGTCTCGTCAAACGTGATCTGACCAGCCAGCGAACTGTTTCCGGCCAAAGCGCCGGTCATCGCGATCTGGCCGTTCAGGGTGGTTTCGTACAGCAGCTGATCCGTCAGCACGAGGCTGTTGAGCGCGGTGGTGATTTGCGCATTGAACGGTGGCGTCAGGTCAACTGGCCCGTTCACGGTAAAGTTGCCGCCTGCACGAACCCCGCCGCTCAGGTTGATGTTTGCGCGGCTTTGCGCCAGATCCACCTGACCGCTGATCCCGGTGATGGTCTGACCAGCACCCGGAATGGCAAGGGACGTCCCAGACGTGGTCACTGACCCGCTTAACGACGCCAGCGCAGGCGCGCCTTTGAGGGCAAGGTTGAAACGCGCTGACCCGTCGATCTTGTTGGGGGTAATGAAAACATTCGCGATCCCAAGGTTGATCCCGCCCTGAGCGGTCAAATCGGCCTCGCCGCTGGTTTCGTCAAAGGTCCCGGTCACGGTGCTGTTTATGTCCGCAGGGCCTTGTGCAGTGGTATCGATGGTCCAGGTGCCATCGTCACGCTTGGCGGTTCCGGTCGCGGCAATAGTGCCGGGGAATTCAGGCACAAACCGTTCGATCCGGTTCAGTTTGGCGTCGAAATCCACATCCGCCGACCCGTTTTGATCGACCATTCCTGTCAAGCTGGCGTAAGAGCTGTCGGGCCCGTCCAGTCGCGCCGTACCTTCCAGCCCCGACCCGGTCGGAGCGACATTGCCGCTGAGGGTGAGCGGGCCGGACAAGGTCGGTGAAAGGCGGTTGAGATCGTCCAGTTTGGCAGAGAAGTCCAAGCCGCCGGCGTTTCGGTCCAGCTTGCCTGACGCATTGGCCGACAGGGCGGTTCCGATCAATTGGAACGTGCGAATGTTCAGGCCTTCGTCACCGTTCAACGCGTCCACGGTCAGGTTCGTGCGTCCTTGGATCAGGTTATCGACCGTGTCGATCCCGGTTTTGATATCGTCCGCAGCCAAGTTGCCTTTGACGTCGAACGCTTTGCTGCCCACTGCGCCTTTGCCAGCGACATCCGCACGGATCGCGCCTGCCAGATCGCGCTGTGCAAGGCCGGAGAACAGCGACAGATCCGGGATGTTCAGATTGGCTTGTCCGTCTACCGCCAAAGCGCTTTTGGGGTCGTCTATCGTAGCAGAGGCTTTGGCTGTCAGGGCCGTGCCGTTCACAACCGCGTCGCGGATCACGATCTGATCCTGACTCAATGCGCCGTCAAAGGTGATCTCGGTTCGGCCAACCAGAAGGGGATCGATTTCCGACATGCCGGTCTTGATATCCCGGCTGAGCACGCTGGCCGTGCCGTCAAATTCCAGCGTCTGAACGGCACCTTTACCGGCCAGTTTCGCCTGCACCGCACCGCCGAGTTCGCGATTTGCGAGGCCCGAGAATATGGAAAGGTCCCGGGCGTTGACGGTCGCTTGGCCGTCAATGGTGACATTGCCTTCGGGGGTCGTCACCGTGCCGTCAGCCTGCGCGCGCAGCGTGTCGCCGATCAGTGTGAAATCCCGGATCGTTACACCATCCGCGCCTCGTTTGGCGTCCAGTGTGATCGTTGTGTTGCCGCGGATCACCGGATCGATGTCACCCCGTCCGGTGGACAGGTCATTCCCTTCAACTTCCAGCTTGCCATCAAAACTGCCTTCCAGCGGCGAGCCTTGGCCCGTAAGGCGGGCAGAGGCCTGACCGCCCAATTCCAATTTTGCCAGATCCGAGAAACGCGATAGGTCTGTCGCCTCCAACGTGGCTGTGCCGTCAACGGCCAGACCGCTGGAAAGTCCACTGATCAACGCGTCAACGCCCAGCTCATAATCCGAGCCGACCAGCTCGAAACCGGACAGGTTCACGGTCTGGTCGCTGCCATAGGCAAACGTACCGTCCAATGTGATGCGGTCCCCGACCGCTGCTTTCAGGGCGTCGTCAGTCAGATCGATTCCGTCCAGAGCAGCTTGCAGATCACCGTCCAGTTTCAGGGTGTCACCCTGTTCAAGCGTTCCCTGCGCCGAGATTTGCGCGCGCCGCAGGTCGAGCTGTTCGGTCTTCACGGCATTCGCAGTCAGGCTCAGGTCCCAAAGATTGCCGTTCTTTGCGTCGTAAAGCGCGGAAATCTGAGCAGCTTCAATCGACGTGCCTCCGCCCGAGACGGGCAGAACCACGCTTTGTCCGTCCGGAGGTGTAATGCGCCCCTGAAGAGCCGCCAGTTGCAGACGGCTGCCCGCCGCCAATTGTAACTCACCCTCAAGGGTCAGCGCTTGCGAAGTAAGCTTCAAATCGCTGATGGTCAGCGCACCTTCAGGCTGCGTCCGCCCATCCACAAACAGCTGTGTTTTGCTGCCGAAGAACGTATCCATATTGTCGGCAACAAAGGGCGTCAGATCACCGCCCAGATCGGCGGTAAAGGCAATGCCCTCGTCAGCGCTTGCTGCGGCGGTCGGGGCCGATTGCAAGCGAACCTGACCGGTCACCCGAGGCTGACCATCGCTGCTGAGGCCGATATCCGCCGTAAAATCCGTCACCGGCCCGGACCCTTTAGCCGTCAATCCGATCGGCGGGCTGTCCGGGATTTTCAAGGCGGTCGATATCAGGCCACCCGCAGCCTCGGTCACCTGAAGGTCCAGATCGATCTGGCTGTCAGCGTTTTGAAAGCCCGCGCTCAGCTTGATCTCATCACCGGCGCGGTCCAGACGTGTGATGTCCAGACTGGTATCCAGCGCCCCGTCGGCCAGCGACAGGCTGCCATTCACGGCCAGTTCTGCCGCGACACCGATCAGGGGCTCGCCCAAGGCCAGTTCATCGATGCGGATTTCTCCGATTTCGATTGCAACCGGCAATTCAGGTAGCTGAAAGGCCTGTGTTTCGGCAGCAGGAGGCGGCGTATCCTTGGTTGTGGTGCCCGGCGCGCGGGCCACGTCGATTTCCTGCGCGGTCAGAGCATTGACCGAGAACCGCCCGCGGATCAAAGCCAGACGGTTCCAGTCCAGCTCGGCATCTTTGATGGTTAGCCAGACCCCTTCGTCATCGGCGACAGTGATCTCTGCAATGGTGGCGCGCGAGCTCAGCGCGCCTTGCAGGCCTTTCACGGTGACATTCTGATCGTCGCCCGACAGCGTATCCTGTAGGAACCGCTCGATCATGCTGCCGCCTTCGTCCTCTTGTGCAGAGCCGGCAACAGGCACAAACACCAATGCGCCAATCAGCAGAGGATATGAAAGGTATCGTTTCAAAACGCCTGTCCGATCCCAATGTAGAACTGAAGCCCGTCCCCGGTGGGGCCGCTGACCGGAAAGGCCAGATCAAAGCGCAGGGGTCCAAATCCGCCCAGATCATATCTTACACCAATACCGGCGCCAGAGTGGTCTTCCGCACCGCTGCCGATAAAGGAAGACGTATCAACGACACCGTAGTCGTAAAACCCGACCAGAGACAGGCTGTCGGTGACTTTGCCCCGAATTTCACCAGACAAGCCAATAAAGGACTTGCCGCCCGCGATGCCGGTTCCAACCGGAATGCCGAGACTTTCAAACGGTTGCCCGCGCACGGTTCCGGCACCGCCGGAGAAGAACAGAAAGTCAGGTGTAACACCGTCTGCGGGTGGGCCAATGACTGATCCCAACTGCGCTCTGCCCGCCAGTACCAGCCTTCCACCCGTGCCAAGGCTGGTATAGGCGCGGCCATCAAAGAACATGCGAATGCCGGTGTCAGTGCCGGAAAATCCGACAAAGGGCATCACCTGCGAATCCAGATAGAAACCGCGTGTGGCGCTGACTTTGCTGTCACGCTCATCCCATTCGGATCGGAACGGCAGGATGAAGTACCTGAACTTGCGACCGTTTCCATATGCGTCATCCGCATCCGACCACTGAAACCCTGCTGACGCCTCAGCGTACAGTTTGTCCGAGAATGTACGACGCGCACCGTAAGCCAACGAAGCCACGGTCACGTTGTAGTTTTCCGTGTTGCGGCGTTCCAGCAATGCGCTCCAGAACGTATTGTCATCGGGGCCAAGCCGGTCCGGTTGATCCAGACGCAACCCGATCCGGCCATCGATATCCTCGGCCCCGCCGATGTTGCGTATCGCAGCTTCAAAGCGCAAACGTTCGGCGCGTCTGAACATGTTGCGATGGGTCCAGGTCGCAGTCACATCAACCCCATCGCGAGAGGCCAGTTCAACCCCAAAGGTCAGGCGACGTTTAGGCAGGTCTTCGAACGTGGCATCGAAATCCAAGGTTCCATCCGGATTTGCCGTCTCACGTTCCTGAAGTGAGACAACGTTGAATGTCCCTGTCCGACGCAACCGGGTTCCGACCTTCTGGATTTTTTCGGGCGAATAGACTTCTCCGCTTGGGAACCCGGCAATCTTTTCGATGGACCGGTGGCGCACATCCGTGTCGCCCTTAATGAACATTTTGCCAAATGTCAGTCGACGGTCGGGATCAAGCTCGATTTGCGCGTCCAGACGGGCCTGAGCGTGGCGCGCGATAACGGTCTGGTTCGCAACCCCGGCTTTGGCGTGGCCGGCGTTCCTCCATCCCTGCACTCCGGCCGAAGCGGCTTGTTGAATAGCGCCGGTTGTCGCCAGCTTCCCAGGTGCGAAGTTTTCGGGCAGTTCCGTTTCGGGGGCGAGGGGTTGAACACTGGCCGTTCCAAATTTGAAACTCGGCCCGGTTTCAACGGTTATCGCGGCGCGATTGATTTGGGTAGGTACTGTAAGCGAGCTGAGTTCCGCCGCTTCCTGCCCGTCCAGCTTGATGCTGACGACCGGGCTGAAATACCCCTCATCATATAGAATTTGAACAATCGTGCGGTAATCCGACAGGGCTGCGGACAGGATTTCAAGCGGCGTGTCGAGGCCGCGTTCTTCGGCCGTCGTTACCGAAGATGTCTCTTTGAGGCGTTCAACAAGTTCTTTTGACGCGCCCGGAGCAGTGAGAGATGTTTCCAACGCTGCCAGAGTGGTTGGGGCCAAAGCCACGACAGCGGCCATTAGCCAGCACCTCAGACGGCCTTGCCGCGCTCTCCCTTGCATGAATTGCCCCAAATGTCCCAGTTCTAAATCTCTTGCCCGTGCTGTGCGCGGACCATTGAATTCAGGTTAGAGCATCTGAAAGCGATGGGGAAAAGGGATTTAACGCGGGATACGGAAATTTCGACCAAACTGTGTTGACGATACAGCCCAGGCGTTTCGGATTCTGCGGATGTCGGCCCTGGCTTCCAACGGCACGCCCTTCGGGGGTCATGCGATGCCTCCCTAACCGGCGCGCGCTCTGGCTAGTCGGCTGCCATTAGGCGGGCCACGTCCAGCATTCGGGCCGAGAAGCCCCATTCATTGTCGTACCAGCCAAAAACCCGAACCTGATTTTCTCCGACCATCCGGGTTTCCGGCCCGGCAATAATCAGCGATTCCGGGCGGGTACGCAGGTCGGACGAGACCAGCGGCATATCTGTCCAGCCAAGAACAGGCGAGGTGGCGACAGCCTGTTTCAGGGCTCGATCGAAGGTTTCGGCGCTCATACCGCGCTGCAAAGTGACCACGAGGTCCACGGCAGACACGCTTGCCGTCGGAACACGGACAGCCGCGCCCGAGATGCGCCCGGCCAGATGCGGCAGGACGACGTCGATCAGGTGTATGGCGCTCGAGGTCGTCGGCACCATCGACAGCGCACCCGCCCGAGAGCGCGCGAGGTCCCCGCGCGGGGCATCGACCATGGGCTGGCTGTTTGTGTAGCAGTGGATGGTCGTCATGTGCCCCGAAGCGATACTTCCGATATCGTCGATGACCTTGACCAGCGGGACCAGCCCATTGGTGGTGCAGGATGCATTGGACACGATCCGGGCGTCGCCCAGCTGACCCTCATTGGCACCCAGCACGATGGTGACCTCAGCCGCGGGAGAAGGGCCTGAGATCAGGACTTTCCCGGCACCTGCAGACAAACCTCGGCGCGCGACATCGGAACTGCGGGCAACACCGGTACAGTCCAGCATCACGTCCACGCCTGACAGGTCAACGCGGGTCAGATCGGCGCAGTGGGTCATATGGATCGTGCGCCCGTCCACGATCAGCGCGTCATCCCCTTTGGACACATCGCCGGGATAGGGGCCGAAGGTGCTGTCGTATTTGAACAGGTAAGCGCAGGTTTCCAGCGGCGCGATGTCATTGATCAGCGCCAGCTCGATATCTGACCCTTCCGGCAGGGCCAGAACCTGCCGCAGGATCGTGCGGCCGATGCGGCCGAATCCGTTAATCGCGAGTTTCATGCGCAAGCTATGGCAGGCCGGTCGGGTGACCTCAATGCCCGATCTGGCCCTGCGTCAGTTACAACTGACCTGCGAGAAAAACTGGCCCGAGATGTTCTGATACATGCTGGCCACGATCGGTTTGCACCCGGTTGCCTGCTGGATCGCAGCAATCGCCTGAATCGTGCGCAGGCGCGGTGGGGGGCCGAACGGGTTGAGGTTGTTGTTGTCACGCGTAGCGCGGTAGATGACCGGCGCGTCAGAGACTTGCGTCACAGCCCAGGTGCGGCTCATGACGAAAACGGATTTGGTATCTTCCTTGGCGGAAATGGGCGAGGTGAAAAGGGTCGCGGTTGCAGCGAGTGCGGTAATGGCCAGCAGGGCGGGGCGCAGTTTCATGGAACAATCTCCAGTGATCAAAATCGGAATTTACTTGGATTTCAGCAAATTCCGGCCTGTGTGTGAAGCCCCGAGGCCATAAAATCACAACGAATTCCAGCCACGCGAAAGGTTTGATCGGGAAAATTTGAAGCTTCAAGTCAAGGGCTTGGCCCTGCCGGATCAGGGGTATATCTTTGACCGCAAATGATTTCAGTTTTGTGAGGCCGCCATGAAAGCCCCGATTTTAAACGCCCTAGCCACCTGCGGCGTTCTTTTGACACCCAGTTTGGTCGAGGCCAAGCCGTTATCCCGAATCATTGCCGAGATGGGGTTGTCCCCGGCGGATTTCGAAGTGGTCAACGCAGCCTCAAACACGCTTTTGACCAGTGGCACACCGTCCGTCGGTCAGGAGCGGTCGTGGAAAAATGACGACACCGGTTCAAAGGGCACAATTCGGGTGCGAAATGTGCAGGGAAATTGCGTCAGCCTGCAGCATGTCATTCAGCCGGAAGGCGGCGATCAAAGCAGGGAAATCCGGACGCGCCGGTGCAATGATGGCAATGGCAACTGGATTCTCACGCCCTGATAGCTGAATCCGGTATCAGTATCCCTGATCCCGGTTCACTTCATGCAGCAAAGGCGCGCCCGCGTTGAGCCTTTGGAAGTTTTCAGCCACATCTGACAGGGCGTCGCCCAGATGCCAGCCCGAGACATGCGGTGTGATCGTCACGCCGGGGTGCCGCCACAGCGGGTTGCTTTGTGGCAATGGTTCCTGTGACGTGACGTCCAGTACAGCATGGCCCGGAGCGCCTGCGTCCAGCGCGGCGATCAGGGCGGGTTCGTCGATCAGATCTCCGCGCCCCGCGTTCAGCAACTGACTGCCGGGTTTCATTTCTGCCAGCATCTGAGCGTCGAACAGGCCAGTGGTTTGCGGGGTCGAGGGCAGAATGGCGCAGACGTGGTCACATTGGCCAAGAAGAACCGGCAAAGTCTCCTGTCCATTCAGGCAGGTCACGCCATCGATGTCCTTGGGTGTGCGGCTCCAGCCCATCACCTGAAACCCGACGGCGCGCAACATCCGTGCGGTACGGGCCCCGATGTGACCCAGACCCAGAACGCCAACAACCGTGTCTGGCGTAAAGATTGGCTCACGCGGTGACCACTCAGCGCGCGCTTGCGCATTTTCGTGAAATGCCATGTGCCGCTGGGCACGCAGGATATAGGCCAGAAACCACTCGGCAATGCCCTGCGCAGGTGCGTCCGGTTTCAGACGGGCAATGCGTACGTGGCCAGGCAGGTTAGGGTGGCTTACAATGGTCTCGACCCCGGCACCCAGTTTCTGAACCAGTTTCAGGTTGGGCAGGCGCGCAGGGTGATCACGTTGCATGCTGACCACGGCCAGCATCGTGATGTCTTCGGGATTCCCTAATGTCTGGGCTGTGCGGATATCCGCATCCGGCAACACGGCCTGCAATTTGCTGGCAATTTCGGCATCACTTATCCAATCGGATAACCCGGTTTCGATTAACAATGCCATGCGTAGCTCCTGCAGACTTTTGAAGTGGTGACGTCCCGTCATACCAGTGGACAGGCCCCGGGCAGTTAAGCCATCCTTGCTTTGAATGTATAGGCTGGTTTTGATGCCAAAGAAGGAAGCATCCGCAAACATGATTGTAACCCGACCCGAGGATACCGGGTTCTTCTTCAACGCGTAATCGATTTGACTTGGGGTGAGGTCATACGGAAAGACCAATCGAGTTTTCTTGAAGGTGTGGGTAGAGCCGCTTGAAGGGTAGGGATGTGCAACGGTTCTGCCTCCGGCCTTGTGCATGTGGACTGGTCGTATGCCGACCTAAGGACACGTTGAAACAAATAACAGAGCTGAGGGGCTTATGGCAGCAGCGCTAGATTTTACGGACAAGACCTATTTTCACCAGCGCGAGGATGGGGCGTTTGTTGGCAATGATGCCGCGCGCGGGCCGTGGTCTGCCGATCACTGTCACGCAGGGCCGGTCAGCGGGTTGATCGTGCGTGCGGCCGAAACCGAAGTTGGCCCTGAAAAGATGCTGACCCGCCTGACCGTTGACCTTCTGCGCCCTCTACCCCTGGCCGGTCTGCGGGTCGCGGCCGAGACCACACGTCACACCAAGACGCTCGCGACCACACGGGTCACGGTGCATGATCTGGACGATACGCTTTGCGCAACGGCCACCACCATGCATGTGGTGCGGCGGGATCTGGGGCCCGTGGCCAACGTGGAAAACACTGGACCAAGGGTAGAAGACACGATTGATGGCCCTTTTCCCATCGGTGAGATTCGTCACGATCTGCCCTGTTTTGCCCATTACAGCGACATTCGATATCTCAAAGGGGGCAAGCAGGGGGCCGGTCCTAAAACGGTCTGGATGCGAACCCCGCAGCTTTTGCAGGGAGAGGTCCAGTCGCCCATCCAGTCCCTGTGCCCGTTGGCCGATTGCGGCAACGGTATCTCGTGGAACGCGCCAACTTCGGAAATGGGATTCATGAACACGGATCTGACCGTGAATATCCACCGAGAGCCGGTCTCGGACTGGTTGGCGTCAGATTCGGTCTCGCATTGGCAGTCTTCCGGTATCGGGATGTCGCAGGCCGTGTTGTATGACAGGCAGGGGCCCGTAGGCACGGCTTTGCAGACGCTGGTTTTGTTCCCACCGGGCTGAGGGTCGGCTGGTTCTTGCATTTAGAAAGCGAATGCCGTTGCCGCCATGGATCAAGGGACCTATCTTGCGCACATGCGTTGGTTGCTCACCGTCATATCCTGTTGTCTGCCGATCCCGGCATTGGCCCACCCGCATGTGTTCATCGACACCGGGTTGGAATTCATCATTGATGAGACCGGTCAACTGACCCATGTCCGCGTGACCTGGGTCTATGACGAGTTCTACTCGTTGCTGGTTATGGAAGACATGAAGCTCGATCAGGATGCCGACGGTGTTCTGACGGAAAGCGAAGAACAGTTCCTGACCGGCTTCGATATGCAATGGGTTGAAGGGTACAATGGCGACCTTGTTGTAACTGCTGACGGTTCGCCCGTTGCTTTGTCCGGCCCGATGGAACCGCATGCGACCGCCGAAGACGGACGGGTCGTGACCACGCATCTGCGGGCAGTTGAAGGTGGGGCAGTTTCGGCCACGGCATTGTCCGCGAAAGCGTTTGATGAGACTTACTATACCGCGTACGAAATGACGCGCCCGGTCGTTGTCGCCGGCCCTTCCACCTGCCAGATGGATCGTTTCGATCCTGATATTGATGGCCAGCTTGCGCAGATGCAGGCCTTCCTGCTAACGCTTGATGCAGATTACGATCTTGAGGAAAACGACATTCCCCTGGTCGGTGAGAATTTTGCCACCGAGATCCGCCTTTCATGTCCCGCTACCTGATTGTTCCGGTTGCTCTTGCCTGTGGTTTGTTGCTCTGGTTCTGGGGCAGTGGTGGATTTGACGCTCTGGCGGCCTGGGCCGCAGGAGAACAACGCGAGTTCCAGAACCAGATCGCCCGTTCCCTGCGCGCGGCACGCGCGGAACAGCCCGAAGCAGTGGCCACGCTGCTGACCGTTTGTTTCGCATATGGTTTCTTTCATGCCATTGGCCCCGGCCACGGTAAGGTTCTGATCGGTGGTTACGGACTGGGTCGACGTGTGGCGTTCTGGCGGTTGTCCGCGATCAGTGTGCTGTCCAGTCTGGGTCAGGCTGTGACGGCAGTTGTGTTGGTCTATGCCGGTGTTCTGGTGTTCCGGATGTCGCGCGAAAGCCTTGTCGGGGCGACCGAGCAGGTGATGGCCCCGATCAGCTACGGTGCCATCGCGCTGATTGGTCTTTGGTTGGTTTTCCGGGCTGTGCGCAGCTTCGCGCGGCGGCAGAAGACCCAAATCACGCATGATCACGACGACCATCATCACCATCATGATGACGGTGTCTGCTCGGATTGCGGTCACCGGCACGGCCCTACAGCGGAAGAGGTCGCAAATGTGGGTACTCTGCGCGAAGCCCTGATCCTGATCGCTGGTATCGCAGCGCGTCCCTGTACCGGTGCATTGTTTGTGCTGATCCTGACCTGGCAGATGGGGATCGCCATGGTGGGTATCGCCGGTGCTTTTGCAATGGCTCTGGGTACGGCGACAGTAACGACGTTGGTCGGCTGGACGTCCTTCGGTCTGCGCGGAGGGTTGCTGGCCTCTGCCTCGGCCACTCGCTTTGCGTCGATTCTGGCCCCGACCATCGAACTGGTCGCAGGCCTTGTCATAGCGGTGATTGCCGGCGGTTTGCTGTTACGCGCGATTTAGTCGAATACCGGGTCAGGGTAGCCGACCCGCGCCAGATACAGTCCTTGCGGCGGGCAGACGGGCCCGCAGGCGGCACGGTCGGCAGATTCCAACGCATCGCGCACGTCCTCTGGCGTCCACGCTCCGGCACCGACACGTTCCAGAGTGCCCACGAAACTGCGGACCTGATTGTGTAGAAACGACCGGGCGCGTACGTGGAAATGCACTTCGGGGCCCGAAAAGCCCTGAACCTGCTCGACCCGCAACTCATCCAGAGTTTTAACCGGGCTGGCGGCCTGACAGATCGAGGACCGGAACGTTGTGAAATCATGCCGCCCTAGCAACATGTTGGCCCCGTCCTGCATGGCGTCGACATCCAACTGATGATTGATCTGCCAGACCTGTCCCCGGTCATGAGTTGCCGGGGCACGGCGCATCAGGATGCGGAACAGGTATTGCCGCTCCAACGCAGAAAATCGTGCATGCCAATCTTCGTCGACACGTACGGCCTTCACAATCGCCACAGGTTGGGGCTTGAGGTGATAGTTCAGCGCTTCGGACAGGCGGAAGGGGTCCCATTCCTTGGCCATGTCGCAATGGGCAACCTGACCCAGCGCGTGAACCCCAGCGTCGGTGCGTCCTGCGGCGGCAATCGTATGCGCCCCCGGTTGGATGCGGGACAGGGCCTCTTCAATGGCCCCCTGAACAGACGGCAGTTCCTTTTGCCGCTGCCACCCGGCAAACGGCTCCCCTTGGTATTCAACTTTCAATGCATATCTGGGCATGCGCCGCTGGTACAGCGCGACGCGGGAACGGGCAAGGGGGCGAAAGCGCTGGTATGTGCCGCACCCTCTACCTATCTTGGGTAAAACGAAAATTGCGGGGCGACAGTTTGGTCATCTCATCACTGGCAGACAGTCTTGTGCGCGGTGTCGAAACCATCGGCGACAGCGTGTCCGAGACGTTTTTCGAGCCGGTCATCCGTCTGGGTGTCACCGGGCTGGCGCGGTCGGGCAAGACGGTTTTCATCACCTCTCTGGTCGCAAACCTGCTGGATCGTGGGCGCATGACCGGGTTGGCCGCGCAGCAAGAAGGCCGGATCAATGCCGCCTATCTGCAACCGCAGCCGGACGATACGGTGCCGCGTTTCGACTATGAAACGCACCTGTCCGCCCTGACCGGCCCCGCGCCGCATTGGCCAGACAGCACCCGTGCCGTGTCGGAATTGCGCCTATCTTTCAAAGCGCGCCCTGCCGGGTTGCTTGCCGGGTTGCAGGGGCCGCGCACCATTCATCTGGACATCGTGGATTATCCTGGTGAATGGCTGCTGGATCTGGCCTTGCTGGACAAGTCCTACGGAGACTGGTCGCAGGAAACCCTTACGCGCATTGAAAACCGGGCGGAGGCGGCCGCGTATCTGGCGCAGGTCAAGGCGACAGACCCGTCCGGTGCGCATGACGAGCCGTCCGCGCAAGCTCTGGCATCGTCTTTTACCACTTATCTTAATCAGGCACGCGAAGCAGGGTTCTACGACTGCACACCGGGGCGTTTCCTGCTGCCGGGTGATCTGGCGGGCTCGCCGGTGCTGACCTTTGCGCCTTTGGCGGTGTCCGGCCCGTCGAGGCGCCGAACACTGCATCGTGAGATGGAGCGGCGGTTTGAAGCCTATAAATCCCAGGTGGTGAAGCCCTTTTTCCGTGATCATTTTTCGCGGATCGATCGGCAGGTGGTTCTTGTCGATGCGCTGGGCGCAATCCACAAAGGCCCGCAGGCGGTCGAGGATATGCGCCGTGCGATGGCGGATATCCTGTCGGCCTTTCGCCCCGGTCGGAACGCGTGGCTCAGCCAGTTGTTGTTGGGCAAACGGGTCGAACGCATCTTGTTTGCGGCGACAAAAGCCGACCATCTGCACCACACGCAACATCCCCGCCTGACCGCGATCATCGAAGCCTTGACACGTGAGGCCCGCGACAGGGCGAATTTCGCAGGCGCACAAACGGCGGCGTTGTCGTTGGCCTCGCTGCGCGCCACGACCGAAGAGTTTCGCAATCACAACGGTGTAGAATTGCCGTGCGTGAGGGGCACATTGCTGGATAGCGGGAAACAGGCTGCTTTCTATCCCGGCGATTTGCCCGAGGATCCAGCGCATCTATTGGGTCCGGCACGAAATGGAGCGGACAGTTGGCTGGATGAGGACTATGGGTTTATGGCTTTTGCCCCGGCGTTTCTGACCCTGAAACCCGGCGATGGCCCTCCGCATATCCGTCTGGACCGCGCGGTCCAGTTCCTGATCGGAGACAGGCTGTGATCGTGACCCTGCGCCCTGCACGTACAACAGATGCCGGTACAATCGGAGCGATCCTGCACGGCTTCGCATTGGAAAACGACTGGATGCCCAAACTGCACAGTTGCGCCGAAACCATCGCTTTTTGCGGCCGGATGATTGATCAGGATTGGGTCACCGTGGCCGAGGGTGAAGCGGGTGTGGTTGGGTTTCTGGCGCTCAACGGCACGGAAATTCACTCGCTCTATCTGGACGCACAGGCGCGCGGGCAGGGGATCGGGCAGCAATTGCTGAACCATGCGAAGTCCGACCAAACGCAACTGAGTTTGTACGCGTTTCAGGCCAACACCTCTGCCTGTAGGTTCTATGAACGCAACGGTTTCGCCGAAGTGGGGCGCAGCGATGGCGCAGATAATGACGAAAACCTGCCGGACATTAGATTTGTCTGGCACAGCAAAGGTATGACCCATGGCTAAAGGCCCGGTGCTGATCGATCTTGAAACGGATGAGCCTGCCGCCGATGTCGCGACAGCGCCGCCGGTGCCGGACATCGCGCAGCCTCAGGGGCAGGCGATGAAAGGCGCTGCACGACTCGCTGCCCGCAAACCGTCAGTCCTTGCGCGCTGGTTCTGGGGGTTGGCTCTGGCTGTTGTCGGGGCCGCCATTTCCGTTACGGCATGGGACTTCGCAACCTCGTTGGTGGCGCGGACGCCCGTCCTGGGGTGGATCGTCGCTGGCTTGATGGCCGCATTGGTTCTGGTGGCACTGATCATTGTACTACGCGAACTGGCGGCTCTAGGGCGCTTGTCGCGAGTCGACGGAATGCGCCGTGCGGCAGATGCCGCATTGGCGGATGACGATCTGGCTCAGGCCCGCGTAGTTACCACGCGTTTGATCGCCTTTTACAAAGGGCGCGAAGACACCCGCTGGGGTCGTGAACGATTGGCGGAACGTATGGGGGATCAATTCGATGCCTCAGCGCTGCTGGCCCTTGCCGAAGATGAAGTGCTGGCCCCGCTGGATCAGGCTGCCAGTCGCGAGGTCGAGGCCGCGGCAAGGCAGGTTGCGACCGTGACTGCCTTGGTGCCTTTGGCACTTGCAGATGTGGTGACTGCGCTGGCCGCGTCGCTGCGGATGATCCGTCGGGTTGCGGAAATCTACGGTGGTCGCGCGGGCACGTTTGGCAGTTGGCGCCTGACCCGTGCTGTCTTTGTGCATCTGGTCGCCACAGGGGCAGTGGCCGTTGGCGACGATCTGCTGGAACCAGTTCTGGGCGGTTCCGTCCTCAGCAAATTGTCCCGCCGGTTCGGAGAGGGTTTGGTTAACGGGGCCCTCGGCGCTCGTGTAGGTGTGGCCGCGATGGAAGTGTGCCGCCCGCTGCCGTTCTCTGGCAGGCATAAACCGTCAACGCGAGGGGTTATCAAACGAGCCCTGCAAGGCCTGTTTTCCAAGGGTTGATCCAAAACAAGGCGTCTCGGCGTATCCTTCGGCACACTGAATGTGTCGGAGGAGCCAGCCATGACGGATCACGGTCACAGCCCGCAGGAGATCGCCGAACGGATCAATGCACCACCCGGCCGAGGTGTGTTGCGCGATGTTGTTTATGGCGGCATCGACGGGTCTGTCACCACCTTTGCCATCGTGGCAGGCGTCGCAGGGGCCGGGCTTTCCCCGTTTGTCATCGTGGCGCTGGGCCTGGCAAATGTTTTTGCAGACGGGTTTTCCATGGCTGCGGGCAATTATTCCGGCACCAAGGCCGAACTGGACAACATTCGGCGTATCCGGGCGGTCGAAGAGCGCCATATCGCGCTTTATCCCGATGGCGAACGGAATGAAGTGCGAGAGATCCTCGCGCAAAAGGGGCTGTCAGGCGAGGTTCTGAGCGAGGCCACAGCCGAGATCACCTCGAGCCGTGAAAACTGGATCAACCTGATGATCGAAGGCGAATATGGGTTGGGTGGCGTCGATCCAAATCCAATGAAGGCTGCGCTGGCCACGTTTTTTGCGTTTCTGGTAGCCGGGATGATCCCGTTGTTGCCGTTCCTCGCCTCGGTGCCGAACGCTTTTGCGGTATCTGCCTGGATGACCTTGGGGGTCTTCTTTGCGATAGGCGCGCTCAAAAGCCGGTGGTCGCTGGCCCCCTGGTGGCGGTCAGGAATGGAAACGCTTTTGATCGGCGGGCTGGCTGCATTGATCGCGTATCTTGTCGGGTCTCTGTTCCACCCATAAATTTTGCAGCGCTGCGATGACGGTTTTTCCGACTGGCGTTACCGGAGATCCGGGCCTTGTCAGGCCGATGATCTCACGCACGGCGATTTCGGTGCTTTTTATCGAGGCACTGCTTTCCTGACTGTCACTTGCCTGCGGCTCAAGATAGCCTGACCGCAGAAAAAGATCGGAGACTCGGTTGGAATCGCTGCTTGTTCTTGTTGGCCTGGTTGTTCTGGCCATCCCGGTGACATTGATTGTGCTTTTGGTGGGACAGTCCCGCTTGCGCCGCCGGGTTGCGCAACTGGAGGCGCAGATTGCCGCCTTGGCGTCTGGAGAGGCGATGACCACGTTGCAACCCGAACAGGAGGCGCTCGTAAAGCAACCTGCTGAGATAGCGGAGGCACGCAAACCGGGGCCCTGGGCGGCCCCAAAACGACAAGCAGACGAGAGCGCCGAAGTCGAGGATACAGATGTGCCCTCACCTGCCGTTGTGTTTCGCCATGACAGATTTGCGATGCTGGGTGTTTGGTTGCGTGAGAACTGGTTTTACGTGGTTTCAGCCTTGTCACTTGCGTTGGCCGGAATCTTCCTTGTCCAATACGGCGTCGAAAGCGGATTGCTACCGCCCGCAGCCCGCGTTTTCGCGGCGCTGGCTTTCGGCTCTGCTCTGATCATCGGAGGCGAGGTTCTCCGCCGGAAATTCGGCGATGACGAGGCCGCAACAACTGCCTATTTGCCTTCGGTCTTTTCCGGGGCGGGTCTAGTCACGCTGTTCGGAGCCATCCTGTCCGCCCGTCAGTTATACAACCTGATCGGGGCCGAGGCTGCACTGACAGGGATGGTCCTCGTTGCGCTGATCGGCCTTGTTCTGGGCTGGTTCCACGGTCCTCTACTGGCTGCTGTCGGTCTGATCGGGGCCTTCGCAGCACCCTTCGTTGTCGGGGGCGCGTCTGAAGATCCCTCATGGCTCTACGCGTATTTTCTGCTGATTACGGTTTTGGGGCTGGGCATCGACACGGTGCGGCGCTGGGCGTGGATCTCGGTCCTGACATTGTTTGGGGCCTATTCGGCGAACCTGCTTCTGGTGACCGGGGCCCCGAATACCGAACCCGGTTATCTGATCGCAGCGACTGTTCTGGCACTTTTGGCAACCGCCCTCCCGGTTCGGCGGATTTGGCCGGATCACTCAGGCCCGATGCTGTCTCAGATGATCCGTCATCCAAAGGCCCGCCCGTGGCCCGAATTCCCAACCCGACTGGCGGCCGGAGCCATTGCGGCCAGTTCGGTGATCCTGTCCTGGCATTGGGCAGACACAGAAGCTGAATTCTGGTTGAGCGTCAGCCTGCTGTCCGTCCTCATTCTGGCTCTGCTGCTATGGGCCAAGGATGCGCCCGCCCTTCAAGACCTGACTGTCCTGCCTGCGGGTGGCCTTGTGTTTTTTGTTGCCTCCCACGGTCTCGAAAACGGCGCGGTTCTGCGCAGTTTTGCTGCCACCTATGCGGAAACACCCGAAGCCGACTATCCGATGGTTGCCACCGTGCTGGTCGCATTAGGAGCGTTGATGACAGCCCTGACGGCATGGCGATCATTCAAGGCAAATCAGTATCGCGCCGTCTGGGCCGGAGGCGCCGCGCTTTTTGCGCCCGTGCTGGCCATCGCGCTTGAAATCGGCTGGCGCCCGGCCACGGTGATCGGAGCTTATCCGTGGGCATTGCACGCAATCGCTCTGGCCGTGTTGATGGTGGTTCTGGCAGAACGTTTTGCCCGTGTGGACGGAGAAGACCGAATGCGCGCCGCTCTGGCCACACTGTCGGCACTGTCCTGTCTGGTCTTTGCTTGCGTCATCGTGCTCAGCTCGGCGGCACTGACGGTTGCGTTGGTGGCCAGTATTGTTGTCGCCGCCGCTTTGGACCGCAAGTTCACCTTGCCGCCAATGAGCTGGTTTATCTGGGCAGGAGTATTCACCGTCACCGTGCGTTTGGTGCTTGATCCGGGGCTGGACTGGGCCAATGCGGCCCCGCTGGCTGAGATGGTGATGGTTTATGGCACGGCCACGCTTGGATTTGTGGCGGGCTGGTGGCTGTTGCGTCCCTTGCGGCGGCCAGTCGCGGCATTGATGCTCGAGAGTGCCGCCTGGGCAACGGCGGGCATTCTGCTGTCGTTGTTGCTGCTTCGGTGGTTGGAGGGATTCGGAGAGGGTGGCGCCGACAACAGCCATTGGGGTCTGGGTCTTTTGGCCGTTATCTGGCTGTTGCTTGCGTTCGCGCAGGTGCAGAGGTTCGGGCTGGGCGGCACGTTGAACTATCTGCGCTATCTGCTGGCCCTGTTCTTTGCGGGTCATGGTCTTTTCTATTTGATGATGGCTTTGACGGACCAGAACCCGTTGCTGAACCCGAACGCGGACCCGGTGCTTGGACCGCCGGTCCTGAATACGCTCGCCATAGCCTATTTGCTGCCTGCGTTGGCTATCGGGGGTTCGGCTTGGCGGATCAAGGAAATGCCAAAACAGATCATGCAAGGAAGCTATGCCATTGCAGGGGCTTTGGCCGCATTTTGGTTGGGATTGGCGATCCGTCATGTCTGGCAAGGTGCCGCGGGCATGTACGAAGGCAACGGTGTCACGCAGCCCGAGCTTTACACCTACACATTGGTTCTGCTGCTGATCGGAGCTGCGCTGTTCTATCAGTCTCTGGCCCGTCAATCGGACCTGATGCGAAAGGCGGGACTTGTGGTGATTGGGCTGGCCGTAGCCAAGGTCTTCCTGATCGATATTGCCGGTCTGGGTGGGCTGATCCGGGTGTTCTCGCTTTTGGCGCTGGGCCTTGCGCTCGCCGGTCTGGCGTGGCTGAACCGTTGGGCCAAGCTGCGCCATTCGCCGCAGGGGGCGGAACCTCTGGACCATTAGGCAAGGGCGTCCTATAAGCGCGGCCATGTATGACCGTCTGGCCATCATTATTCGAATTATATCCCCGGCGCTCTGACCCACTGAGACGCCGGGCAAAGGTGTTTGAGAACTCGCACCGACCGCTTCGAGCCATAAGACGAACAGATCACCCAAAGGACGCCCCAAATGTGCGCCGACACGATCCAGACACCTGACTACAAAGAAACGCTGAACCTGCCCAAAACCGAATTCCCCATGCGCGCCGGCCTACCCAAGCGCGAGCCTGCATGGCTGGAACGCTGGGAGAAGATCGGCGTCTATGACCGCCTGCGCGAGAAAGAGGGCCGAGCGCCTTTCACCCTGCATGACGGCCCACCCTACGCGAACGGCCACCTGCATATCGGCCACGCACTGAATAAGACCATCAAGGACATGATCGTGCGGTCGCATCAGATGATGGGTTTTGACGCGCGCTATGTGCCCGGTTGGGACTGTCACGGCCTGCCGATCGAGTGGAAGATCGAGGAACAGTACCGCAAGAAGGGCAAGAACAAGGATGAGGTGAACATCGTCGACTTCCGTCAGGAATGCCGCAAGTTCGCTGAGGGCTGGATCGACATCCAGCGTGAAGAGTTCAAGCGTCTCGGCATCACCGGCAACTGGCCCGATCCCTACATCACCATGGACTATCACGCCGAGGCCGTGATCGCTGACGAGTTCATGAAGTTCCTGATGAACGGCACGCTCTATCAGGGCTCGAAACCCGTGATGTGGTCGCCCATCGAGAAGACCGCGCTGGCCGAGGCCGAGGTCGAGTATCACGACAAGGAAAGCTTCACCATCTGGGTGAAGTTCAAGGTCGTAAACGCTGGCGACCTGGATGACGCTTTTGTCGTGATCTGGACGACGACTCCGTGGACCATGCCGTCGAACAAAGCGGTCGTGTACGGCAAGGATATCTCCTACGGCCTGTACGAAGTCACCGGCGCGCCGGAGGAATGCTGGGCCAGTGTCGGAGACAAGTTCCTGTTGGCAGACAATCTGGCCGCCGACGTGCTAGGCCGTGCCCGTCTGAACGATGATCAGTGGACCCGCATTCGTGACGTGACCGCTGATGAACTTGAAGGTGTCCAACTGACCCACCCGCTGGCCGGGGCTGAGGGCGGTAATGGCGAATGGGACGACATCCGTGACTTCCGTTCGGCTGAGTTTGTGACCGATACCGAAGGTACCGGTTTCGTCCACTGTGCGCCGTCGCACGGTATGGAAGAATTCGAACTGTACCGCGATCTGGGGATGCTTGAGCAGGTCATCACCTACAATGTGATGGACGATGGCTCGTTCCGCGCCGATCTGCCGTTCTTTGGTGGCAAATACATCCTGTCCCGCAAAGGCGGTGAGGGCGACGCGAACAAAGCCGTGATCGACAAGCTGGCCGAGGTCGGTGGGCTGCTGGCGCGTGGCAAGATCAAGCACAGCTATCCGCATTCGTGGCGCTCGAAAGCTCCGATCATCTACCGCAACACGCCGCAGTGGTTCGCCTCGGTCGACTGCAAGCTGGACGATGGCATGGGAGAAATGGGCGACACCATCCGCGAACGTGCCCTGCGCTCGATTGATGAACTGGTGAAATGGACCCCGCAGACGGGCCGCAACCGCCTGTATTCGATGATCGAAGCGCGACCGGACTGGGTCTTGTCCCGCCAACGCGCCTGGGGTGTGCCGCTGACGTGCTTTACCAAGAAGGGGGCTCTGCCAACCGACGCGGATTACCTGCTGCGCAACGAAGACCTCAACGCGCGCATCAAGGCGGCGTTCGAGAAGGACGGTGCAGACGTCTGGTACACCGACGGTTTTAAAGAGAAGATCCTCGACGGTATCGCCAACCCGGATGACTATGATCAGGTCTTCGACGTGCTGGACGTCTGGTTCGATTCGGGTTCGACCCATGCCTTCGTTCTGCGTGACCGTGAGGACGGGACCGAGGACGGTATCGCCGACGTTTACATGGAAGGCACCGACCAGCACCGCGGGTGGTTCCATTCGTCGATGCTGCAGGCCTGCGGCACCAAGGGTCGTGCGCCCTACCGCAATGTGGTGACCCACGGCTTCACGCTGGACGCCAAGGGCAACAAGATGTCCAAATCGCTGGGCAACACCATCGTGCCAGAAGAGGTCGTCAAGCAATACGGTGCCGATATCCTGCGCCTGTGGGTGGCCCAAACCGACTACACCGCTGATCAGCGGATCGGGCCGGAGATTCTGAAAGGCACCGCCGACAGCTATCGCCGCCTGCGTAACACGATGCGGTTCATGCTGGGCTCTTTGGCCGACTTCACCGAAGCCGACCGCGTCGCGCCCGAAGATATGCCGCGTCTGGAACGCTGGGTGCTGAGCCGTCTGGCCGAACTGGATGAGCAGGTGCGCAAGGGCTATGCGTCCTTCGACTTCCAGGGCGTGTTCAGTGCCGTGTTCACCTTCGCGACGGTCGATCTGTCGTCCTTCTATTTCGACGTCCGTAAGGATGCGCTGTATTGCGACGGAGACAACCTGCGCCGCCGCTCGGCCCGCACGGTGCTGGACATCCTGTTCCACCGCCTGACCACATGGCTGGCCCCGGTTCTGGTCTTTACCATGGAAGAGGTCTGGCTGGAGCGCTTCCCGGGCGATGACAGCTCGGTCCATCTGGTGGACTTCTCCGACACACCCGCCGATTGGCGCGATGCCGAGTTGGAAACCAACATGGCCAAGGTGCGCCGCGTGCGTCGTGCCGTGACCGCCGCGCTTGAGATCCAGCGTCAGGACAAGGTGATCGGCTCCAGTCTCGAAGCGGCTCCCATCGTGCATGTTGAGGATGGCGAAACCCGTGATCTGCTGGCCACGTTCGACGTGGATGACATGTGCATCACCTCGGGCCTGACCGTCACCGGCGATCCGGCCCCGGCCGAGGCGTTCCGGGTTCCTGAGATCGAGGGTGTTGCGGTCGTGTTCGAAAAGGCCGACGGCAATAAGTGCCAGCGATGCTGGAAAATCCTGCCGGATGTGGGACTTCACTCTCACGAAGGTGTCTGCGGACGCTGCAACGAAGCGCTGGGATAAATCAAACCACCCCCTCGAGATCATTCGAGGGGGTGTTTTTTCGGTTATGTCTGCACAGTCTGTGGGCACGGGCTGAACAGATCAAAGCCAATGGTTGGGTCTGTCAGAACTTTCCAAACCTTGTAGTCGGTGAAGTAACCGGTGTGCCGTCCGGGATCGACCGGGATGTTTTGGTTTGCGAAGATCAAACTGCCCTCGATTTCTGTTCAGATCAATTCGTCTTGCCGAAAAACGTTGAACCGGGCAACGTTCAGCTTTTTGGGGCAATTGTGAACATCTCGGGGAAATAGCGTTGATAGATATCCAAGCGCCAGAACAACCCAGACCAGATCCAGATCAGTCTTGATGGCCCCTTTCGGTGCTGGAGAGCGATCTGCCCAGAAAACTCCGGCAAACCTGCCCTCATCCTGTGGGACCCCGGTTTCGTCACTTTACGCAGATTGACCGGAAACAATTCCGCATTGCGCGGTCTTTGTTCGCTTCTGCGCTTGTGCTCTGGGGTCTGATCTGAAACCGTCAGGTCATGGCGATGATTTCCGTTGAAACGCAGTTCGGACGGCTTGGTGTCGAAGAAACCGACGGTGCCCTAACGCGTCTAGTCTGGAACGGCAGGAACGAGGGCGAACCGACCGCATTGCTGCGCGAGGCCGCGGCGCAGCTTAGGGCCTATGATGCAGGTCAGCTTGACCGCTTCGATCTGCCATATCGCGTTGATGGGTCAGAGTTTCAGCGGCAGGTCTGTGACCTTATGTATGCCATTCCACTTGGTGAAACGCGTACCTATGGGGATATCGCCAAAGAGCTGGGGCAACCCGCGCAACCGGTCGGGCAGGCCTGCGGTGCGAACCCTATTCCGGTGATCATTCCCTGCCACCGGGTGCTGGCTGCCAATGGCCTTGGCGGATTTTCGGGCGACGGTGGCATTGAGACCAAAGTTGCTCTTTTGCGGCATGAACGCGCGGCGGGGCTTTTGATCTGAGCGTCGAAATTCGGTTGCAATCCGTTTTCCGCGAGCACAACTTAATACAGTTGATGAATTTGAAGGACCGCATTGCATGACCACTGAACAAGACCGTGCAGCCCGTAAGAAGACCATTATCGACCGGTTGATGTCGCTAGAGGCGCAAGAGCTTGCAACAGCGCAGGCTCATTACGATGCGTTTTTGAAGGATGCCCAACTGGATGATCGGGAAGGTCACGACAAGGATGACCTCGCCGCATCGCGTGAGAATGCCGATCTGGCGGCTGCCTTTGACGCGCCTGTCCATGCCCATCACGCAAAGATCGATGTGATCGAAAATACGGATTTCAGTCTGGCCGATACCGTCAAACCGGGTTCGGTGATCAAGTTCAACAACCGCAGATTTGTTGTATGCGTCTCAACAACGCGGTTCGAGGTGGACGGTGAAACCTATATGGGTATCTCAACCCAAAGTCCGATTTATCTGGCCATGGCAGGCTTGCAAGAGGGTGACGTCTTTACCCATAACGGCACCGAGTTCGAGGTGCAGGAAGTTCTGTAAAACAGAACGGGCAGCGCGGCGTCAGGCGCGGCGCTGCGGAATGATCTGTTGGGCGATACCGGCGAAGGTCAGGTACAGGCTGGTAATCACCAGCCCCCAATGCGCCCAGCTTTCGGGGTGGAAGTCGACCCAGGCGGCCCAACCGGCAAAGAATGTCCATGCCAGTGCCATCGGCAGGGTCAGGCTGCGCCAGCGCTCGGTCCTCACGGGGTGGACGAATTTCAGCGGCAGGAACATGGCCAGCGACAACAGGGTGACCAGCAGCAGAATAACCCAGAAATTGGGCTCGAGCGCGAAGATCACAATGACAAACATGTTCCAGCAGCCGGGAAATCCGGAAAAGGAATTGTCCTTGGTCTTCATGCGGGTATCCGCGAAATACATCGCACTGGCGAAAGTGATGACGATGATTGCGAACCAGCCGGTCCATCCGTCCATCAGCCCGGATTTGAACAGGGCGAAGGCTGGGATGAACACATAGGTCAGATAGTCGATGATCAGATCCATC
This sequence comes from Ruegeria sp. E8, assembly GCF_056533985.1. Taxonomy (NCBI): domain Bacteria; kingdom Pseudomonadati; phylum Pseudomonadota; class Alphaproteobacteria; order Rhodobacterales; family Roseobacteraceae; genus Ruegeria; species Ruegeria sp. E8. Next base: position 119,205 of record NZ_JBQFOY010000010.1, read on the forward strand.
AGCACTCCGTCGAATTCGGATGCGTTTTTCTTGACGTCGTAGTGCCGGGCCAGCGGGCCGTCGATGCCGTCGACGATGAAAGAAACCACCAGCCACAGGTACATCAGGCTCCATTTCTCTTCGACGGCGGCCAACATCGCCAGCATTGCGAAAACGGCGCCGGTTGCGGTGAAGAGATGAACGGAAAGAGCTTTGAATCTGAGTGTCATGAACGCGTCATGACCGATGCACGCCAGAGATGCAAACCAATTCCCTGTAGTCTGGGAATTGTACGGCTTTTGCCACAGAGCATTGGGGCATTCAGAGGATGCATTCCGACAGTAAAGAAAGGTGAACTCTTGTGTCGCAGGCAAAACGGTCAGGCTTTGGGATGCGCACGGTTGTAAACCTCCATCAACCGCGCGGTATCCACAGCAGTATAGGTTTGCGTCGTTGAAAGAGAAGCGTGACCCAACAGTTCCTGGATGGCACGCAGATCCCCTCCGGCCGAAAGCAGGTGGGTCGCAAAGCTGTGCCGCATGGCGTGGGGCGTTGCGGTCGAGGGCAGCCCCAATTGTATACGGGCTTTTGCCATGACGTCCTGAATCGCCCTCGGGTTCAATGGCCCGCCACGGACACCCCGGAACAGGGCCGTGTCTTGGGCTTGAGGGTGCGGACATAGCTGAACGTACCGGTCGACCGCTTCACGGGCGGCTGGAAGAACCGGCACGATCCGCTCTTTGTCCCCTTTCCCGACAATGCGCAGCGTGGCGGGCAGAGGCGCGTCTGCTCCGGTCAGCGACAGCGCCTCGGAAATGCGCAGGCCGCAGCCATAAAGTAGCGTGACAACCGCGACATCACGGGCAGCGACCCAGTCGGATGTAGATTGCAGCTCTACCGTGTCGATCACGGCGCGTGCGGCATCTTCGGCCAGCGGGCGAGGTAGTTTCTTGGTGAATTTCGGCGCGCGGGTGGACAGAACGGCCGTGGGCTCGAACCCTTCGCGTTCGGCCAGCCAGCGGTAGAAGCTTTTGACCGCCGAGAGCTTGCGCGCCAAAGACCGCGCGCCAACGTCCCGGCTGCGCTGATCCGCCATCCAGGCGCGCATGTCAGACACTGCGATCCGCTCAAGCGCTTTCAGCCCTTGCCGTTCGGCGTGGTGCAGTGTCATGAAAGACAGAAACTCAGTGACATCGCCGCGATAGGCACTTTGCGTGTTTTCGGATCTCCCCGCCAGCGCGCCCAGACTGTCCAGCCAATGCTGAAGCGCGTCGCGGCAGGCGGGCGAGATCAGGCTCACGACAGCCAGTGGCGCATCGAGCGTTCGAACACGCCAGCAAAGAAAGTCAACAGATCGGTGCCCAGCTGCGGTGTAAAGTGTCGTGGGTCGCGGGCCGCCATGACAATCATGCCCGGCAGGCGACCGGGGCCTAGGTCAAGCTTCAGGCATGCCTCAGAGCGAAGTTGATCGGCTTGTGATCCGAAAATACGACGGCTTGGTTGATGGATCTCGCGCAAGATGACATCCCGTGCGGGGCCACCACGATCAATGGTCAGGTACCGGTCGATGAAGCCGGGTTCAGCAACCGTCAGGACGCCGCCCAGCGTGTCGATTGCCGGATCGTCCTGAACCACTGTAGTTTCCAAAATCAGAGTAACGCTGTCGACGCGCAGGATATCAGCCACGTCAGAGCCCAGCGCGCGCAGGAAATCTTCGAATTCGACGGGTTCCAGCAGGCGCAGAATTGCACGGTGAACCTGATTTGTCCCTGCAAGGTTCTCATAAGCCGCAGCTATGACCGAACGGTGGGTGTCTTCCAGCCGGTCCAACCGTGCCTCAAGCCGTTGCATGGCGATGCCGCGCAGGTCGATCACATTATCGCCGCGTGCGCGTTCATTCGCGGTCACCAGCGCCTGCATCAGATCCTTGTCGTCCAGCACGACGTCCGGCTCGGCCAGAATCGCGGCGCGGAGGTTATCCTCGAGTTTGGGGTTGCTGCTCATGTCCCGTCCGGTCTTTTTTTGTTGAGGCGGCTTATAACATGCCGGGCCGGATTTGCCTTGGAAAAAATGCACGCTGAGGTGGATTTCCTTGGGCGCTGTGGCGGAGAGGCTCCCGCCCACCATGCCTGATCACAGATCAGGCATACGGCCGTTGGGCCGGGCGCGGCGCCTGACGGCACCGCGCGGTTGTGCACAGGATCAGAGGATTTTTTGACCGGTCTTGGCCCAATCGGCCAAGAAGGTTTCAAGGCCTTTGTCGGTCAGCGGGTGGTCGGCCAGTTTCTTGATCACGGCTGGCGGGGCGGTGATCACGTCAGCACCGATGCGGGCGCTGTCGGTCACGTGGTTCACGGTGCGGATCGAGGCGGCAAGGATTTCGGTCTCGAACCCATAGTTATCATAGACTTGACGGATGTCCGCGATCAGATCCATGCCGTCGAGGTTGATGTCGTCCAGACGGCCGATAAAGGGCGAGATGAAGGTCGCGCCCGCCTTTGCCGCCAAAATGGCCTGGTTGGTCGAGAAACACAGGGTCACGTTGACCATCTGGCCCTCGTCGGTCAGCGTCTTGCAGGTTTTCAGGCCGGCCCATGTCAGCGGCACCTTGACGGCGATGTTCGGTGCGATCTTGGCCAGCTTGCGGCCTTCGGCGATCATGTCTTCGGCTTCGGTGGCGACAACCTCGGCGGACACGGGACCGTCGACCAGATCACAGATCTCCTTGGTCACTTCCAGAATATCGCGGCCCGATTTCAGGATCAGCGAGGGGTTGGTGGTTACGCCGTCCACCATACCCAGATCGTTCAGTTCGGCGATGGCGTCGATCTCGGCGGTGTCTACGAAGAATTTCATGAGGGCAGTCCTTTGATGGGTTGGCCTTGGTCGCGGATGGCTTTACCCCAAAGAGAGACGTGCTGAAACCCCCCGGACCAAGGATATGCGGTGAGCGTTCAGGAGTATTTCGATCAAGGTGAGTTGGTGGCCGTGCTGACAACGCAACCGCTGGACCGGACGCTGGACTACAAAGCGCCCGAGGGCGGGTGTTTTCTGGGGGCGTTTGTCGAGGTGCCGCTGGGCCCGCGCAAGGTGCTGGGTGTGGTCTGGGGGCCGGGGCAAGGTGGATTTGACCTGAGCAAGGCCCGGTCTGTGATCCGGGTGCTTGAGGTCGCGCCGATGCGCGAAGAGATGCGGGTGTTTTTGGGCAAGGTCGCTGATTACACTTTGACGCCCATGCCTGCGATGCTGCGTCTGGCGACCCGCGCGCCGGGGCTGGGCGATCCGCCGTCGATGCGCAAGATTTACCGGCTGGGCGATGGTCAACCTGACCGGATGACTGACGCGCGGACCCGTGTGCTGGAGGTACTGCGCGACTATGGTGGGTTGGCCTTCACGCTCAAGGAACTGGCCGAGCAGGCGGGGGTGACGTCTTCGGTCGTGAAAGGCTTGGTCAAGCTGGGCGCGGTGCGGGAAGAGGACAGCCCGCGCGATTTGCCCTATCCACACCTTGATCCCGATTTGCCCGGGAAAAACCTGACCGAGGATCAAGAGGCCGCCGTCGCGCGGTTGCAGGCCGGGCAACGGACCGGCGATTATGGCACGACTCTACTGAAGGGCGTGACCGGCTCGGGCAAGACCGAAGTCTACCTGGAAGCCGTGGCCGAGGCGCTACGCATGGGGCGGCAGGCACTGGTGCTGTTGCCCGAGATTGCGCTGACGGCGGAGTTTCTGACGCGGGTTGAGCAGCGCTTTGGCGCGCGCCCCGCCGAATGGCACTCGGGCGCGACGATGACAGAACGCCGCCGTGTTTGGCGGATGGTCGGGCAGGGCGATGCGCAGCTGGTCGTGGGCGCACGTTCGGCGCTGTTTCTGCCATTCCGCGATCTAGGGCTGGTGGTGGTCGATGAGGAACACGACACCTCGTACAAGCAGGAAGATGGCGTGCATTACAGCGCGCGCGACATGGCGGTCCTGCGCTCGGCCATCTGTGGTGCGCGGGTTGTGTTGGCCAGCGCGACGCCGTCGCTGGAAAGCTGGGCCAATGCCGAGGCGGGCAAGTATGAGCGGCTGGATCTGACCTCGCGCTTTGGTGCTGCGGTTTTGCCTGAAATGAAGCCCGTCGACATGCGGGCCGAACAGATGCAGCCGGGGACGTGGATTTCGCCCTCGCTGCGGCAGGCGGTGCGGCAGCGTATTGAGCGGGGCGAGCAATCGCTGCTGTTCATCAACCGCCGTGGCTATGCGCCGGTGACCCTGTGCCGGGCCTGTGGTGAGCAGATTGCCTGCGATCATTGCGATGCGCGGATGGTCGAACATCGGTTCCTCAAACGCCTGATGTGCCACCAATGCGGTGAAACAAAGCCAATGCCTGACGCCTGCCCGTCCTGCGGGGTCGAAGGCAAGCTGGCTCCGGTTGGGCCTGGGATTGAGCGGTTGGCCGAAGAGGCCGAGGCGACATTCCCCGAGGCGAAGATCGCGATGCTCAGTTCGGACCTATTCGGCTCGGCCCGGGCGCTGAAGGCGAAGATTGAAGAAATTGCCGAAGGCGATGCGGATATCGTCATCGGTACGCAGCTGGTCGCCAAGGGGCATAACTTTCCAAAACTGACTTTGGTTGGTGTGATCGACGCAGACCTAAGCCTGCATGGGGCCGACTTGCGCGCCGCCGAGCGTACATTCCAACTGATGCGGCAGGTGGCGGGCCGCGCGGGTCGGGCGGACAAACCGGGGCAAGCGCTGCTGCAAACGTTCCAGCCCGAACATCCGGTGATTCGAGCAATCCTGTCCGGAGATGAAGAGGGGTTCTGGAAGGCCGAGGCCGCCGGTCGGCAGGCGGCCGGAGTGCCACCCTATGGCCGCATGGCGGGCATCGTGCTGTCCGGCCCCGAGGTCGGACCGGTCTTTGATATCGGCAACGCGATGGCGCGCAATGACGCGCCGCTGCGCGAGATCGGCGCGCAGGTCTTCGGGCCTGCCCCAGCCCCCATTGCCCGTATCCGGGGCCGGCACCGGGTGCGGTTGCTGATCAAGGCCCCCAAAGGGGCACCCATTCAGGAGGCTATCGCCCGCTGGATCGCCCCTTTGCGGCTGAAAGGTGATATTCGCCTGACCGTCGATATCGATCCGCAGAGTTTCTACTGACCTGCGCGTCAGCGCAAAGCCTCTGTGCGCGTGCTGCTTTGCCCTCGTCAAATCAATGAAATGGGCGTAGAGGACTCTTATGCTGAAACCCATGCCGCTCTCCGAGGCGCAGAGCCTCCCGCTCTGGCGCCGACCAATAACGCTTTTGTTTGTGATGGCCTTTGCCATGCCGATTGCGTTCAACGGTTGGAGCGCGTTGCTGAACAATTTCGTGATTGAAGTCGCAAGCTTTGATGGCGCGGACATCGGGCTGCTCCATACAGTTCGAGAAATCCCGGGCTTTCTGGCCGTTGGTGTGATTGCTGTCATCATCTTCGTCCGCGAGCAGGTGCTGGCGATGATTTCATTGGTCATGCTGGGTGTGGCCACGGCAGTGACGGCGTGGTTCCCAAGCCTTGGCGGGTTGCTGTTCGTGACCCTGATTAGTTCGATCGGCTTCCACTACTATGAAACGGTCAACCAGTCATTGCAGCTGCAATGGTTGCCCAAAGACCGTGCCCCTCAGATGCTTGGATGGCTGGTCGCAGCAGGCTCTGCTGCGACTGCAGTCGTCTATGGTCTGATTGTCCTGACCTGGGATCGATTTGATCTGTCCTACAACTTCGTGTTCATGGCGTCAGGCGGCGTGACGGCCCTGATGGCGCTGTTTTGCCTTGTTGCATTCCCGCAATTCGACGCACCGACGCCGCAGACCAAGAAACTAATCCTGCGCCGCCGCTACTGGCTGTACTATGCACTGCAATTCATGGCGGGCGCCCGGCGGCAGATATTTATCGTTTTTGCAGGCTTCATGATGGTCGAAAAATTCGGGTTTGAAGTCCACGAGCTTACCAGCCTCTATCTGATCAACCTTGCAATCAATATGGCCGCAGCCCCGTTGTTGGGCAAAGCCGTGTCAGTGTTTGGCGAGCGGCGCACGCTGATTTTCGAATATACAGGACTGGCCCTCGTCTTTGCGGCCTATGGCGGCATCTACTGGTTCGGCTGGGGCGTGGTTCTGGCCGCGACCCTCTATGTGATTGATCACGTGCTGTTTGCTTTAGCGCTGGCGCTGAAGACCTATTTCCAGAAGATCGCCGACCCTGCGGACATTGCGCCAACCGCTGCAGTGGCCTTCACCATCAACCATATAGCCGCTGTTTTCCTGCCTGCCTCGCTCGGGCTGTTGTGGGTCGTGTCGCCTGGCGCAGTCTTTGGTCTGGCAGCGGCGATGGCGATGGTCTCGCTGGCCCTGTCCCTGTTGATTCCGCGTCATCCTGAACCGGGCAATGAAACCATCCTGTCCAAATTCGCACCAACCCCTGCGGAATAGGCCTCGGTGCTTGACCTTGACGGCGCGGCATCTTAGGCGCGGTGCCAACTCAGACAGGAGGCCCCCATGCCCACATTCACCGCCCTGACCACATTGACAGGTAAAAAAGCCGCCGAAGGTCTGGGCGAAGCGATGGAGCGTCTGGAGCCGGAACCAACCGGCGTTGGTGTGTTCGAGGTCGAAGACGGCTCGGGCCTGTGGGAGGTCGGCGGTTACTTTACCGACGCACCGGACGAGACCGCCTTGGCGGTTCTGGCCGCCGCGTTCGAGGCAAAGCCCTTTGTCGTCTCGGAACTGCCGGAAACCGACTGGGTCGCGCATGTAAGACGCGAACTTGCGCCGGTCGAAGCGGGCCGTTTCTTTGTTTACGGCAGCCACGACGCCGACAAGCTGCCCGAGGGCCGAATTCCCTTGCTGATCGAGGCCGCGATGGCCTTTGGCACCGGGCATCACGGCACGACGCTGGGGTGCTTGAAGGCATTAGACCGCCTTCTGGATCAAGGCTTCACCGCGTCGAAAGTGGCTGATATCGGGTGCGGCACCGCCGTTCTGGCCATGGCGGCAGCCCGGGTGTGGGACGGCGACATCATCGCCAGCGATATCGATGAGGTGGCGGTGGAAGTGGCCGAAGCCAACCTGAAAGCAAACGGTATGTCCGGCGCTGTGCAGTGCGTGGAAGCCGCAGGTTTCGATCATCCCGACCTCAAGGCGCACGCGCCATACGATCTGATCTTTGCCAATATTCTCAAGGGACCTTTGGTGGCGTTGTCGCCCGAAATCGCCGCGAATCTACGCCCCGGAGGCCACGCGATCCTGTCGGGAATCCTTAACGAACAGGCCGATGATGTGGCATCTGTTTATTCTCAGAATGAATTCAATCTTGCCCACAGAGGTGAGATTGGTGAATGGACGACCCTAATCTTAACCAAACAGGGCGCGAATTAGGCCATTTGCGGGAGTTTTCTGGATTTTTGCCACGCTTTTGTCGCATTCTCTATTTACCGTTTTCTGACTGAAGTCGAGGGGGGCGGTTTTTGGAGGCTGCCATGACGGGTAAACAACTGGAGTTCAATCAGCGCGTTAATCGCCTGAACAAGAAACATGAAAAGATGAGCCGAGGCTATCGCGCGACGATGCGCAAGGATGGCCTGGTCGTGATGAGGCCGCAGCGGGTAAGCTCGGCGGTGCCGGCGAAGTTTCTGGTGCTCACGCTTTTGGCCGTCTTTGCATTCAAGGCGTTTCTTCTGTCCCACCTAGGTCCGACGGGGTATCAATATCGGATCGACAGCCTGCACGAAGGAACATCGGTTGAGAAAGCAGGCGCTTGGGTGATGCAGATCGACCCGGTGTCGCAAGCGCTGGCCGCTCAGCTGAACAAGATTTTCTACTGATCCGATTTCCGGACAAAAAAACACCGCGTGCCCAGGGCGCGCGGTGTTTCCATTTGCCCCTCAAGGGAGGAGAAAGGGGCGAATGAGAGTGGTGGTTGGGTTAGTGGCGACCTTCGGCGATGGCGTCGATGTCGCCACGGCACAGGCCGATGTCGTCCAGCTCACGGTCGGTCAGACTGGTCAGCGCGTTGCGGGTTACGCGGGCGTCATTCCATTCTACAGCGGCGTTAACAGCCGATACGAAAAATGCGCCGATACGGCCAACGAGGCCGAACGAGCCAGTGGTGGCGATGCGGGTTGTGTCCAGTGCAGCCATATCCTGTTTCCTTCTGGTTAGTGTTCACTTGTCAATCTTGCGATCTGAGCGGCATCTAGTGCTGCTATTTCGCCTGCACAAGTACAGTTTTTGCATGTGTCCTATGCAATTTTTGCAATGCTGCGCGAAGCTGTAATTCCCTTAAATAATTGGTTAAAACGCGTTCATAAAAGTGTCGAAATCAGACTTTTCCAAGTCGCAAATCACGCGGGAAGTCGCCCCTGAGACAGGTGTGTCGTTTTCAGCCTTCTGGCCAATTCGCTTGGAAAATGTTCACGCTTCGTGCTAGGCGTGGAAAAAAGATCACATAACCCGAGCAGGCCGAGGCGAAACATGCGAATTCTGGGCATTGATCCAGGGCTTAGGACCCTGGGATGGGGCGTCATCGAATCAAATGGCAGCCGCCTGAGCCATGTGGCCAACGGTCTGTGCAAGTCGGATGGCGACGATCTGGGCGAGCGACTGTTGTCATTGCACAACCAGATTGTCGAAGTGATCGCGGATCACAGGCCGGATCAGGCCGCCATCGAACAGACTTTTGTGAACAAGGACGGGGCCGGTACGCTCAAACTGGGTCAGGCGCGGGGGGTTGCGCTGCTGACGCTGGCTCAGGCTGGATTGCCGGTCGGGGAATACGCACCCAACCGGGTCAAGAAGACCGTGGTTGGCGTGGGCCATGCCGAGAAAGAGCAGGTCCTGCACATGGTCAAACTGCAACTGCCGGGCTGTTTGCCGAAAGGGGCGGATGCAGCCGATGCGCTGGCGATTGCGATTTGCCATGCCTATTACGGAAAGACGCAACAGGCGCGTGTAAAAGAGGTGCGGGCATGATCGGCAAACTGACAGGGCGGCTGGACTATCGCGCGGCGGATCATGTGCTGATCGATGTCCGGGGTGTGGGCTATATCGTCTATTGTTCCGACCGGACCATGGCGGCATTGCCGGGCGTGGGCGAGGCGGTCTCGATCTACACGGACATGGTTGTGCGCGAGGACCTGATGCAGCTTTATGGGTTTCTCTCGCTGGTCGAGAAGGAATGGCATCGTCTACTGTGCTCGGTTCAGGGGGTGGGTGCCAAAGTATCGCTTGCCATTCTCAGCGCCTTGGGGCCGGATGGTGTCAGCCGTGCAATCGCCTTGGGTGATTGGGGGGCGGTCAAGGCGGCGAAAGGTGTAGGGCCGAAAACGGCGCAACGGATCGTTCTGGATCTCAAGGACAAGGCGCCCGGTGTCATGGCCATGGGCGGAGCGATTACCGAGGCGATGGACGGGCCCGAGTTGGAGGTTGTTGAACTTGCCGACCCCGCGCCCGCGCCAAAACGCGCATCGAAGCCGCCATCTGGCGCTGCCGCTGCATCTGCCGGAGCGTTGTCGGCGCTGGCCAATCTTGGATATGGGCCATCTGACGCAGCCGCAGCCGTGGCCGAGGCGGCGGCAAGCCAGCCCGAATCAGGAGAGGCTGATCTGATCCGCGCTGCACTCAGATTGCTGGCTCCGAAAGGGTAAATGAATGGTTGATGCTGATCCCACCTTGCGCCCTGAGCCAATGCCCGAAGACAACGACCGCGCCTTGCGCCCGCAGGGGTTGGACGAGTTCATCGGTCAGGCCGAGGCGCGGGCCAATCTGCGCATTTTCATTCAATCCGCCCGCCAAAGAGGCGAGGCGATGGACCATACGCTGTTCCATGGCCCTCCGGGGTTGGGCAAGACAACTCTGGCACAGATTATGGCGCGTGAGCTGGGGGTGAATTTTCGCATGACCTCTGGGCCAGTACTGGCCAAGGCTGGCGATCTGGCGGCTATCCTGACCAATCTGGAATCTCGTGACGTTCTGTTCATCGATGAAATCCACCGTTTGAACCCGGCGGTGGAAGAGGTGCTCTATCCCGCGATGGAGGATTTCGAGCTGGATCTGGTGATCGGCGAAGGCCCTGCGGCCCGCACTGTGCGGATTGAATTGCAGCCCTTCACGCTGGTTGGGGCCACCACGCGGATGGGCTTGCTGACAACGCCTTTGCGGGATCGGTTCGGTATTCCCACGCGATTGCAGTTCTACACGGTTGATGAGTTGCACGAAATCGTCACCCGCAACGCGCGGAAACTGGGCGCGCCCGCAGATGATGATGGCGCGCGCGAGATCGCCCGCCGGTCGCGCGGCACGCCCCGGATTGCCGGTCGGTTGCTGCGTCGGGTAGTGGATTTCGCCATTGTCGAGGGCGATGGACGCATCACCCGCGATCTGGCGGACGGCGCGTTGACACGGCTGGGTGTGGACCATCTGGGGCTGGACGGTGCGGACCGCCGGTATCTGAAACTGATAGCCGAGAATTACGGTGGTGGCCCTGTCGGGATTGAAACAATGTCGGCGGCCCTGTCTGAAAGCCGGGACTCGTTGGAAGAAGTGATCGAGCCCTACCTGCTGCAACAGGGATTGATCCAGCGAACCCCGCGCGGGCGAATGCTGGCACAAAAGGCTTGGACGCATCTGGGCATGACTGCGCCCAAGCGGCAGAGCGATCTGTTTGGTTGAAACGGCGGATCATAGATTTTAAGCCTTCGGCGAGAGTATTTTCGAAAAGATGAAGGGCTGGCCGTGACACCGGAAGAGATTGAGGCGCTGTTCACGCGCGAAAGCGGTGAGTTTCTTTTTGCCCGTTGGGGGCGGCCCATCGTGCCGATCGTGTTTGGCGTCGAAGATGAGACGCTGGCCACTGTGAAGGGCGCATTTGAAGCGGTGGTTACGCTGGCCGGTCACAAGATGGCTGAGACCGACCCGGAACTTGGCGCCAACTGCATGGTCTTCTTTTTCCGGGACTGGCAAGAACTGCTGGAGGTGCCGGATCTTGATCGTCTGATCCCCGATCTGGCGCCGTTGGTCGGACGTTTGGTTGAAGCGGATGCAAATCAGTACCGCGTTTTCCGATTTGAAGAGGATGGGGCAATCCGCGCTGCCTTTGTTTTTCTGCGCATGGATAAGGAATTGTCCAAGGTTCCGGCGGAAACCCTTGCGCTTAGCCAGGTGGTGCAAACCGTTCTTCTATGGTCGGACGCCGCGTTTCGCAGCCAATCCCCGTTGGCCATCGCAGGTGAAGCCACCATTCTGCGCCCTGACATTGCCGCTCTGATCCGGGCTGCGTATGATCCGGTTTTGCCGGGGGCGGCGCAAGATGCGTCTCATGCGCTCAGGTTGTTTGCCCGGCTGGAGCAGCCGCAATGAAACACACGTACCCGGTTCGCGTTTACTATGAAGATACCGACATGGGCGGTGTCGTCTATCACGCGAACTACCTGCGGTATATTGAGCGTGCCCGCTCGGACTGGGTGCGCAATTTGGGCAATGACCAGAACGCGATGCGGGAAGAAGGCATCGTGTGGGTCGTACGGAGGGTTGAAGCCGACTACCTTTCGCCTGCCAGATTCGATGACGAGCTGATCGTTGAAACCGAAGTGACTGCAATCTCGGGGGTGCGACTGACGATGGCGCAGCTTGTCCGGCGCGGGGAGACAGAGATTTTTCGCGCTTCGGTCACTGCCGTGTGCATCAACAAGGACGGCAAACCGATCCGCCTTCCGGCAGAGATTCGCGCATTGATGTAACAATTTGCAGGCCAAGGGTGGTTCTATTGGCTTTTCAGCCCCAACTGCGTTAGCGTTTGGCAAAACAAGGCCAAATAAACGGCCATCAGGCAAAAACAAAGAGCAGGTTCATGGAAGCTGAAACGCTGGCGCTGGCGCAGGAGATCGATTTCTCCATGTGGGGGCTGTATGCCCGCGCGACTTTTGTCGTCAAATTGGTGATGCTGATGCTGATCGGCGCATCCATCTGGTCCTGGGGGATCATTATCCAAAAGTTGATCAACTATCGCGCGGCACGTCGCGAGGCGCAGGTGTTTGACGAAAGCTTCTGGTCCGGCAACCCGTTGGACGAATTGTTCGAACAGACCGGAACGCAGCCGGACGGCAGTTCGGAAAAGATTTTTGCCGCCGGAATGATCGAATGGCGCAGGTCGCACCGAAATGATGGCGGATTGATTGCGGGCGCTACCGCGCGGATAGACCGCTCGATGGATGTGGCCATCGCGAAAGAGGCGGAGACCTTGCAGAAAGGTCTGCCCATTCTGGCAACGGTTGGCTCGACCGCACCGTTTATCGGTCTGTTCGGTACCGTCTGGGGTATCATGAACGCCTTTATCGAAATTGCCGAGCAACAGAATACCAATCTGGCGGTCGTGGCCCCCGGTATTGCCGAGGCGCTGCTGGCCACGGGTCTGGGTCTGCTGGCCGCGATCCCGGCAGTTATCTTCTACAACAAACTCAGCGCCGACAGTGATCGGATCGTTGGTGGGTATGAGGCTTTTGCTGATGAATTCGCCACCATCCTGTCGCGCCAGTTGGACAGCTGACCATGGGCGCGGCGGTTCAGCAATCATCGGGTGGTAATGGGCGCAGGCGCGGGCGGCGTCGCGGGCGCGCGCAGCCCATGGCCGAGATCAACGTGACACCGTTTGTGGACGTCATGCTGGTGTTGCTGATCATCTTCATGGTGGCGGCGCCGTTGCTGACCGTTGGTGTTCCGGTTGACTTGCCCAAGACTGCGGCAAGCGCTTTGCCCGGTGACAACGAAGAACCGTTGACCGTGACTCTGACGGCAGACGGGCGCGTGCAGATTCAGACGACCGATGTGCTGCGCGAAGAATTGATTGGCAAGCTGCGCGCGATTGCGACAGAGCGGAGCAGTGACCGGGTTTTCCTGCGGGCCGATGGTGCGATCCCCTACGCGCAGGTGATGCAGGTCATGGGCGCGCTGAACGCGGGCGGGTTTTCCAACGTTGGCCTTGTGACCGATACGGGCGGGCCGACGCTGGATGAAGGTGGAGAGTGAGGTCGCACGGTGGATACCGGCACCAAGATTTCGGCGATTGCGCATGTCAGCCTGATCGGAGTGGCGCTGTTGGGCGGCACGTTCCGGTCCGAGCCGCTGCCGATGGCCGTACAGGATGTGTCTGTGGTCACCGCTGAACAATTCGCGGCCATGACGGCCCAGCGGGATGCACCTGAAATCCCCGAAGTGCCGGCGGCATTGCAACAACCGCCCGAGCCGGAGACTGAGACCAAGCCACCGGAACCTGTGGTCGAGGAACAGCCGCGCCCGGAACCTGTCGCACCAGCTGAGCCAGAACCCGAGCCTGCGCCCGTCATCGTCGAAGCCCCGCCAGAGCCCGAGGTGCCGGATGAGCCGCCGACATTGACTGAGCCAGAGGTCGAAACCGTCGCGCAACCGGTACCACCGGGCCCCGAGGCGCAACCGCGCCCGTCGGATCGGGTCGCGCCCGAGGCCATAGCGCCGCCGCCGCCCGAGGCAAAACCGGATGATTTTGAAACCCCGCCCGTTTCACTGGATGAGGGTGCAGAGGTTCAGCAGGAACAACAGGACCAGACGGCGCCGGAAGAGGCGGCACCTGAGATTGTGACCGAGGCTGAGGAAACCAAAGAGCAATCTCCGTTGACCTCACCGCGTCCGCGCGTCCGTCCGAACCGGCCAAGCTCCCCGCCTGAACCCGAAGTCGCGGAAACAACTGAGGTGGCGCCAGAGCTTGAGGCACAAGCCGATGAAGCTGCGATCAAAGACGCGCTGGCCGAAGCCTTGGGAAGCGGGTCCGAGCCTTCCGGCCCACCGCTGACCAGCGGGGAAAAGGATGCGATGCGATTGGCAGTGTCGAGATGCTGGAATGTGGGCTCGCTGTCCACTGACGCGCTGAATACTGTGGTCGTGGTTGCGTTTTCGCTGAACCGCGACGGTACTGTTGTGGGTGGCAGCGTTCGGATGCTGGACAGCTCTGGCGGATCCGCCAGCGCAGCCAATCAGGCCTATCAGGCCGCCCGCCGCGCGATTTTACGCTGTGGGGCCAAAGGATATGACTTGCCTGCTGACAAATACGCTCAGTGGCAGGATGTTGAGATTACATTCAATCCCGAGAGGATGCGGATCAAATGATGAAACTTCTGACCAGCCTCTTTGTCGGCCTGACGCTGTTGTCTGCGCCGGTTTATGCACAAAACGGGCCTCTGCGTCTGGAACTGGACGAGGGCATTATCGAACCGCTGCCCTTCGCGGTGCCGAATTTCGTGCCGGACGGTCCTTCTGCCACACAGTTTGCACAGGACATCTCTCGGGTGGTGGCTGCTGATCTGACCGGGACCGGGTTGTTTCGCGAAATCTCTTCGGATGCGTTTATCAGCCGGGTCAGCAGCTTCGATGCCCCGGTGCAGTTTGCCGACTGGAAAGCGATCAACGCTGATGCGCTGATCACCGGTGCAGTCAATGTTTCGGGCAAGAACCTGACGGTTCGGTTCCGGGTCTGGGACGTGTTCTCGGGGCAGGAACTGGGCAATGGTCTGCAGTTGGCAGGCACCACTGAAGGCTGGCGGCGCATGGCGCATAAGGTCGCTGATCAGGTCTATAGCCGGATTACAGGCGAGGGCGGGTATTTCGACAGCCGCGTGGCCTTCGTGTCCGAGAGTGGGCCAAAGAACCAGCGGCTGAAGCGTCTGGCGATCATGGATTACGACGGTGCAAATGTGCAGTACATGACCGACAGCTCTGCAATCGTTCTTGCGCCGCGTTTTTCACCGACCGGGGATCGGCTGCTGTACACCAGCTACGAAAGCGGCAGCCCGCGCATCTATGTGCTGGATGTGGGCCGCGTCAAACGGCAGGAGTTGAAGACACAAGACGGAACCATGAGCTTCTCGCCCCGCTTCTCGCCGGATGGCCGGTCGATTGTGTATTCGCTGATTCAGGGCGGCAATACGGATCTGTGGAAGATGGATCTGGCCTCGGGGCAAAGCACGCGCCTGACCAACACGCCCGCGATTGAGACCGCGCCCAGCTATTCGCCTGACGGCAGCCGGATTGTGTTTGAAAGCGACCGCTCGGGTACACCGCAGCTCTATGTGATGCCGGCAAACGGGGGCGAGGCGACACGGATCAGCTTTGGCGCGGGGCGCTATGGTACGCCCGTCTGGTCGCCGCGTGGGGACCTGATTGCCTTTACCAAGCAAAATCAGGGGCGGTTCCATATTGGTGTGATGCGCACCGATGGGTCCGAGGAACGTTTGTTGACAGCCTCGTTCCTGGATGAAGGACCCACATGGTCGCCCAATGGCCGTGTCATCATGTTTACCCGTGAAACGCAGGGGGCAAGCGGTCGGGCCTCGCTGTATTCGGTCGACATTTCGGGCCGCAACCTGCGTCCGGTGCGTACACCCGATGGCGGTAGCGACCCGTCCTGGGGCCCCTTGCAGAATTGATCGCAGCAAAGTTCACAACGAATCGTCCCTGTGCTAGACAGGCGGCAATAATCAAAACACGAGGCACTTGAAATGAACGTATTGAGCAAAGTCCTGGCGCTGGGCGCGCTGAGTGTGATCGCCGCCTGTACAAACAATGACCCTTCCGCATTGGGCGGCGGTGCAGGTGGCACTGGCGCGATCGTACCGGGTTCGCCAAGCGACCCGCGTTCGCCCGCGTATTTCCAGCAGACCGTCGGGGATCGTGTATTGTTTGCCGTGGACCAGTCGACCCTGACGCCACAGGCGCAAACTGTGCTGCAAGGTCAGGCGGACTGGCTGCTGGCCAACCCCGATTTCGTCGCGAATATCGAAGGTCATGCGGATGAGCAGGGCACACGCGAATATAACCTCGCGCTGGGTGCGCGCCGGGCGAACGCTGCCCGCGAGTACCTGATTTCGCGCGGTGTTGCGGGCAACCGTCTGACGACCATCAGCTACGGCAAGGAACGCCCGATCGAAATTTGCAGCACCGAGGAATGCTATTCCAAGAACCGCCGCGCGGTGACGGTGCTGACCGGGTCAACTCTGGGGTAAGATGATGCGCATTGCTGGATGGGTATTGGCGGCTGTCATGGCGACGGCTGGTGTTGCAAAGGCACAGGATCAGCAGACTCTGGCGGATATTCGGCAGGAGTTGACAGTTCTGCACGTGGAAATTCAGCGTCTGAAGCGTGAGTTTTCAACAACCGGATCGCCCGCGCCAAACCTGTCCGGCAGTTCGATCCTCGAGCGGGTCGATGCAATCGAGGCCGAATTGCAGCGCCTGACCCGTCAGACGGAACAATTGAACCAGCGGGTGCAGAATATCGTCACCGATGGCACCAACCGCATCGGCGATCTGGAATTCCGGCTGGTCGAACTCGAAGGTGGGGATCTGTCGACGCTGGGTGAGACCTCGACGCTGGGCGGCGATACGGCGACCACTGAAACGGCCCCGGTGAACGCGGTGACGCCCCCTGCATCGGATGGGGGCGAACTGGCCGTGGGTGAGCGCGCCGATTTCGATGCCGCATCGCAAGCTTTGTTGGACGGAGATTTCCAGACCGCGGCAGACATGTTCGCGCAGTTTGAAACATCCTATCCCGGCAGCCCCCTTGCGCCCGAAGCGCACTTGAAACGCGGGCACGCTCTTGAGGGTATCGGCGACACCCGAGAAGCTGCGCGTGCATTTCTGGCCAGCTTTACCGGCGACTCCGAGGGCGCATTTGCCCCCGAGGCCCTGTATGAACTGGGCGCAGCGCTGGGGCGGTTGGGGCAGACCGATCAGGCTTGCATCACGCTCAATGAAGTTGGCGTCCGCTTTCCATCTGCACCAGCTTTTGCGAACGCCACGCAAGAGATGTCGGCATTGGGGTGTTCTTGAGCCGCCACTCAGAAAAACTACTAGCGGAACTTCGCGCCCGGTTGCCGGAAAACCTGCCGCGTAAATTGGGCATCGCGGTATCGGGCGGCGGGGATTCTGTCGCCCTTGTGCATCTTTTGCATGAGTTGGCACAGACCGAGGCGATCACCTTGTTTGTTGCCACAGTCGATCATGGGCTGCGGCCTGAGTCTTCGGCGGAGGCCGAGACCGTATCCCGTCAGGCCACAGCGCTAGGGTTGCCACATGAGACCTTGCGTTGGACGGGCTGGGACGGGGCTGGCAACTTGCAGGATCAGGCGCGTCAGGCCCGGTATGCCTTGCTGACCGATTGGGCGCGAGATCGTGGAATTGATGCCATCGCGTTGGGACATACGGCAGATGATCAGGCGGAAACGCTGTTGATGCGACTGGGTCGGTCATCTGGTGTCACCGGTCTGTCCGGTATGTCGGCAAGTCGGCATCTGAAAGGGGTGACACTGCTGCGCCCAATGCTTGGGATTACCCGGGAAAGCCTGCGTGCTTACCTGACAGATATCAGCGCATCATGGGTCGAAGACCCTTCGAATCAGGACTCAGGGTTCGACCGGATCAAGGCGCGAGAGGCTCTTGGAGGCCTTGAACCCTTGGGAATCGATGCGCTTTCCTTGTCTCGGGTGGCAGATAATCTGGCGCAGGCACATTTGGCATTGGGTGTATTTGCGCAGGAATCCGCGCGGAACGTGGCGCAGGTCGATCAAAGCGACGTAAAGGTTGATCGGGCCGGGTTCGCTGCGCTGCCCAAGGAAATCCGCCGCCGCGTTCTGGTTGGGATTCTCGCCTGGATCGCGGGTCAGGGCTATCCCCCGCGCCAGAGTACGGTCGAGCAGGCGATGGATGCTTTGACGATGGGGCGGGCCGGATCGGTCGGCGGATGCCTGTTGGTTCCAAAAGCTGAGAGTGTTTGGATTTGCAGGGAATTTAAGGCCGTGCAAGACCAAATTGCCGTACCCGATGACGTATGGGATGGCAAATGGCGCGTAAATGGCCCTGCGACACCGGGTGCTGAAATCCGTACATTGGGCGATAATGGGCTGCAACAGGTGCCGGAATGGCGTGAAACAGGGCGTCCCAGACTTGCCTTGACCGCGACGCCTGCGGTTTGGAAGGGTGAAACGCTCTTGGCTGCGCCACTGGCGGGATATGCGAACGGATGGCGGGCCACGACGACGTCAGAATGGCCCGAGTTTTACGCATCTTTTTTATCGCATTGAACATACCACAATCCTCTCTATTTTAAGAGGTAACTTGGCAGCTTCTCACCTGCCGGAACTTTTGGGAGATTTTCCTTGGGCAACGCTCGCAATATCGCGTTTTGGGTCGTTCTGTTCCTGCTGATCCTTGCACTGTTCAATCTGTTCAGTGGACCGGGCGGAACGCTTCAGAACAACGAAAGAACTTACTCTGACTTTGTCAGTGCCGTGCAAAGCGGCGAAGTCAAGAATGTGACATTGGATGGCGAACAGATCCGCTACACCACTCAAAGCGGCTCAAGCTATGTCACGATCAAACCCGGCGATGCCGAGGTGACGAAACTCCTGATCGACGAAAACATCCCCGTTCAGGCGGTCAAGCAACAGCAATCGGGTTTCCAGTCTTTCCTGATCACGCTGCTGCCCTTCCTGCTGCTGATCGGTGTCTGGGTCTATTTCATGAACCGGATGCAGGGCGGTGGCAAAGGCGGTGCGATGGGCTTTGGCAAGTCCAAGGCCAAAATGCTGACCGAAAAGCATGGCCGCGTAACCTTTGACGACGTTGCAGGCATTGACGAAGCCAAAGAAGAGCTGGAAGAAATCGTTGAATTCCTGCGCAACCCGCAGAAGTTCAGCCGCCTTGGTGGCAAGATCCCGAAAGGCGCGTTGTTGGTCGGCCCTCCGGGCACTGGTAAAACGCTTCTGGCCCGTGCGATTGCGGGTGAGGCGGGCGTGCCGTTCTTCACCATTTCGGGTTCTGACTTCGTTGAGATGTTCGTGGGCGTGGGTGCATCCCGGGTGCGCGACATGTTCGAGCAGGCCAAGAAGAATGCGCCTTGCATTGTCTTCATCGACGAGATTGACGCCGTGGGTCGCCATCGTGGCGCCGGTTACGGCGGGGGCAACGACGAACGCGAACAGACGCTCAACCAGTTGCTGGTCGAGATGGACGGTTTTGAAGCCAACGAAGGCGTGATCATTCTGGCGGCCACCAACCGTAAAGATGTTCTGGACCCTGCGCTGCTGCGTCCGGGCCGGTTTGACCGGAACGTGACCGTTGGCAACCCCGACATCAAAGGCCGTGAGAAGATTTTGGGTGTCCACGCCCGCAAGACGCCTTTGGGCCCCGACGTCGATCTGCGCATCATCGCGCGCGGTACGCCGGGCTTCTCGGGTGCTGATCTGGCCAACCTCGTGAACGAAGCCGCCTTGATGGCAGCCCGTGTGGGCCGTCGCTTTGTCACTATGGAGGACTTTGAGAACGCCAAGGACAAGGTGATGATGGGGGCCGAGCGCCGCTCGATGGTGCTGACCCAGGACCAGAAGGAAAAGACCGCCTATCACGAATCCGGTCATGCGGTTGTCGGTATGACACTGCCGCTGTGTGATCCGGTCTACAAGGCCACGATCATTCCGCGTGGCGGCGCACTTGGTATGGTTGTTAGCCTGCCTGAGATGGATCAGTTGAACTATCACCGGGACGAGTGCGAGCAGAAGCTCGCCATGACAATGGCAGGCAAGGCCGCCGAGGTTATCAAATACGGTGAAGACCATGTCTCGAACGGCCCGGCCGGTGACATCATGCAGGCCAGCCAGTTGGCGCGTGCGATGGTGATGCGCTGGGGCATGTCGGACAAGGTGGGCAATATCGACTATGCCGAAGCCCATGAAGGGTATCAGGGCAACACTGCGGGCTTCTCGGTCTCGGCTCATACCAAAGAGCTGATCGAAGAAGAGGTAAAGCGTCTGATCCAGCAGGGTTATGAGCGTGCGCACAAAATCCTCACTGACAAGAACGAGGAATGGGAGCGTTTGGCGCAGGGTCTTCTGGAATATGAAACTCTGACCGGTGACGAAATCAAACGCGTCATGAATGGTGAATCGCCGACCGAAGGCGATGACGAAGGCGACAAGCCGGACGAAGGCAACGCACCCAGCGTCACCGCCATTCCCAAAACCAAGGCCAAGAAATCGCCGCCCGAAGGCGGCATGGAGCCTGAACCTACCGCATAAAAAAGGACCCGGAGCTTGCTCCGGGTCTTTTCGCTTTTCATCGGAGTTCTGGTGGGCATTATGCCTGCAAGACAGTGGATGAAAAGGGACTGGCCATGCCGTTTTTGCGCGAAACCGATTATTCAGCCGAAGTGATCTGGCTGGGTCATGTCCCGGCGGGAAAGTCTTTGCGGGCCGAGGCTGTTGACGCGCTGGATCTGGGGTTTGATGGCGTGAAGGGCGAGCGGCACGAGGGGCTTAATCGGGCATCTTGTGTCAGGGTCTCGAACCTCTACCCGAAAGGCACTGAAATCCGCAATGTCCGTCAGCTGTCGGTGCTGTCCGAAGAGGAACTGCAAGCAATTGCGCAAGATATGGGGCTGGAACAGCTTGATCCGTCCTACCTCGGTGCCTCTGTCGTGTTGCGTGGGATTCCCGATTTCTCGCATATTCCCCCGTCGTCGCGTCTTCAGGCAACAAACGGGATGACGATAACCGTGGACATGGAAAACGCCCCTTGTGTTCTGCCCGGGCGCGAGATCGAGGCGGATCAACCTGGTCATGGTGCATCGTTCAAACCTGCGGCGGCCGGACGTCGGGGCATCACCGGATGGGTCGAACGTCCGGGGCGCATTCAATTGGGCGATCAGTTGAAATTGTTTATTCCGGATCAGCCCGTTTGGGCTCAGGGCGCGGTGTAGGTTTCCTATTTGAAACCACCGAAACACCCTCACGACGCTTCACGACACCAGAATGTCGGAATCCATGGCTATTGAGATTGTGTACAAGGGTATGGAATGGCCAGCGCCGACCTTCCGCGTCGGTTTTGCACGGTATTCAATCAAGGACCCCGGCCAATGAGCTACAAATCCGATATCGAAATCGCTCGCGAAGCGAACAAAAAGCCGATTCAGGAAATCGGTGCCAAGATCGGCATCGAATCAGCGGATCTGCTGCCTTACGGCCACGACAAGGCCAAAGTCAGCCAGGACTTCATCAACTCGGTTCAGGACCGCGAAGACGGCAAGCTGATCCTGGTGACCGCGATCAACCCGACCCCAGCGGGTGAAGGCAAGACCACCACCACCGTGGGTCTGGGCGACGGCCTGAACCGCATCGGCAAGAACGCGATGATCTGTATCCGCGAAGCCTCGC